>NZ_PZKO01000072.1:0-57008 GCF_014926485.1 Pseudarthrobacter sp. AB1
CCAGTCATTCCGGCAGGAATCAAGGTGCATGCGTTCCGGGGAAGGCGGATAAAACAACAAATCTGACATTCGTGCTCAAAGGCAACAGTCCACGGTCCCGCGGACAACAAAGCTGTGCCCTCCACCACCAAACTAGCCGACAGGCTCACCGGCACCATAGACGAATCGGGGTCGACCGAAACACACACATCAAGTCTGTCCCCTGAGCGGCCGCCAGCACCAGATATCCCTGGGAACAGACCTGACACGGCCAAATTTTCCGTCCCCACGGCGGAGCGAAGCGCCCCTCAGAAACTAGCTGGAAGCCGACAATCAAACCTCAACAATAGATAACCGCCACCCACACCATGACGCACCACCAAATCCGGCCGACCTCCACCAGGCCGACACCGCGCCCTAGGACCCGCGGCCGAGCGCGACCCACAACGAACATGAGGCAACAGTGCGTGCCAGTTCTTGGAACAGGGACACGCTGTTGCCTGCCACTTGATATGGAAGCTAAGGCCAGTTCTGCGTGGGGACCCTCCGCGGCACGGTCCACTAGGAGATCCTTGAGCGGGACAAATTCGCTGCACCCAGGTTGTCCCGCCTGAAGATCCCCCTACCGGGACGACGGCCAGCCTGTGAGCGCTCTACCGAGGAGCAGAGTTCACGAGCTCGTAGTGTTCGACTAAAGGAAACGGCTCGTAGAACTTGTGCAGGATTTCCCGCCACTGCTGATACTGCGGGGATCCCCTGAAGCCAACAGTGTGGTCCTCCAAACTGTCCCACTCCACGAGGAGTAAGTACGTGTTGGGAGTTTCAATCGAGCGCGAGAGCGACAACGAGGCAAAGCCGGGCATTGACGAAATTATCAAACGAGCGCGATCGATTGCTGCCTCGAAGTCTTCTTCCTGGCCGGAAATGACGGGCAGCAGCGCGTGTTCGGTAATCATTGGGCAAGTCTTGCAGATTCCCGTTGAGCGTTCCCCCTACGGGCGGACTTTGGCCCGCTTCCATCGACAAGCTGCGCTCCAGCCGTTACTTTTCTCCACGCGGCCTTAGCGTACGATTTTTTCCTTTTTCTGAAGCGACCCCTTGTACGGCGCGATTTTCGGCCTCGTCGTCCTGAAGCTGCTGCTCGGCACCGTCCTGCTTGCCGGGCGCCGTCGCCCCGCACACTGAGGGCCACAGCCGCTCACTGACAGAGGCGAGTCGGGTGGCAGTCCCCCGCGACCGGACTCGCCGCCTTCCGCCCGCCGATTTTCGACAAAGGCTGAGATGATGGGAACCGAACTGCCCCACTGTCTGATCATCACCAACCCCGAAGACCTGGCCGGGGGCGCCCGCTCCTGCCGATAGGAGCACAGCGTGTCCAGACCCGGACTGCGAGCGGCGGCTGCGGTGGTCCTCGCACTCGTCGCGTCGTCTTGCGCAAGCAACACCCCGAGCGAGGCCCCGGACTTTACCCCGCCGCCGAGCGCGAGCACAACGACACCTGAGAGCCCTCAACCCCCGCCGAGTCAGCCATCCAGCGCGCGAGAGCCGGGCACCACGATCACCACAGCCGCGAGCGACTTCGGCCAGATGCTCTTCGATGCCAAAAAGCAGGCCATCTATATCTGGGAGAGTGAGGAGAGCATCACGCCGGAGTGTTACGACGACTGCGCTGAAGCGTGGCCACCCGTGCTGACTGACGGAGCGCCGACCGCTAGCGGCGAGGTCGACTCAGCACTGCTGGGGACGACGAAGCGGCGGGACGGCACGACCCAAGTCACCTACAACGGGCATCCGCTCTACTTCTACGCGCACGAGGGGCCTGGCGAGGTGAAGTGCCACAACGTCTCGACCCACGGGGGGCTCTGGTGGGTCGTAGATCCGGACGGGATCCGAGCCCCGTAGCTGCAGTGCAGGCGGAGCCGAATCGGCGCGCATCCTGCAGCTACGTGGCGTGGGCTCACCATCCGGGGACTGGCTGCGCCTCGTGAAACTCGATGGTGCAGCCACCAGGGATGTTGAGGTGCGGGCGAGACTTGGCCAGCACACAGCGGCCAGTACCAGGTCGCCAAAGATCGTCGCCGTTTGGCGAGACGGTGACGGCTTGCGCTGCGTTTTACCTCCCTGCTGACGCTGTCGCGAGCTCGTCAGACAAGTCGACCGACACCGCGATGATTCTTGGATCAGGTCAATCCGCATTGCTGGGAGAAAGGCTGCCAGCAGATGAATGGACAGAGCCGCTGGCGTCTGACTGAGGCGCACCGTAGACCGATCCCCAACTGGGACGCATGTCGATTAACCGGACCCGTTCAGCGGCGGACGCCGGACCGTTCGTGAGCAGGTTCTCTGCGCATACCGCGACTGAGCTGGTCACGGTCGGCCCGGTGCCTGCGGCGGCGGGCTTCACGCCGTAGAACTTTACACGGATACCTACTGTCGAAGGTCCTGTCGAAGGTCGGTCGTCGCGGGACCTGCTGGGACGGCGGGGGTTCGGGGCCAGGTCCAGGCGGAGTGCAGGATGAAGGCCAGGATCAGCACCTCGACTCCGATAGTGAGGGCGTAGTAAAACGCATACTCCCAGGACGCCCCTGCCGCGTTGAACACCATGACGGGGATGTACAGTGATGCCACGACGAGGTTCGTGGCGCGGTTCACACGGGCGGGCAGCGTCATGGAGAGCATGATCATCAGGGCCGGGATCGCGATAATCACGAAGAAAATGGACATCAATGTCCCGCTGATGTCGAACTCGAAGATGACGCCACCGCGAATCAAGTCGATTTCGCCGGGCTGGTAGAGATGGAAGTAGTCGATGTAGATGACGAAGAACATCAAGCTGGTCCAGGCTGCCGCGAGCTTGGCCTGCAAGGGGATCGGTGGGTTGTCGAGCAGGTTCGAGGTTTTCATTCGGATGGTCATCGGTTCGTCTTTCAAGAGGAGCGGTCTGTCCGCCGGAGTGGCGGCAGGTCTGGGCGTGCATACGCACGGGTTGGGTCGTTCTCGTTGGTCCGGTCGTCAGACGGTGATCACGACCTTCCCCCGGGTGTGGCCGGCCGCGACGTAGCGGAGGGCGTCGGCTGCTTCGTCGAGGGGGTAGGTGCGGTCGATGACGGGCGTGACCTGCCCGGTCGCGAGGAGGTCGGCCAGGGTGAGCAGGTCCTGGCGCTTCTCGACCGACAAGAAGGGCTTCAGTTGCTGACGGGTGAACCCGGACAGCGCGCGCGTTTTGACGATCCGGCCGAGGGGGCCGAGCCAGCGGCCGCCGCGTCCGCTGTTAGGGATGAGGGTGCCGGTGGGCGTCAGCGCTCGGCGGACAGCCGCCAGGGGCTGGGCTTCCACGTTGTCGAGGATGACGTCGTAGCGCTTCTCGGTGCGGGTGAAGTCGGTCCTTGTGTAGTCAACGACGTGGTCGGCACCGAGCGACCGGACCAAGCCGACGTTGCCGGTGCTGCACACACCCGTCACCTCGGCGCCAAACGCCTTGGCGATCTGCACGGCGAAGGAGCCCACGCCGCCCGACGCGCCCGTGACCAGCACCGTCTGGCCCGGTAGAACGTTCGCGATCTCGCGCAGTGCCTGCAATGCCGCCATGGCCGACGTGGGCACCGCTGCCGCATCCACGACCGAGAGGTTGGCAGGCACGGACACGAGGTTGTCCGCCGGGACGCAGGCGAACTCCGCGAGCGTTCCAGCGGTGTTCCAGCCGAACACCTCGTCGCCGGGGCGCAGAGCGGTGACATCCTTCCCGACCGCTGCCACCACGCCGGCGAGATCCCTGCCAGGAATGCCGTGGCGCGGCCGGCGGAGCCCGAACACCAGGCGCACCACGTACGGCTCACCGGTCATGACGAAGTAGTCGCCGGGATGTACCGCGGCCGCGCCCACCTGGACGAGCACATCGCCCCGATCAGGCAGCGGCACCCCGACCTCCGACAACTCGAGCACTGAGGGCGGGCCGTAGCGGTGCTGTACGGCGGCCCGCATCATCGCCGCCCCGGCCGGACACGCCCACGGCACCAGGCCTGCTCCGGCATTCGATCGCTGTTCGATTCGCACAGAAGCCTCCTCACGTCCGAGCCGCGACTCTCGCCGGCTCGTACACCGTACGTCGTACGGCGTACTATGATCGTGAGCGTACGATGTACGATTGTCAAGAGGTACGAGAGAGCGAGGAGAACCGTGTCTGCGAGGGAACAACGCCAGGTCGCGTCAGACGCGGGGCTGAGCAAGCAGCGGGTGGTGGTCGAGGCGGTCCGGCTCGCCGACCGCGAGGGGATCGACGGGCTGAGCATGCGCCGGCTGGCTGGCGCGCTCGGCGCGGGCGCGATGTCGCTCTACCACTACGTGGCGAGCAAGGAGGAGTTGTTGGACGCCATGATCGACATCGTGTTCGAGGAGATCGAGCTCCCGCCCGAAGAGGCCGACTGGCAGTCGGCGATGCGACGGCGGGCAGTATCTGCCCGACAGGTTCTTGCACGCCACCCGTGGGCGATCGGCCTGCTGGAGTCGCGGACATCGCCGGGGCCCGCGAACCTCCGCCACCACGAGGCGGTCACTGCCTGCCTGCGAAGGGCCGGCTTCCCGGTCTTGATGGCGACGCACGCCAACTGGTTGCTCGACAGCTATGTCTACGGTTACGCCCTGCAGGCAGCCAGCCTGCCGTTCGACACCGCCGACGAGCTCGCGGACATGGCCAAGGACGTCTACCTGCCCCAGCTTCCTCCTGACGAGTTCCCCTACCTCAACGAGTCCGCCGCGGCGCTCGTCGCCGCCGGCTACGACCCGGCAGAGGAGTTCATCTTCGGCCTCGACCTCGTCCTAGCCGCCCTCGAGCCCCTAAGAGCCTCCGCATAGCGACGCTCACGAACCGTGCCCGTAAGCCGGTCGCCCACCGGGGCAAGGCATACTCAAAATTTCCGAATCATGATTCACCGGCTTTCCGGGGTCGGCCGATTCCCGTAACACCCGCCCGAGAAAATGCCCGGTGACGCGGGGGGATAAACGGTACGTTCAAGACCATGACCGGACTCCTGATCGGATACGCGCGCGTATCCACCAACGACCAAGACCTCACCGCCCAGAAGAACGCCCTGGCCGCTCTGGGGGTGTCGCCGGACAAGACCTTCACCGACCAAGGCCTGACCGGCACCAACCGGGCACGGCCCGGACTCCGGGAAGCGCTGGCAGCCTGCCGGGACGGGGACACCTGGTCGTGACCCACCAAACTTGACCGCCTGGCCCGGTCCCTGCGCGACGCCAAGGACATAGTGGATGAGCTCACCCGCCGCGAAGTCAAGCTCAGCCTCGGCGGCTCCGTCCACGACCCCACCGATCCCGTAGGACGGCTCCTCTTCAATGTTCTGGCCATGGACGCCGAATTCGAAGCAGACCTGATCCGGGCACGGACCCGCGAAGGCATGGCCGTTGCCAAGGCAAAGGGCCGCCTGCGTGGGAAACAACCCAAGCTCTCCAAGAAACAGGAAGCACACCTGGTCTCCGTTTACCGGGCGGGGACACACGCGACGGCGGAATTAGCTGAGCTCTTCTCCGTCGCGCGCTCGACCGTCTACCGCGACATCAACGAGCCGGCGACATCGCTGTCTGGATCCATGCCGGAATGACGAGTGGTTCGTCCTTGGTGCGCATTACAGCGCCGTCCTTTCAGACACTGTCTCCATGCCGATGCTCTGCCGGGGAGCCGGCTGCAGGCGCTACGGCGGGCTTCGCGCAGTAGTTGTTGCTGGCTGGTGCAGTCGACTTCTGAAAAGTGACGGTTAGTGCAGGCGACTATTGAGCGGAATGCATTATCGGGCAGGGGACTTGTGACATTTTCATGTCCACAATCGTCTGCACTACCCCGGAATTCCGCGGGCGCGTGTGCAGACGACTTCTGAAACTGACAATCCTGATTCGGAAATTTTGGGTATCACTTGCCCCGGTGGGCGACCGGCTTGAGGGCGTCAGAAGCGGTGCTATTCTCGAGGCAGCAACGGCTCGTTGCGAGAAGTCGAAGGGAGCAGCTGATGAATATGTCTCGCCCTTCCCACCGCACTCACTAGAGGCCACCTGTTTGTGGCCTCCTCTCCCAGGAGCCACTCACATTGCCTAGTTCTGATCTCTATCCCTTCCTCTATGAATGGCGCGGATCGTTCACCAATCAAGAAGTCAATGCGCTACATGCCGAAGCGTTTGAACACCGCCTCTTCGATGATGACTGGAACGATCAACTCGATCGACTCAGCCTCGGCTGGGTCACCGCGCGCGACGACCACGGACTGGTCGGCATCGTCAATATCATTTGGGACGGACTTGTCCACGCGTTCGTCGAGGACACCATCGTCGCGGTACGAGTCCGCCGCCAGGGTGTTGGCATCCGTCTGATCGAGGTTGCGCGTGAGCGGATGACAAATAGCGCTGCGAAAACACCACCATTTAGCGCTGCGAGTCACACAGAGTTTGAGGAAGACACCGGCCGAGAGTGTCAGCATCAAGTGTGTCAGCCTAAAGAAGTGCCGCGCCCGGTAGGTGTGGGGCGCGGCCGGCGGCTGTAACTGCTCTGGGGAGAGACAGTGGATCGTCATCCTGGCGAACGCGCCGCCGGCTGTACTCAGGGAAACCGGTGGAAACCCTGGACGACGAACCCTTACGCTTCAGGGAGATAGCTCTGCCGCTGATTCGTAGCCCAGCATGTTCAAGGCACCCATGCACAGGTTGGAGTGCGCGCCTATGGCCCGGCCGCCCAATGACGATGCCTCGCCGGAATGAACCCGCATCCAGCACCTGATACGAATCGCGGAACGGGGCTGGCCCTGCGGTAAAGTAGCACCGCAGGGCAACCCACCTCCCCATAGCGGGCCTCCCAATAACGCGGCGGTAACGCCATGGGCGTCTACTGGAAACACTGCATGAGCCCGTCCGAGTGAGGCGATATGACCTGCGTGAGCGCTTGGCACGTCCGGCTTCCTGCACCGGGCGATTCGAACCCCCCGGACCGGGCCGGACCCACTCAGCCCCCCGCTGCTTGAGGCTGCTTACCGCCTCGAAGCCGGCCCCGAGCGCTGCCGGCTTTGTTGGAAAACAAGGCAAACGAGACAGGAAATCCAATGACTGAAACCACGCCTACGCTGAACCTTCTGGACCGACCGGAGATTCCCGAGGACGTCAAGATGCTGCTCAGGGTGATTCCGGGACAAGAACAGACCGAACAGGGTCCCCCTGAAACGGCGCCTGATGAAGGGCAAACGACGGAGCCGTACTGTCCACCGTGGGCTACCGTCACCGACCCGGCTTCTGATGAGTCATTCTCGGTGGAGGGGCAGCGGTTCATCGCGCCTGCGGTGCACGAAGAGCCTAATCCCATGCTGTACCCGATGTGCACTGTCGGAATCGTCTATAACAGCAACGGCCGCCGGGGGAGTGGCGTACTCGTGGGACCGAATCTGCTGTTGACGGCCGGTCACGTTGCGCCGTGGGGAGCCGCCAGTTGGAGCATGGAGTTCGTTCCCGCCTACCGAAACGGCGCCCGGCCTTTCGGCAGCTCATTCGTTCAGACCTATCACGGCTACAACACGAACGGAAGCGTCACCGGGTACGACTACATCATCTGCAAGCTGTTCAACCCGCTGGGCAGGGCTTTGGGGTGGATGGGGGCGGCGTCGTTCAGCAACGAAGACGAGTACTACAACAAGCGGTTCGTCTCTTCCGGTTACCCTGGCACCTACGGTGATAGGCCCGCGGTGGAACTCGACATGGGTGTTCGCGACATCGACAACGACAGCCCCGGCAAAGAGATTGAATTCGCCCTGCGTGCTGATCTCGGTCCAGGTTGGTCCGGTGGTCCGTTGTGGCCCCACACCGCTAACCCCTACTGCGTCGGGGTTCTGAGCGGTCAGGAAAAGGACGGCTTGGACCCTACGCGCCTGGTTTACGCGGGCGGTGGAGCGCTCGTGGACCTGGTCCGACACGGCCAAAGCAACTGGCCCGGGTGACCCATTATTGGAAGGAACGTGTTCGCATATCTGAGGAGTCCCGCACGTGGATGAAGATGCGATCCTGGACACCATCCGTCATCATGCGGCAGAGGCGGCCGGCGCCCTCCTCGCGGTCCAGTCCGGAGACAGCCCGCTGACTGTCGAGGCGATCAATGTCGTGGCTGCCCGCGTGAACAAGGATCCAGCCAAGTTCTGGCTGGAACAACTTGAGGCCATGGGACTCGTGGCGTCATTCGTCGGTGCCCTTCGCGCCCGTGGCCTTCAGCTCGAAGACAGCGTCCTGGACGATCCCGACGGCGTCATACCCACTGAGGAGCTGCGGCGGTTCCTCGCCCAGGCCCAGGCCTTCCGCTGCAGGGTACTTAAGAACAATCGTGTGGCCGGCAGCGGCGTACTCGTTGGACCGAGCCTGGTCCTTACGTCCTGGCATGTCATCGCCGTCGCTGGACCGGGGAAACCGCAGGAACCCGCGCCGAACTTGGAGGTCCTGCTTGCCGACAACATGAAGTTCGCCATCAAGGTCCCCACAATATTTCAGTCAGAATGCGGCGATGCTGAGTATGAGAGCCGCGCACCCCTCAAGGACTCGGATGTCAATGACCGCCACGACGTAGCCCTGCTGAAGATGGTCCTGCCTGCTGCGACCCACCTCGGGCACATAAGACTCATGTCGCCCCCACCCCTGCCCAGAAACAGGGGCCGAGTTGTCCTGATCCACTTCCCGGGTGGAACGGACCATGTCATCGACTTCGGCTTCGCGGCCAGGATCAGTAACGTCACAGCCCGATGGCGTCACAACGTCCCTACGGCAGGTGGCTCGTCGGGCGGAGCGTGTTTTGACAAAGACCTCCAGTTCATTGGGATCCATCAAGGTGAGTTCGACGCCGGCGCACGATTTATCCCCGCCGGGAGCTTTATCAATTCGATTGTGGACCACGTCCGTAACGATGTAGCACCACTGACGCTCTGGTCGCTGGATGGGACGGTCAGCGGACCTCTCGTCATCGGCCGCAACCAGTTCTTCCAAGCCATCGCCGAGGCCGGCCACGCCGCCGGTCGCGTCCGTGGCGTGCGGATCAAGCGGGCCGTCATCGAATCCACCTCGACGGGTCTCGGATTCAGCCACGACATCCTTCAACAACTCCTCGTCCGCCGAGGCCCCGAGCATTGCCTGGTCCGCATCATGCAGGATCAGATCGTGGATGACCTGGTGGACGACATCCGCCGCAGAGTGCGGCTCGAAGGACTGGACCTTCCCGAACCCCTTGCCGAACAAGCCAGCGCGGCAGCAGGTAAGGCGCCACCGGAAGCGGCTGTCAGGGAACGGGCAGAGAATCTTGCTGCAGCCATTGAGGCGGCAGCGGCCAAGGCAGGAAGGACAGTGTGGTTATTTATCGACAATCCCACGGTGCCATTGACGGAAGCTGCCCGCGTCACAATCGAAGGCCTCGTCGGCGCCTCCCTCACCAAACCCCGGCTGCGGCTCGTCATCGCAGGACTCGAGACGCTTACCCTTCCAGGACCCGAATTCGCAGGTTTGCCGGCCACTGAGACTGACCGCTCGCCCGGCCTCGTCGTCGAGTTCATCGGAGACTTCCGCCGCGCCGACATCCTCGATCTGCTCACCGTCGCATCGATGGATTTGACCGGCGCCGTCGAGGAGGGCCGGGTCGCGTACGCGACCGATCGTGCATTGTTTGACCTCCCTCACGTCAACGGTCTCTACGCTCAGGAACTGCTCGCTACCGTCAGCGAACGCCTTAGGGCCGACCTGCGACTCATCACGGGCGGCGGCGGATGAGCATCGAAGAGGCCCGCCCATTCATCGAACGCGCCCGCAGGTTTGCTGCGCTCTCCGGTCCCTTCGACCCGGGAGCGCTGCTGAACATGCTCGGTGATGTCTCAGCAGACGCCGCCCTGGCTGTCACCGTCAACCTGGCCAACGCGTGTGACACGAGCAAACCGAGCGGGTGGTTGATGCGCGGCACCGTGCGCCGTCGCGAACTTGCGGCGTTGAAAGCCGGAGGGGCCCTCGACTCGGAGATCCGTTTGCGGCGCCAATATCCGCGGGATCCCGCTACCGAGGCACTACTCGACGCCCTCGCGGGGGTGTCCCCCTACACTGGAGCAGGAATCACACACCTGCTGGAGCCACCGCTGGACCGTGACTCGCTCGCGCGTGTGGCCACGGCGCTTGATCGCGCTGGCCCGCAGGCGGCCGCCCACCAGGCCCTGGCATCCGTCCGCTCTGCGCTGGGGCGTTTTGATGCGGACGCCCGTGCGCAGCTGATGCAGGACAGAGGTTTCTACGGCCGGCACGCCGAGATTGCGCAGGCCGAACGCTGGCTCAGCCGACCGTTCACAGATGGGCCGGTAGCCGCCCTTTACATCACCGGACTTCCCGGAATCGGGAAATCGACGCTCATCGACGAGACGGCCCGCCGCGCAGGCATCCAGGCCCCGCCGTGGCTGGTCGTCCGGCTCGACTTCGACCGTGGGGGACTGGACATTCAGGACCAGGTCGGTCTCACTGTAGAGATAAGCCGCCAGGTCGCGCTTGAGTCGGGTCCGACCACGTCGCCGCTTCGTCAAGCCCGCTTGGCAGCGGCGGGAGCCGGGTCGTCTCCGGACGGAAACATCAAGGGTTCCGGGCGCCAGCACATTCCCCAGGAACTGTCGCGGGTGCTCGGCGAGACCGTCCGCGCCGTCGGCCGCCCGGTCCTGCTGATCCTCGACACGGTTGAGGTGCTTGGGGGCCGGGGAGAGACGCACCCGCTTCGCCTATTCGAGACTATCGACGAATTGTGCAGACAAGGGCTGCGCCCGCTGGCGGTCATCGCGGCCGGCCGGGGGCCAGCACTCGAGAGTGTGCCGGAACGAGTGGGCGAACGGATCGAGCTGGGCGGACTCGACGACGAGAACGCCGACCGCCTGCTCAGCCGCTACGACGCGGGGTCCGACATGTTCCAGCGCATACGTGAAGTATCCGATGGAATCCCGCTCCTGCTCCGGCTGGCTGCCTTGGCTGTCCGCCAGTCCGGACCGATGGCGCTAGAGGGCGTCTCCGGACGAGGAGACCTCGCGGCCGTCTATCTCTACCGCTTCCTGCTGTCCCGAACCGGTGATGAGAACCTGCGCCTACTCGCGCAGCCCGGCCTCCTGATACGCAGGCTCAACCCCGACGTCATCGCCGAGGTGCTGGCGCCGCACGTAGGGCTGGATGACATGCGGGCGCCCGATGCAGTCGCCGCTTTCGAGGCGCTGGCCACTCAGCACTGGCTGGTTGAGCCTGACGCCGTGCCAGGCTGGGTCCGCCACCGGCCGGACGTGCGGGCCTCCTTGCTCGAACTGCTGTACAACGCCGGGGAACCTTCCACAACGGCCGGCCTGAACCTGAGGGCCGCGAGATGGTTTGAGCGACGCCCCGAACCGTTCGCGCAGCTCGAGGCCGCCTACCACCGCCTTCAAGCGATGCGCTCGGGCGGACGGCCTCCTCGTATCGCACCGGAGATTCTTCAACAGCTGGACCGCCAATCCGTCTCGGAACTGCCCGCGGCCGCACAGGACCTCGTACGGGACTCCATCGGCCTGCGAACGTCGAAGTTCCGGCGCGGCTCGAAATCTGCTCTCTCTGTGGACCACGAGGGTGCCGCCCGCGAACTCGAAGCGACCCTTGAGCGTGGGGATGTCCGGGAAGCCGCCTATGTTTACGGGAGGTCCTTCGGCCAAAGCCCTGGTGCCCCTCACTCACCGGCCTCTGACGTGGCCCGCTCCTTCTTGTGGCGCGCGGGCCGCTGGTCAGATGCCCTGCACGGGTTCGATCCGCACCGGTACTTCGATGGCCGCTTTCGCGAGAGGGCGCCGACAACTACCCTTGCCCACCTCGAGATGTGGGCCGAGTCGGGATTCGCAGCCCTCGAGAGTGCATTCACGGCGGACCCGGGGCTGGCTGAACTCGCCACCGAGCTGCGTGAACGGGGGTTCAACGGTTCGCTGGCCAACGGAGCCCTCGGGTTCGCACTGGTGCATACCGGCGCACCAGAACTGCGATCTTCATGGGGTGTGAGCGATCCCGTCGATGCCGCGGCCGTGGTTTGGTCGCCGACGACGACGTGGGTGTCCGGCGTGCCGTCACCGCAAGTGCTCGATTCGCTGGCGGTGCAGGCCAGCCGGTTCGCGGCGAACGTGTCTTCACCGACCACCACGGTCAGGGAGACGAACTTGCCGGTCCCAAGGGCACCCGACCTTGCCACGCCGGCCGGGGCAGCACGTGTCCTCGCCAGTGCGACGCCCTACGGTCCGGTCACAGAGACGATGCAGCAGTTGGATCCGGGCGATGCCATGCTCCGTCATCTCGCGCGCACGGACTTTGAGCTGGCCGAGGCCGGCGGCCTGCCGCCCAGGGGTGCGGGGGACTGGAGTATCTCTCCTGCGGCTTCCCCGGGCGGGTCAATCCAGAACCTTGCCGCGCTCGGTCTGCTCGCCGAGTGGCTAGGGGCAGCCGCCGTCGCGCTCCGTCGTCCAGACCTCCGGCTGCTCGCTCGAAGTTCCGAACGATGGCGACGCACGTCAGCGGGCCAATGGGCCTATCCATCACGGCTGACCAGCCACCCTCCGTCTTGGACGCGACGCCCGGACGAAACAATGGTGGACCGTATCGCCCAGCTCGACTCGGAAGAGGCCTGCCTCGAACAAATCCGGATCTGGTCAGGCGCAGTGAACCCTGGGAAAGCCTGGGAAGAGTTCCAACGCCTGCGCCGGCGCTACCCGGCCGCCGATCGAGAAGCGCGACGCTCGGCGCCGGACGATGCCGCGGCGGCTCTGCTCGCGCGCCATGTCCCCTCTGCATTCGTGCCACCCATGGCGGTTCTCTATTCGTTCGAAAGGAAATGGTCACTATGACAACGGCGCAACAGCGGCTGCAAGAATCCCCAATGCTGAGGGCCGCCCTCGAAAAACAGGTCGCCGGCGGCCTCCTCGCACGAATGGGGCTCTCTAGCCTCGCCGTAACCGGCCTTGGCAGCCACCCGGCCAGAAGCACGGCCGACCAACTCGAAAACGTCAGCTCAATGGACGACCTCGAAGCGATTGTGCAGCGCGTGGGCCGTCCACCCCTGCTGATCAAGAACAACCAAGTGGTCCTCGGCGCGGGGCAGGACGACAGCCTGGACGATTTCCCGCCCGGAACGGACGCCCGGATCCGCGGCACGGAGAAGACCATCCCATCGGTCGGCCGGGTTGAGTTCGCCAATTTCCGCTTGGCCTGGGGCGGAACAGGTTGGGTCATTGCGGCGGAAGGCGCCGATCGGATCGTGGTCACCAACCGTCATGTGGCCGCGCTTGTGGCACGTCGCACGGCCGACGGGCAGGGGATCTTCATGCGCGACCCATCCCAGATTCGCTATGGAGCGTCGCTCGACTTCAACGAAGAGTTCGGCAGCCTCGCCAGCGAGGCGACGCCCTTCGCTGTTGTCGACGTCCCCTACCTCGCCGACACAACGTCTCCCGATGTGGCGTTCCTGCGGATCACGGGGAAGAACCTGCCATCACCGTTGGCGCTCGCGGACAGTGATGCCGCCGTCGGCGATCTCGTTGCACTTGTTGGCTACCCTGCGTATGACGACCGCAATGACGCCTCTGACATGGCGAGGTATTTCCGCGATCTGTACGACGTTAAGCGATATGCACCCGGGAAGATCCTGCAGGCCCTGGCGCCCGGGGTTGCCTTGCGTTACGACTGCACCAGCCTCGGGGGCAACTCAGGCTCGCCGCTGATCCGTCTGGTGGATGGCAAGGTGGTGGGCCTGCACTACTCCGGAATTTATGGGCGCTTCAACAGCGCGGTGGGGGTTAGGACGCTGCGGGACCTGCTCGACGGCAGGCGTCCCATTTCGATCACTGCCGCCGACGCGGGGACTGCCGAGGCACGCCGGGACGGAATCCATAACCCAACAGACCTTGCGGGTCGCGCCGGCTACGATCCCCATTTCCTGGGTACGGGTGACCTCGCGGCTCCGTGGCCGGTCATATCGAGTACCCTCGCCGCCGATCTGGCAACGCCGAGCGACGAACTCCCGAGCCAGCCGTCCGAGATCCGTTACACACACTTCGGGGTGAAGTTCTCCCGCAGCCGCAGCCAGCCGGCAATGACGGCGGTCAACATCGACGGACAGCATCACGTTGCCATCAAGCGCGGGGACGATAGATGGTTCCAGGACGGGCGGATCCCCCTCACCATCCAGCTTCGCAAGGAGGATTACGCCCACCCGGACATTGACCGCGGTCATCTGGTCCGGCGCGAGGATCCGAACTGGGACGACACACCGCCGGCCGGTGGCCCCGGGGAGGAAGCGAACGGGCTCGCCCGGAGGGCCAACGACGACACTTTCCACTATACGAACGCCGCCGTCCAGCACGGTGACTTCAATTCCAGTTCCCAGCTTTGGCTCGGACTTGAAAATTACATCCTGACGAGCATCAAGACGCACGGCTTCAAGGCGTGCGTCTTCACAGGGCCGGTGATGCGGGAAGACGACCAACAGATCGCACCGGGCGTGATCGCGCCACGGGAGTTCTGGAAGCTTGTGGTCATGGAGGCCTCCGGGACGCGCGCGCTGCATGCGACGGCCTACGTGATCAGCCAAGGAGAAATGATTCGGGAGTTGCTCGAACGTCGCGCGCGGACGGAGGCCGTGGAGGGATTCGTCCTTGGCGCGTACCGCACGTTCCAAATCGCGATCGCCGACCTCGCCGAATCGACCGGACACGACTTCTCCCGGTATGTGCCGTTTGATCCGTTAGGAGCGGTGGCCGCCCAAGAAGAAGCAGCCCACGTCGAGCCGCGCTACCTCCCGCTCGACGCAGTCCACCAAATAGTGCTGTGACCCTGCTCAGTCGGCGACTGCCGAGTGGGCTGTAAGGAGTTCTACGAGCCGATCGTTGAACACGGAAGTGGAGTTACGCTGGCTTTCCGAATTGACGATCTCCAGTCCACGGAGCGACTGCTCAGCCATCTTGGCTACCTCTTCGGCGGCCTCCGGGTAGAGCAAATGAAGCCCTCGTTTGTCGCCCGCCGACAGATCATTCCCGGGGCCAGCGGGAGCGCACGCGCTGGGACTCGACTTGTAGAAGAACGGAGCGAAGCGATAGAGCATCACCGAAGAGGAATCGAATTCGCCCATCACCGAATTTGGGTCATTCGTTGTGCGAAGGTTGTGGTCCACCTTGGCCTTCGACCACCTGTTGGGCGGTCCGGCGAGGTAGGTGTAGATACCTGGCCTTTTGCCTGCAACATCGGGGACGAACACGCCCCTTGGGTCGGTCGTCGGCACGTATCCGGGGTCGTTTTCCCAGCGGAAGTCCGCCTCGCAGGGGCCGCGGAAGTTCTGGTGTTCGTGCTTGAACGCCAGAGCGTGCATGAACTCGTGCCGGACGGTTCCCTCCCAGCCCTGGGGCTTGGACACCTTATAGCCGCCCAGGTTCAGGCTTCGCTGATTCGGCATGCCGCCGATCGGCCCACCGGACGGGTCTATCGTGCTGTCAGTGCTGTCGGTGCCCACCAGCGACCAGTAGCCGTTCGTGTCGAAGCTCACTCTGATCTCAGCCTTCAGCTGGTTATCGCTCAGCGTCCATCGTCTGTACGTTCCGGCGTCGAACCCGAAATCGAGTGTGAGATTCATGGCGGCGGAAAGTTGTTCTGTCGCTGTTGCGACATCGGCGTGGAGTGCGGAGTCTCCGTCGAGGAACGCGACCCGCACCACCGATCCCACCGGCCACCTCTGCAGATCTGCAACTATGAACTCAAGAGCTTCGATGTTCTCTGCCAATTCCCGACGCCAGGCATCCCGGACTTCAAGGGCAGCCACCACCCCGTCCGGAAGCGCTTCGAGCGTCTCGCCCAGCCTGCGAGTGTCAATGTCGAGGCCCTCGCTGAGGCGGTCTGCTACGCCATCTTTGGCTACCGCTGTGCGTCCGTCCCGTGGTCCAGCCATCATGCACCATCCGTTTCCTGGTTGAGTCTTCGCATCATTAAGGGCGTTGAATCGTATCCGCCTTCGGCCGCAGTATGGTCCGGGAGGCGTTACGGAGCCGTTACTGCGTCGTGGTGCTTCTCAACCATCAGCTCACATGCGTCCCGCCAACGCGCCGGGCGTAAGGGGTAGTCGCGGGGGCGGATGACCATCGATGAGGGAGCGACTTCCTCGTGACAGTTCAGCCAGATACCGGTGATTTCAGCTGAAGGACCGGTCATGGCTCTCACCGCCCGGCTGGAGTCATCATCCACCCGTAGTGTTGACGCTGTCACCGTTGAGCGCGGCCCGGATGTCATCCAGCATCAACATCGCGTTGTGGTTGTCTTGGCGGAGCCGTTCGACCGTGCCGGAGACGGAGCAACTCCCTTTCCCCGCGGGGCTTAGGCGAAGCAGCCGCGGCCCGGCAGCCAGTTCCGGCGTGGAAGGGTGCGGGGACGGCGTTACCGTGGGGGCCGCCGTGGTTGATGCGGGAGCAGGCCCTGTTCCGGCGCGCGTCAGCGCGAAGGCCGGTGCGGCCAGGAAGGAAGCCCGGGCACGCTCCATGCATGCGTCCATCCGCCTCGACTGGCCCTTGGTGAACATCAACATGGCAACGTCGTCGGGGTAGTCCATGTAGTTCAAGAACCCAACGCATGAAGCATTCACCGTCGGCTGCTCCGTCCTCAATCTCGGGCATCGCGCGTTACCCGGGCGTTACTGCTGTCCCGAAGTGGCAGGTAGGCGCCCCGTCGCAGGGGACTGCTGATCCGCCGTCGGACTTTCAAGAGGGTGGGGTAATAATAGACTGCTAACGCATCGGCCGGCGTTCGCGAACCTATTTGCGTGAGCGGATTAGGCGTCGCCTGCATTGGATGTATATATCCAGAACGGATTCCCAGCCGTTCGGCTCCTTGGCGACCGCGGGTCAACATCCATTTCCGTTGACTGGCTTGAAGATGGTTTTTTCGGATAGTCAGCTCTCGACAATAAAAATTGGAAGCCAAGCATATTGACATTATCCAGCGTTTTGGGGATCCTCGTTTTACCTGCTCTAAACACTTCAGACCGAACCGGAATCAGGCTTCCATGGGCGACGACGGCTATGGAGAATTGAAATTGGATCTACTTGGGTCGTGGCGGCTTCGCCGGGGCGCGGTGGTCCTACATGTTGCAACACGTCAGCAACGCCTTATCGCGGCGCTGGCCATCCGGGGACCGAGCCTCCGCAGTTATCTCGTTGGTCAGTTGTGGCCGGAGTATCCTGATGCCCGGGCGCTGGAGAGTCTGCGTGTGACTGTTCACCTGATTTCACGGCAGGTGCCCGGTTTGATGGTCAATGCGGGCGCGATGCTGTCCCTGACCGATCACGTTGAGGTGGACCTGCATCGGATCCGTGCCCGGATCCGTGCCCTGGGCCAGGCCGGGTTTGACGGCGACGTTGCCTCCTCGTTGCATGAGTTGCGTGATGCGGAGGTGCTTCCGGGCTGGTATGAGGACTGGGTGATTTTTGAACAGAGCAGGCTGCGGCAAGATCGGCTTCGCGCGTTCACGGCAATTTCGCGTCTGTCACTCGCCCGGGGTAATTCTGAGGTGGCAGGGGCAGCTGCAGAAGCCGCGTTGGAAATTGAGCCGCTATATGAGAAAGCGGTGGGGCTTCTCATCGCTGCGGAGATGCGGCAGGGCAATCCCGCCGCTGCGCTTAGCGCCTACGAACGGTACCGGGGGAAACTTGAGGAGGACATGGGTCTCCTGCCTTCCGATTCCGTCAAAAGTCTCATAGCTGGCGCCCTTGACCGCCAATCCCGGGCAAGGGAGGAGCGCCTACCGGCCAGCGTTTCCTGGCTGACCGGCGAGCCAGCCTTGCACCACTCGTAGGACCTCGTCGGGGTCAGCGGTGGACACCGCGCTTTGGGCAATACCCGGAGTTTCTCTGTAAGTTATTCTCGCCCGGAAACTCTTTGTGTGACCGGACTCAAGCCATTTGCTGATGATCATCGTTTGTACTACCGGCATATCGGGGTAGGGGTCACCAGCTTCATCAGCGGAGCCTGACAAACGGTCGTCTTTGATCATGATAGCCATCCACTCCCCGTCTTTACCCTCATCCATTTGGAGCGTCCGGACTTTCAGGCACCCAAATCAATCCCTACCAGCCTGCGAGATGCCTGACCGGTTCAAAGTAGTGCACTTCTTCTGGTTGTTACGATCCTGCTGCAGAAGTATCAGGAGTTGGCCTACCTTTACGAAATAATGGCTCAAGATTGAGCTGAGCTCACCCTTGAACCCAGTACAGCGTGACCTCGTTATTGCTGCGTTACGACCCTGAGCTGGAGACACGTCTTGTGGCAGGGTTCACGGTTCATTAACGCTGCCTCCAAGGTCTGCCGGTAACGCCGCCGTAACGCCTCCATGATCGACTCACCACATAACCGTGCGCCTCAGTGCTTCCTGGCAGGTGCATCCGTTTTTGGAAAAGGAACACAAGATGGGCTATCCGGGCGACGACGGCAGGCTCCCAGTGATTTATGTCCGGGGCTTCGCAGGCAGCGGATCGGCTATAAACAGCGCCGTGGACGATCCCTTTTATGGCTTCAGCCAGGGATCGGTACACGTCCGTGCTGACAGCAACGGAAGGGCGAAATTCCACCAGTTTGAATCCCCGATGCTGCGGCTGGTAACGGACCACAAATATGAGGTACCCGTTCACGGGGATCAGTTGGCTTTCCTGAACAGCGTGGAAGCCGGCACTGTAAATTCGGCGTCCGTGTGGATCCATCGTTTTTATGATGGATCCGCCGATTCGTTTTCTGACGAGCCGGAGAGTTTTTCATTCGAGAACGCCGCCCGCAGCCTGTTCAACCTGATCAAGCTCGTGTTGGAGAAGACGGGAGCGCCAAAGGTCTTTCTCGTTGCGCACTCCATGGGTGGGCTGATCTGCCGCTCACTCCTGCAGCGGGTCATCCCGGAAGCCGTCGCCGACGTAGGCGGGGAGATCGACCCCGCCGCTGGGAACAGGTATGTGGCAAGGGTATTCACGTACGCCACGCCGCATGGGGGAATCCGCTTCGCAATAGGTTTCGGGATTTTTGAGCGGATCCGCGACGCCACAGGAATCCAGGGGGCGGACATCTTCGGCCCCGACCGGATGTATGACTACCTCACACCGGCAGCATTGAGACGGGCGCGGACGCGCGACGACTTCAAACCGACTGAACTCCCGGATGACGGGTTTCCGGTGGACGAACTGTTCTGCCTGGTCGGTTCGAATCCAGAGGACTATGACGTGGCGTTCGGTCTGTCCTCTAAGGCGGTAGGAGCCCGCAGCGACGGCCTCGTCCAGATCGACAACGCCGCCGTTCGCGGGGCACCGCTGGCCGTGGTGCATCGCAGTCACAGCGGACGCTACGGCATCGTTAACTCAGAGGAGGGCTACCAGAACCTTCAGCGGTTCCTCTTCGGGGACCTCAAAATCCAGGTGGAGCTCGTGGGCTTTACTGTCGGCAGGGCCGCCCCACCCGAGGTCGAGTTCCAGCTCGACGTCGGACTGGCCATAAGGGGTCTACCCGTCCTGGTCCATGAGCAAAGCGCCGCCCACTTCTGTCCCGTCCAGATCGAGCACTGGAAAGAAGGGGACCCCATAGACTCACCCGTGCCGCTGCTGACGACCTTCCTTTCGTCGAAAGCACCCCGTCCGCGCGTGGGAGGCAAGGAAGTGCCCCGGTTGCGTCATGCGCTCAAACTCCGGCTGATGTCCATCACCGAAAAGGAAGGACGTTTCTTCTTTGACGACCATATGGAACAGACCGAGGACTGGCAGGACACCCTGCTAGTTGACATCGAAGCGCCCTCGGCAGGCCGGCCGCTGCCCAAAGCATGGGCCGCGTGGAACAGTACCATTCCTACCGCTCTCCGTGACTGGAACCCCGGCCACGATGATCAGCTGAAGGACACCGACAGCACACCCGAACGCTGGCAAGGACGCATCGACGTCCCGGAATTCGCTAAAGCCCTGCTTGGAGTCAACGCAGGCATCCGCCTCACCGTTACCCCACGGAAGCTCATCCTTTAAAGTAGCTGGCGAGTTTGAGTGGGTGGCGGGTTCAAACCCCCGGGTGTTGGTCAGCGGCTAAAAGCCGATGCCTGCCTAATGTCGCGGAGTTCCGTTTGCATGGCGTCGATCGCCGCGCCCGCCGCTTTGCGCCAATCTTCAATTTGTTGGGATGTTGTCCCCTGGGGTGGACTATCGGAGCTGCCGGATGGGGCAAGAATGTTGATCAGTTCATACAACCTGTCCAGAGGCCGGCTGCGGCGGTCCGGCGTCATTGTAGACGTGTAGCTGGACAGCCGCCCAAGAGTGTCCTTCACCTGCACAGCGGTATCGCGGGCGCTTGCAGAGCCGAATATCAGGCCAGAGTCGAGGTCTCTGACATGCGCCCTTAGTAATCCGACGTCGCGCATTGCATCAGTAATCCACGGCGCAGTACTCCTGGTTGTTTCCATCAACGACAGGTAGCGTCCTAAATCGGGTGTATCCGACAGAGTCTGCGCCTCGCCGGACCGAAGGAAACTAGAGAATTCATGGGGTAATACTCCGACGTCGGGCCAGATGTCTTCGAAAGCGGTATCCTCACCGGATCGGAACCTCTTCAGCGTGTCGACAAATACATCTGGTTCAGCCAGTACCACCTCTTCATAGATCTGCTCCCAGTCGCCGCGGAAGTCAATTGTCTGAAGTGCGAGCATTGTGTCGGGCTCCAGATCCGGGCGGACCATTCGGTTGAGCGTGTAGGCATTGATGTAGCGCTTGACTTCTCGAGGATTGATTCGGCCTTCTGTGGCTACATACCTCAGATATTTGCGTACCCGTACGTTGAGGTCGATCTGTTGCTCAGCAGCCAGCTTGCCGTGAACGATGAGCCATTGCAGAAGGTCGTCCAGCTGGCCAGCCATCAAAGGGGGAAGTGTGTATGGGACTTGGAACATTTTCTTCAGGTAGTCCCGCTCCAGCTGTCGATCAATGTTCAGTCCTCCAGGTTGCCCTGCGAACTTTGTCCTGACCGCCGATTCGACCACGCGTTCATCAAGCCCAACGACAAAGATGAAGCCTGGCATGTCGAAGAATAGCTTCATCGACTCCAAGACAGTTAGTGATTGCTGCGGGAGGCAGCGGTCGAGGTCATCGACAAACACGACAATCCGCGACAGCCCAGCTTCCCGCACTTCAGAAAAAGCCGACGTCAGCTGTTGAAAGGCTCCAAAGTAGAGGGACTGTGCGGTGGCGCCAATATCGTCAGGGTGAGTCACGAGCTCGTCTAGGGCTTTTCCCGGATCAAGGGATAACGTGGGCCCACTGGGAACGCCAATTTCAATTCTTGTTGAGCGAACGAGGGCCCTCACAACCTGCCCGATCTGCCGCGTAATTTCCCTCATTTTGGTTTGCTGCGCTGCGTGCTCCACCTGGGTTGCCCATTCAGCGAGAGATGACCTTATCGTGTCGAGGAGCGGAACGATGAGATGCGATTCGCGTTCATATCGCCAGGCGTTGAATCGGACGATGATCGCAGTCTCATCTTGCGCAATGAGCTGTTCGATCTCATCCATAAGCGTGCTCTTACCAGAACCCCAGCCGCCGAAGATGCCAACGGCGAAACGAGGCTCACTGGTTTGAACGATCTGGGAAAGTGCCTGCGCAATCTGAGTGAATCCGAGGGATGGATTCTTCGCGGGCACATCGAGGAGGATGTGGCCGACGTATGTCATCGCGACTCCATTGGTCAAGTGGAAGTGGAAATCGTCGGGGCCACGAAATTCAGCAGCGATTCTGAAATCGCAGCGACCCCAGCACGATCCCGATCACTCCATCTTTGGGATAGGGGTCCGGCCACGTTGGCCGTCCAGCCTCCGTTGTCGATAGCCCCCGGGGCCAGAAGCGAGAGCGACGTCCCGCCTGAAGCGACGGAGCCGCGCGGTGGACCGGACGGCCCAGACGCGCCTGTTGTCCTGAGCATGACGACCGCGGTTCTCATACTGACGAAGGCTCCTGAGCTTACTTTTCTACAGTGTTTGCTGACTTAATCCTGCTACCGCAGCGTTATCAGCGCGTTACAGGGCAACGAGGCTGGCTGGACTGGCAATTTGACCAAGACCTCCCGATCGCGGTGACAACACCGTACTGATCTTCGTCCGGCGTGCCTGGAAGCCGGTGGCCGTCCCATTGGCGGCCACCGGTCGATCACGCCGGAGGGCTGCGGCACCTTTTGCCTGCAAAGGAGACCGTTACGGAATGGTGAGTTAAATAGCTGCTGCGACGACGTCCATTTCAATGCGTTTTCCTCCGCGGAACCGTGCAACCTCAACCGTGGTGCGTGGCGGGAGCGTGAGATCGCCGAAACGCGCCAGGTAGGCGCTGTTATATTCGTCGAATTCGTCCAGGTTGGCAAGGAACACGGTGATCTTGAGGACGCTCGACAGATCGGCTCCGGCATCGGCCAGGACCTTCTCCAGGTTGTCGAACACCACGTTAACCTGGTCGCGCAGCGATTGGGGGGTGGAACCGTCCGCCCTAGTCGGAACCTGCCCACAGGCCCACACCACTCCGCCAAATGTTGCCGATGCGGTGTAGGGGCGCGGCTTACCGTCTTCGTGCCACCGACGCTGGATCCCGCTCATGCGTCAGCCACCAAGTAGCCTGCCGCCACGGTGCGGACTTCGGCCCAGGTCTCGGCGTCCACGATTATTCCGGCATGGGCGGTGTCGGCCCGCTTCCGGTCCCGTTCCTCTGGTGTCGACACGATGAAGGTCCCTTCCGGTGCGGTTTCGGCTGTATAGAAGCGCGAACCGTGCCCGGCCAGCAGGTCGTTGTGCGGTGCGGCCTGGCCGGCCGTGCTGAAACCGGTGCCGAGGTCTCCGGTGGGCGTGGCGAACGTGGTGCGGTTCGCGTCCCCGGCGCTGCGGTGCACCACGGTGAAGCCTGAGCTCGCGGCGGCATTCAGCAGGGCCTCGTCAAGGAGATGCGAATCGTGTTCCACCCCGTTGCACAAGACCTCGCTTCCGACTCCCGTGCTGGCTACGTCAACCAGCAATACCCCGTGGACCAGCGCATCGCAGACTGAACCGGAGTCCACCGCGAAGCTCTGACCGTCGGGCGTGGTCGAACGGGTGTATGCCAATGCGCCCAGCGCCCACGATGCCTCGCGCAGCCACAAGCCCAGGGTGGCCAGTCCGGTGCCAAAATGCACCTCGGCGAAAAGTACCTGCCGAGCCGCGGCCTGCGCCTCGGCATTGCTTGCGCCGCGGGCCATCAGTGCACGGTATGCGGCCTCGCGCACTTCGCGCATGGCCAGACGCACCGTGGGCGTCGAACCCCTGCTTTCCATGGTTGCTACTTTCTCGGTGATAACGGTCATCAGATTTTCCTTCCGGGGAATACATCGTCGAAGAGGCTCAGCCAGTTCTCGCCGAGCACACCGCGGATGGTTTTTTCGTCGAGTCCTACCTTGACCAGGCCATCGGTCAAGCGGGGGAAGTCCTCGGGTCCCACAAACCACTCGGGCCACTCGGGCCACGCGGCCTTGTGCTCCCCCGGTGGTTGCCAGCGGCCGTTGCGTAACCAGCCAACATACTCGTTGTCCCAGTTGCGCGTGCAGTCACTGCCCAAACCAACCCGCCCGGGTCCGAGGTCATCAACCAGGCGCGCGATCATCTGGCAGAACTGTTCCAGGGTCGTCTTCTTCCCGCCGATGACCAGCGGGTAAAGGCAGCAGCCCAGCATCCCGCCCTTGTCGGTAACCGCACGGATAACCTCGTCGGGCTTGTTGCGCGGATTCTCCACAAACCAGGTGGGGTTCGAGTGGGTGATTGCCACTGGGGCAATCGAAGCCTCGACCGCGTCCAGGGAGGTCCGGTTGCCCACGTGTGAGAGGTCGATGAGCATGCCCACACGGTTCATTTCGGACACGATGGTTCGACCGAACCGAGTCAGCCCGGAATCCTCGGGTTCATAGCAGGCTCCACCGACCAGGTTCTGGATGTTGTAGGTCAGTTGGGCAACCTTCACTCCCAGCTTGTGGAAGACCTCCACCAGGCGGAAGTCGTCCCCGAAGGAGCTCGTGTTCTGGAATCCCAGCAGCACCGCGACACGCTGGTCCAGTTTCGCCTGGCGGATATCCTGGCTGTTCTGCGCCAGCACCATCAGGTCGGGATTCTGTACGGCAAGCTGATACCAGTCCCCGATGGCCTTCAGGGTATCGGCCGGCCCTTCCCAGACCGCGCAGGTGGCGTTGACTCCGCTGATCCCGCCAGCGCGCAATTCCTCCAGGACGCCTCGGTCCCAATTGTTAATCTGTAGGCCGTCGACGATGGTGGCCGCGGCATGGAGTTCAGCAACGTTCTGCCCGTTCCCCGGGTTCAACACCGAAGAGCTCTGAACCGTTTCGATTTGTGGCCCGTCAACGACAGTGGCCGGACCTTGGAAGCTAAACATGATCTGCCGCCCCCCGGGGACGACGGGTGAACATCCACGAATCATCGGCAGTCCCGGAAGCCAGGTCTGCGATGCGCGGAGCCCCGGCCATCAATGTCACGCGCAGCCAGTCGGTGGACTGGGGGGTGTAATTCTCCATGCCGTAGACCGCCAGCTGGAATCGCTGGAGATTCAGCGGCAGGAATTCGGCGGCCAACAGGTTGTCCCGCACCTCACCATAGATCAGCTTGCCGACCTTCTGCACGCGGGCCACGGTGGCACGATGCCAAGGATGGGACAGCAGGAACTCGCCCACGCTGATGGTTCCATCGGCACCGGCCAAATCCGCGCGCAGTTTGGCGACGGCCCGGGCAATATCCACGGGGTGTTGGACGTTTTCTCCCGGGGCCGCTCCCAGCCGTGCGCGCCGGGGCTCCTCGTTGTCCGCTGAGGAGAACCAGAAGTGCTGCTGCGCCGAAGGGTCTGAGAAGTCGAACGTCCCGGTCCAGGAGTATTCATCCTCCATCCTCTCGGCCAGGCGGGCGCAGGTGTCACCCGCTGCGATGCGGCGGGACTCATCGCAGCGCAGCAGCGCTTCGACTGTTTCATCCAGGTCCTCGCTGAGTTCGGTAAGCACGGAGGCCACCATGCCGCGGCACCCCGGTCCACGCAGGGCCGCCGCATCATGCAGATCTCTCCAGATGTGGCTGGTTTCGTTCCCCGCGAAGCGCCCTGTCAGGGCCCATGAGCGCAGCTCAACCAGCAGTTCCTCAAGCTGTACGGCCAACTCGGGGCCGGCCGCGAAGGGCGCGCTCTGAATGTCTGCCTGCTCGGCCAGATAGTCGATTGACTCGCGCAGTAGGTCCACGACGCGCTGTACCGCCGCCTCGGCGGGTGCCACGGTCCGGGAGATGACCGAAGCCAACGGGAGCTCCCGCAGCAGCGCCCAGGAGTTGATGACCTCGGGGTGATTGATGGCGTAGGGCACCATGCCCAGTCCGGTGGCATTGCCCATGCCCAGGTAGCGGCGCCAGGGTCCGCTGAGCCCTGCCGCCTTCGGGTTGCGGGCCGCAGCGCAGGCCTCCACCAAGTCATAGCTGAATTCGCGCATCAGCCAGGCCGTGAGCATGTGTGCCCGGTAGGGAACCGCCAGAGGGTGGCCGTCCGCAAAACCTTCGTAGTCGACCAGTCCGCACTTACCGTTGCTGTAGAACGCCGTGCTGCGAATGATGTAGGGCGATCCGCCGAACTTTTCGCTCTCGGGTTGCTCTCCCCGGGCCAAGCGGTCCGCGACGTATTCAAAGAAACGTTCGCTCCGGTTGGCGCGGGTCCAGATCAGGGATCCCTGCTCGGCGCGGCCGGCTTCCTGCAGCGGCACCTGGGTCCGCATCCGGGCCAGGCGATCCGCATCCACGCTGCCTTCGACCAGTGCAGCGGTGACGTCCCAGGCCTTCGCGATCACCCGGTCGGTGCGCTCTGCTTCGCTCAGACGCTGCGAGAAAGCCACAAAGCTCCACAGGTGGGTTTCGGCACGGACCTCGTAGATTGCCTCGCCGCGGCCTTGGGCGTCGACATCAAAGTAGGTGCGCTCGATCTGCCAGCCGGCACGCACCGCACGGCGGATCATCGAACGAATGAAGCTGTGCCGGGTCGCCCGTGCACCGCCCATGTCCGCCGGATCCATCACGGTGTTTGGCGGGCGCAACATCGATTCCGTGGTCATCTCGATGCCTTTGGTCATTGCGGGTGCGCTCACGAGACACGCCCCTGCGGTGCGACGCGTACGTAGGCGGTCTTGGTCTCGGTGAAGAAGTCCGCGACAACATCGCTGTTTTGTTCGCGCGGGGCCGGGAAGGAGGAATCGCGAAGTCCGCCAAACGGCGCATGGACCTCCGAACCGGTGGAAGGTGCGTTGACCTTGATCAATCCGGCGACCACTTCGTTGAGGCAGCGGCGGATGGCGTGCTCGTCGCGGGTGAAGACCGATGCGGTCAGGCCGAAGTCGGTGGCATTGGCCAAAGTGATGGCCTCGTCGAGGTCCGCGACGCGCATCAGCGTCACGATCGGACCGAACACTTCTTCGTGGGTGATGGTCAAGGCATCGGTTCCGGCGAGCAGCGTGGGCAGGACGTAGTGCCCCGGAGCGTCCGACTTTGATCCTTGCGCCAAAACCGTTGCACCCTCGGCTTGGGCCTGGGACAGCGCGGCTTCGATGTCGCTTCGGGCGCGGTCTGAGACAACCGGGCCCATGTCCGATGTTGCTTCGGTTCCCGGGCCGGCGACCAGGGCGTTAACCAGCGGCACCAGGGCTTCGACCAGACGGTCGTGGACGTCCCCGACGGCGATGATGCGGCGGGTGGCAGTGCATTTCTGGCCGGTGCTGCTCATGGCGGCCGCCACAATGGCGGCCGCGGCACTGGCGACGTCCGCATCCGGCATGACGATGGCGGCATTGTGCCCGCCCAGTTCCATCTGCAGCTTCGCGCCACGAAGCACCACACGTTCGCGGATCTGGTGGCCCACCGGAACGGAGCCCGTAAAGGTCACTGCGGCGATTCCCTCGTGTTCGACCAGACTCGATCCCAAGGAGCCCGGGCCCAGGACCAGGTTCAGGACACCGGCGGGAACGCCGGCTTCAACAAGGATCTCGGCAAAGGCCAGGGCGACGGCGGGGGTATCGCTGGCCGGCTTCCACACGACGGTGTTGCCCCAGAGCAGCGCCGGTGCGATTTTCCAGGCCGGAATCTGCAGCGGGAAGTTCCAGGGGGTGATGACCCCGACCACGCCTACCGGGCGGCGGATGGTACGGACGAGTTCATCGGCATTGCCCGACGGGTAGGTGACGCCGTCGGCGCGGCGGGCCGAGCCGGCCTGGTAGTACAGGGTCTCCACGGTGGCACCGACTTCGCCTCGGGAGTCGGCCAGGGTCTTGCCCTGTTCGCGGGTCATCAGCACAGCAATGTCTTCGCCGCGCTCCTCCAGGAGCTGTGCAGCACGCCGCAGCACGCGTCCGCGGCCCAGGATTCCCACCCGGTCCCAGCCGGCCAGCGCGGCACGGCCGGCGGCGATGGCTGCTTCCAGCGTTTGAGTGGTGGCTGTGGCGTAGCGGGCAACCACTTCGCCGGGGTCGGCCGGGTTGAAACTTTGGGCTTCGGCTCCGGTGGCGCTGTCCCACTGGCCGTTGATGAGCTGTTTGAGTTCCAGGGTTTGGGTGGTTGTGGTGTTCACGGTGTGGTTCCTGCTTTCTAGCTGCGGTGTATCGAATCTGTGATCCACGATACGGGGGTCGCTTATCATAGAGAAGTATTTATTGCCTATTGATTCATAAGCAGAGACACTTAGTATTTATGGAACTGAGACAGCTTCGCTACTTCATCGCGGTCGCCGAGGAAATGCATTTCAACCGGGCCGCTGCGCGCCTGCACATCGCCCAACCGGCGCTGAGCCAGCAGATCCAGCGCCTGGAAAGAAACCTGAAAACCCAGCTCTTCGTCCGCACCACCCGATCGGTGGAGATCACGGACACAGGCCGCGTGCTCCTCGAGGCAGCCCGTCGGGTCATCTCCGAAGCGGAGCGCGCAGAAAGCCAAGTGGAACTGGCCACCCGTGGCAGCACGGGGCTTCTCAGGGTTGGATTTGTCAGCTCCGCTGCCCTGTTCCTGTTGCCGGGCATGGTCAACAGCATGCATGAGCAGTGGCCGCAGGTGCAGTTCCAGCTCCAGGAAAACACCACCGAACGGCAAATCCAGGGGGTACTCGAGGGCCAGCTGGATGTCGGCATCGTTCGGGAAATCGAGCCCATCGAAGGAATTCATGTCACCGCGCTGAGGCGTGAACCGCTGATCGTTGCGGTGCCGCATTCCCATCCTCTGGCCCAGCGGGCAAGCGTCCCGTTGAAGGAACTCGCGGGGCAGGATTTCGTGGTTTTCCCGCGCCATCAGGTCTCGCGGCTTTACGACCTGATTTCCGCCCTGTGCATCCAGGCGGGGTTTCATATCAGGGTCGCCCAGGAAGCCATTCAGTTCCCCACCATCCTGGGGCTCGTGGCGGCCCGCACAGGGATCGCTATCGTCCCGGAGTCGCTGCGCGCGCTGCAGATCCCCGGCGTGGCCTATCTCGACCTAACCGACGCCGCTGCCTATTCACGGGTATCGCTGATTTGTGCCGAGGGCCGGCAGGATTCGGCGCTCGTGGAACGATTCATGGAAGCCGGCGGCGTGTGAGACTGCCATGCGCCGAGACAGGCGATGGGGCCCCGGCACCGATGCCGGGGCCCCATCGCCTGCTCACAGGAAAGGGCGTGTCGGGTACCGCCTTTAGGGCCTCACTCCACGGGGCTTCCGGTCGAGGACTCCCTGCTCCAGCGCCATACGCCGGACGAACACCGGGGCCGCGAACAAGGACGGCAGGATGATGAAGCCCACGGGAACCGCAGTGATGACAATGAATGATTGCAGCGCGCTGATTCCACCGTCGCCAATGGAGATCAGCACCGCGGCTGCCACGCCCATGGTCACAGCCCAGGCGGCACGCAGCTTCGTCGAAGGCTCGCCCTCAATGGTGCACGATTGGGCAATGCTGAAGGACATCGAGTCCGCCGTGGTCGCCACAAACATGATGGTCAGGACCAGGAACGCTGTGGCAATGATTCCGGAGAAGGGCAACTGCTCGGCGATGGTCATCACCACGGCCGGCAGGCCGTCACTGGCCAGAGGCCCGGAAATGGAGCCAGGATTCTGCTGCTCGAACATAATGCCGGTGCCACCGAGCACGGTAAACCAGAAGCAAGTGACGATCGGCGGCAGGACCGCCGTAAACAGGATGAGTTCACGAACTGTGCGGCCGCGGGAAATGGTGGCCACGAAGATGGCCATCAACGGCGCGTAGCCCAGGAACCAGGCGAAGAAGAAGACCGTCCAGCCCGAGACCCACCCCTGGTCCCCCTGGTAGAGCGAGGTGCCCACAAAGTTCTGAAGGTACACGCCGAAACCGCCGACAAAGGACTTGAATATGTATGCGGCCGAGCCCAATACCAACACGGCGGCCATGAGACCCAGGGCCAGCCAGACATTGAGCCGGCTCATCAGCTGGATGCCCTTGCTCAAGCCGGAGGAGACCGAAAGGGCGGCAAGTCCGGTGAGCACCGCGATGATGATCAGCTGCGTGCCGTAGTTGTTGGGAACCCCGAAGAGCCTGGAAAGTCCGTAGGAGACCTGGAGCCCCAGGAAGCCGATCGGACCAACCGTCCCGGCCACCACGGCGATGATGCAGACCACGTCGGCCACGGTGCCGATCCAGCTTTTGAGTACCCTGCGCCCCATGACGGGGTAGAGCAGCGTTCGCGGCCGCAGCGGCATGCCTTTGGATACGGCATGGGTCATAACAATGGCCCCAAGCGAACCCAAAATGGCCCAGGCCAAAAAGCCCCAGTGCACAAAAGTCTGTCCCAGCGCGATGTGTGCCGCTTCGGTCGGATCGCCACTGGGCTCACCGTAATACGGTGGACTGGCGATGTAGTGGGAGATCGGCTCCGCAGCGGCCCAGAAGACGCCGCCGCCGGCCAGGAGGGTGCACATGATCATCGCAACCCACTTGAAGCGACCGTAGTCCGGAGAAACGTGTCCTCCAAGCCTGGCCCTTGCATAAGGCGTCAACGCCAGCGCAATGGAACACACGAAGGTTGCCAGCAAAAGCGCTTGCCAGTAGAAGCCCACCCATTTCGCGGAGAAGGCAAATCCCTCGTTGATTGCGTCGGATGACTGCTTCGGGAAGATGAGGGTGGCGAGCACGAAGACGGCCAGTATCCCGAGGCTGGCAATCGTGACCTTTCGATCTGCGACGGGCTTGAATTGTTCGCCGGCTGCGCGGCTGGGGGTTTCCTCGGAAGCCACGGGGAGGCGTTCTCCCTGCTCCAGAGATTGGATTCGGTTCTTCATCGTGTGCTCGACAACTTTCCTGTTAGCCGGATCACGCAGACTGCGTAGAAATGAGATTAGCCTCACATCATTCACGGGGTCCAAGACTTAGTTGATCATTATTGATAACCTGTTGATATATATGCTCGCGATGAGCTACATACTCTGACCGGCCTGTCTCGAGGCGCGGCCCACGCGGGGGAGACCGGCACCGGCTAACTCACGGATCATCTCTTGTGTGTCCCGGATCGCAGAACCCGGACGAGCATCGCACCTAGAGTCGTGGGGATAACGGTTTCACCACGAAAGGGTCGCCCTCATGAAGGCAGTACTTAACGGCACTGTGCTTGCGGAAGCACCCCGGGACGAGCTGATCAAGATCGAAGGGAACTGGTACTTCCCGCCCCAGAGCGTCGACTCCGCACTGCTTATTGCCAGTGCAACACCGTATACCTGCGGGTGGAAGGGCCGGTGCCAGTACTTCAGTGTCAAGGACAGCGGCGGGAACCTGCTGCCGGACCGCGCTTTCAGTTACCCAGACCCGTATCCCACGTCGCTGGAGCGGGTGGGCCGGGATTACAGCAACTACGTCGCCTTCTGGAGAGAAATCCACATCACCGAATAGCAAGGGCCGAGGTCCTCCGCCGGTACGGTCCCCTCCTCTGAGGGGATCCCGGCCAGAGGCCGGGCTGCGCGCCCGCTTGGGAGGTAGGGATCAGATCTGGCCTACCGGTGAGCGTCCACCCGGCCGGAGGCACAGGGTCCCAGCGCTCCCGGGCCTGGCAGGCCAGACTTTTCAGAAGGATCGGATTGATGATGGTAAGGAGATTTCGTGGCTGAAGAAGTTGATGTTGTTGTTATCGGGATGGGTCCGGGCGGTGAGGCCGCCGCCGGCGAGCTCGCCGAAGGGGGCCTCTCGGTCGTGGGAATCGAAGGGCGCCTGGTCGGTGGGGAGTGTCCCTACTACGGCTGCATTCCGAGCAAGATGATGATCCGGGCCGGTAACTCCCTGGCGGAGGGCCGAAGGATCCACAGCCTCGCCGGAGATGCCGATGTCCGCCCGGACTGGGCCCCGGTGGCCGACCGGATCCGCTCGGAAGCCACCGATGACTGGGACGACACCGTCGCCGTGGACCGCTTCACCGGCAAAGGCGGCCGCTTTGTCCGTGGCCGGGGCAGAATTACGGGGCCGCGGACGGTCAGCGCCGCCGGCCGGGAGTTCACCGCCCGCCGCGCCATCGTGATCAATACCGGGACGGAACCGATGCTTCCCCCGATTCCGGGTCTGGCCGACGTGCCGTACTGGACCAACAGGGAAGCCATCGCCGCCGTCGAGGTCCCGGAATCCCTGATTATCATCGGGGGAGGCGCGATCGGCGCGGAACTGGCACAGGCCTTCGCGCGCTTCGGCACCCGGGTTACCGTTCTGGAAGCGGCGCCGGGCCTGCTGCCTCCGGAAGAGCCGGAGGCAGGCAGGCTCCTTGAGAGCGTGCTGCGCGGAGAGGGCATTGACGTCCACGCCGGGGCACGAATTGAAAGGATCCAGCACTCCATGGGCACCTTCACGGTAGACCTCGGCGGTTCAACCCTTCGTGCCGGACGGCTTCTGGTCGCGGCGGGACGAACCACCAACCTCGAGCCTCTCGGCGTTGCCGCCCTGGGCCTGGATCCTGCCGCCCGCTTCCTGGACCCCGATGGGCACATGCGGATCGCCGACGGCGTCTACGCCGTCGGCGATATCACCGGCAAGGGCGCCTTTACCCACGTGTCCATGTACCAGGCATCCATCGCCGCCGCGCACATCCTGGGCCAGGACCCGGCCCCGGCCGAATACCATGCGGTTCCGCGGGTGACGTTCACCGACCCCGAGATCGGTTCCGTCGGCATCACCGAGGCCCAGGCCCGTGGGAAAGGCCTGAACGTGCGTGTCGGTCTCACCGACCTGGCCACGTCCGCCCGCGGCTGGCTCCACAAGTCCGGCAATCAGGGATTCATCAAACTCGTCGAAGACGCCGATCAAGGGGTGCTGGTCGGTGCGACATCCGCCGGGCCCGCCGGGGGAGAGGTGCTCTCTGCCCTGGCTCTTGCCGTCCACGCCAGGATTCCGGTCAGCACACTGCGGCGGATGATCTACGCTTATCCGACGTTCCACCGCGCCATTGAAGACGCACTGGACCGTCTTGAGTGAATCAGGCAGGTGTCCCGATGACCAGTGAGCCCATCGCCAACTACGCCATGCTCTCCGATTGCCGCTCAGCCGCGCTCGTGAGCGCCGCAGGTTCCGTGGACTGGCTGTGTTTCCCCCGTTTTGATAGCCCCTCGGTGTTCGGACGGATCCTGGGCGAGGACGCGGGTTATTGGTCGATCCGGCCCGCGGGCCCGCACACTTCGAAGCGGAGGTACCTCGGGCCGACGATGGTGTTGGAAACACTCCACACCACAGCCGGCGGGACCGTGAAAGTCACCGACGCCCTGGTGTTGGGAGACGGGAACCGGGGCCACGAACTCGGCGCCGGGGCTCCAGGCACGCTGCTGCGGCAGGTGGCCTGCCTCGCCGGCGAAGTCGAGATGGAGGTGGTCTTCGCGCCGCGGCCGGACTACGGCCTCGTCCTGCCGCTCCTTGAGGACACCGCTGGCGGAATCCTCGTCCACGGCGGGGCCGACATGCTGGCCTTCTCCACCCCGGTCCCCTTCGAATTCGAGGATGGCGAAGCGCGTGCGAAGCCGGTTCTCCAGGCAGGAGACGTTCTGGGATTCGCGCTTCACCACCGCAACGCCGGGCCGGTACCGCCGGCGTTCTGGGACCAGGAGGACATTGCGCGCCGGCTTGAGGACACGCTGGAGGGCTGGGGCAGCTGGTCCCGGATGCATCAAAGCTACGACGGACCCTGGCAGGAGCTGGTCGCTTCCAGCGGCAGGATCCTGCAGGCGTTGACTTTCTATCCGACCGGCGCGATCGTCGCAGCCCCGACGACCTCCCTGCCCGAGGTCGCCGGCGGCACCCGGAACTGGGACTACCGGTACACCTGGATCCGGGACGCCAGCATGACCCTACAGGCCCTGTGGGTGGCCGCCTGCCCGGATGAGGCCGGAAAGTTTTTCCAGTTCCTCGCCTCGGCAGCCGCTGGCCGGCTGAGCAGCGGCGACGAACTGCAGATCATGTACGGTGTCGGCGGGGAACGCGACCTGTCCGAACGCGAACTGGCCCACCTTCCGGGCTGGCGCGACAGCGCCCCGGTCCGGGTGGGCAACGGCGCTTGGGATCAGCGCCAGCTCGATGTCTACGGCGAACTCCTCGACGCCGCCGCCACCCTCCCGGAGTATCTGAACGATCTGGAGCCCGGGACGCGGCAGTTCCTTGCCGACGCGGCCGACGCGGCAGCATCACGCTGGCAGTCCACGGACCAGGGCATCTGGGAGGTCCGCGGCGCTCCCCGGCACTACCTTCACTCAAAGCTGATGTGCTGGGTGGCCGTGGATCGGGCCATCGGCCTCGCCGGGGTCCTGAACGCCGAAGACCGGGTTCCCCGCTGGGAACAGACCCGGGCACAGCTCGCCAACTCGATCCGGATGAACGGCTGGAACGAAACAGTCAACGCCTACACACAGGCCTACGGCTCCGAAGACCTCGACGCGTCGGTCCTGATGCTTTCCATCGTGGGGTTCGTGCCCGCCGATGATCCCCGGATGCTCGCGACGATCGATGCCATCGAAGAAAGGCTCACCGACAGCCGGGGCCTGGTGTACCGGTACCTGGCCGACGACGGGCTCTCCGGTGAGGAAGGGACCTTCCTGCTGTGCACGTTCTGGCTGGCCCACGCCCTGGCCCTGGCCGGGCGGACTGAGCGCGCCCGCGCTGTCTTCGAGCATGCCGCAGGCTACGCCACGGACCTGGGCCTGCTGGCCGAGGAGGTTGCCCCGGACAGCAACGAGCTGCTCGGCAATTTTCCGCAGGCCTTCAGTCATATCGGCCTCGTCAATGCCGCCTGGGCCATCCGCACCGCCGAGGACAAAACCCGGGCCACTGCCGCCGTCGGGGGTAACGCCCCGTGACGGGTTCTGTCCCGGGCAGCAGACGCAGGGCCGTGATTCGGCTCGGAATCCTGCTGGTTCTCGTCGCCGCCGCCGCCGTGGTGGCGCTGGTTTTTCCGCTTCCGCCGGTCGAGGACATCCGGAGCTATTTCGGAACCGCCCGCTGGTGGGGGCCGGCGGCCTTCATCCTGGGCTACGCCGTGCTGACGCTGGCGCCGGTGCCCAAAAACGTCCTCTCAGTAGCCGCGGGGCTGGTCTATGGGTTCGCCGGCGGCATCGCCGTCGTCTTTATCGCCGCGATCCTGGGGTCTGTCGCCGCGTTCTGGCTGGGCCGCTGGCTGGGCCGGGAGGCGGTGGAGAAATTCACCGGGGCGCGGGTGGAGAAAGTCGATGAGCTGCTGCGGCGCCGCGGCCTGGCGGCCATGATCGGTGTCCGGCTGGTACCCGTGCTGCCGTTTACGGCCATCAACTATACCGCCGGGCTGACCTCCATCCGGTGGTGGCCCTACTTCCTCGGAACCGCCATCGGCATACTTCCGGGAACGGTGAGTTTCGTGACCCTGGGTGCGTTCGGCCTGCAGCCGGGATGGCAACTCAACCTCGCCCTCGTGGCACTCGGCATTCTCACGGTGGCCGGGCTGGCGGTCGCGGTCCGGCGACGCCGGAAGGGCAGGGCCACCGATGTTTGATGCCCGGTTGCGGCGGGTCATGGAGCCAGCTCTGGGGCGGGCCGCCGGCTGGCTGGACCGGCCGTGGATCACTCCGGACCGGCTGACGGGCCTTAACCTTGTTCTTGGCCTTGCCAGCGCGGTCCTTGCGGCGGTGCAATGGTGGGTGCCGGCCCTGGCCGCGTGGCTGCTCTGCCGGGTGGCCGACGGCCTCGACGGCCCCCTGGCCCGGCGCCGGAACGCCCGCGCGGGGACTGAAGACACCGGGCGGGGCGGATTCTGGGACATCTGCGCCGATTTCATCGTCTACGGCGCCACGGTGGTCGGCGTCGGGATCGGCGCGACTGCGGGCTTCAGTGCCCCGTGGCTGCCGTTCTTGTTGGTCCTTTTCGCCTACTACATCAACGGTACGGCGTTCCTGGCCTTCTCCTCCATCGCCGAAAAGTCCGGGCGCCAGCTCCGGGACGGCCGGTCCTTGTCGTTCCTGGGCGGCCTGACCGAAGGCGCCGAGACCGTGGCCGTACACAGCCTCTGGCTGGTCTTGCCGGGTGCCGCCTGGGAAATCGCGGCTGTCTGGGCGCTTTTGGTGACCGCCAGCGGCGTCCAGCGGATCATCGCCGGCTACCGGTCCCTAGGCGGGGTACGGGCCGGTCCAGCCAGCGGCGCCGGAACCAGACCAGCCCCGCCATTGCCCCGCGCATGATTGGCGAGGCCAGACGCTCCCTGACGTCGGCGACGGCGGCATTCCACACCCCGTCCGAAAAGGTCGGGTAGGGGTGGGTCGTTCCGGCAATGTCAGACGTCGTCATCCCTCTTTGGACGGCCAGGGTCAGTTCAGCAAGGGATTCCCCCGCCCGCGGGCCGACGATCGTGCCGCCCAGGATTTTTCCCCGCCGGTCCACGATCAGCCGGGTGAACCCGCCCGTCGAGTCCTCCGTGACGGCCCGGTCGACATGGGTATGGCGTACAGTCCGGGCGCGGTGCTGCAGACCGCCGTCGGGGGTGGTGAGCCCGACGGCGGCCACCTCCGGGGAGGTGAACGTCACCCGGGGCACGGTGCTGCTGACCTGGCGTTTGAGCCCGAGCACGGCGTTCGACGCCGCCACAGACGCGTGGACTCCGGCCAGGTGGGTGAACTGGGGGTTCGCGGTTACATCTCCCGCGGCCCAGATGTGCGGGTTGGAGGTCATCATCCGGGTGTCCGTGATCACCTGGCCGGCCTTGTCCAGGCCTACCCCGATCCGTTCCAGGCCCAGACCCGCGGTGCGGGGCGCGCGTCCGGTTGCCAGTAGGACCGTATCGGTGTCAACGGAAGCGCCGTCCGCCAGCAGGAGCCGGGATCCGCTGTCCGTGGTGACCGCGTTCTCGACGGTGGCGTTCTCCAGGATGCGGACACCATCAGATGCCAGGCTCTCCCGGACGAGGTCCGCGGCGTCGGGATCTTCCTTGGAGAGGATCCGGGAGCGGACGATCATGGTGACCTTGGATCCGAGGCGGGCGAAGGCTTGCCCGAGTTCGCAGGCGATCGGGCCGCCGCCAACAATCGCCAGCCGCCTCGGAAGAGTGTCGAGTTCCCAGATCGTGTCCGAGGTCACGGCGGCCCCCGGGTCCAGGCCCGGGATTCCGGTGCTGACCGGGGCCCCGCCGGTGGCGATCAGTGCCTGCCGGAAACGGATCGTCCTGCCATCAACCTCGGCCACCCCGGGCGAGCGAAACGTCAGCGCGCCCTTGAGGACTTCAACTCCGGCGGCTTCGAGTGCCTCCGGCGAGTCGACAGGTTCGATGGTGTTGATCGCGGCAAAGATGCGCTTGCGCACCGCGGCGAATTCCGGGGGGCGGCCGGTCAGTGCGCGGGCTGTCGTGGCGTGTTCGGCTGCCGAGAGGAGGGTCTTGGACGGCACACATCCGGTCCACAGGCAGTCACCGCCGGTGCGGGCCTGTTCGACCAGCAGGGTTTGCGCTCCGAACCCGGCCGCCGTTTTGGCGCCCACGATTCCCGCGGTTCCCCCGCCAACGACCAGGAGGTCAACGATCGGGTTCTCGACTGCCATGATGGACTCCTTGTAAGTGATGTGCAATGCCGAACAAAAGCGCCCGGCGGAGCGGTCTACCGGGACCGTGCCGGCGGATTAAACCAGAAGGAGCCCGCCATCCGCGATAAATACACGCTGTTCGCCCCGTTTTATGATCTTTTCTCGGGCGAATACCCTGTCTATCATGCCGGACGGGTGCTGGGCATCGACGCACTGGCCCCCACAACGGGCCAGCAGGTGCTGGACATCGGCTGCGGAACCGGGTTGAATTTTCCCCTGCTGCAGGAGCGCGTTGGTTCTTCCGGGACCATCGTCGGCATCGACCGCAGCGCCGAAATGCTCCGCCAGGCGCGGCGCCGCGCCCAGGCCCGCGGCTGGGAGAACGTGATCCTGCTCCAGGCCGACATGGTGCTGCTCGATCCCGGGAGCATCGCTGCCCGGATTGAAGAAAGCGGGGGAGCCGGGGTTTCGGATGCAGCCCTGGCGACCTATTCGTTGTCCCTGATGGGGGACTGGGAGCAGGCGTGGACGAACATGACAAGGCTGCTGGCCACACAGGCGCGCGTCGGTGTTGTGGACCTGCAGGAACCTGAGGGATGGGCACGGTGGTTGACTCCGCTGGCGCGGCTGGCGTGCGCGGTCGGCGGATCCGACATCACCGCCGCCCCCTGGCAGGCCGTGGAGGAACGGTGCGTCGACGTCGTGCGCGCCTCCGCCCGGGGCGGACACCTCCAGATCCGGGCCGGGAAGACGACACGCGAAAAATAAGCGCAGCTGCCGCCCACGATCCCATCCCGGCTTTGCAGGGCGCAATGTACCGCTGCCGCCATAGTTTCTGCTGTGTAGTTCAGATTACTGAACGGTGTCCCGGCCCGGGCCTACCTTGAAGACGTCAGCAAAACCTCTTCCATGGAAGGTCGCCGTCATGGCTTCTGCATCAGCTCTTTCCCGTCCCACCTCAGCTACCGGCATTGGACGTCGCGTCCTCGCCGGGGTCGCCGGAGGCATCTCCGGCGGTATCGTCTTCGGCATGCTCATGGCCATGATGGGCATGCTGCCCGTCATCGCGTCCATGGTCGGCTCCACCTCCGCGGTGATCGGGTTCGGCGTCCATCTGATGATTTCGGTGATGATCGGGCTCGGCCTGACGGTGCTCTTCGGTAACCGGTTTCTCACCGGGTACGGCCGCGGCGCCCTCGTCGGACTCGGCTACGGGGCCATCTGGTGGGTCCTGGGCCCGCTGATGATCATGCCGGTCATGATGGGCATGCCCCTTTTTGCTATTGATCTCACCGCCCTGATGAGTCTCATGGGCCACATGATTTATGGCGTTATTCTGGGAGTGGTGGCGGTCCGCGTCCTCAAGAGCCGGGCATGACCGATTCCTGCCGGGTCGATGTGGGGGCCACCGTCTCCGGAGACCTGCGACCGTGGGCCCCGCGGCAACGAGAGGCCGACTCCCTCATGGCAGGACCCACTGACCCGTTCAGTTGTTTGAATGAAGTTGATCTGTTCGCTGACCTCAGTGCACAGGAGATCGAGGCCATGGACCTTATGGCCCCGGCCCGGCTGTTCCGCCGCGGCGAGCTGTTGTTCAGCCAAAGCCAGCCCGTCACGGCCCTGTTCATCCTCAAGTCAGGCCGGGTGCGTGTTTTCCGGGTGGCCGAGGATGGCAAGGCCCTGACCATGGCCATCCTGGAGCCAGGCGCGGTGTTCGGGGAAATGATGCTCGTGGGCCAGCGGATGTATGACAACTACGCCGAGGCCATCGAAGATGCGGCGATCTGCCAGCTCAGCGTGGAGGAGGTGGAACGGTTCCTGCTCTCGGATCCGCGCATCGCGATCCGGATCTCGCGGCTCCTGGGCGAACAGGTAGCCCGCCTCGAAGAACGCCTCACCGACCTGGCATTGCGGCCGCTATCGGCCCAGGTGGCGTCCACCTTGCTCAAACTCGGTGACGCCGCGGGGCCGCCGCGCTTCGGGCAGGCCCGGACCATCCACCTGACCCACGAACAGCTTGCCGGCCTCCTGGGCGCCTCACGGGAGGCCACCAGCAAGATCATGGGTGACCTCACAGCCAAAAAAGCCATCCGCCAGGGCCGCGGACGCATCGTCATCCAGGACCGCGACGTCCTGCGCACACTGGCCCGGAGCTCCTCATGATCACCGCCACGTTCCACGGCCAGGTGATCGCCCGCTCCGGCCAGACGGTGTATCTGGAGGGCAACCATTACTTCCCCCGGGAGTCGCTGGTGCCGGACACGCTGGAAAACAGCTGGGTCCGCACCCTGTGCTTCTGGAAGGGTGTTGCCCGCTACCACCACGTCCGCGCCGGGGACCACCGGGCGTCGAACGCCGCCTGGTCCTACCCGCGGCCGACGCCCCTGGCCCGGATGATCAGAGGGCATGTGGCCTTCGCCCCCGGCGGGGGCGTCATCGTCAGCGGCGCCCGGCCCTGACCGGTCGCGTCTGCCGCTTCCTCCGCCCCACATATTTTTGTCCTGTAAGCCCAATAGATAAGAGAGTTTCCGCATGCCACGCATTCCCGCCCACACCGTTGCCACAGCCCCCGAAGCGTCCCAAGGCAACGCACGGAAACTGGAGCAGAAGATGGGCAAACTGCTCAACATCCATGCCGGGATGGCCCACTCACCGGCCGTGATCGCCTCCTACATGGGGATGTCCGCCGCCATCGCCGAACACGGCAGCTTTGACGCCCGCACCCGCGAAGCGATTGCCCTGGCCGTCGGAAACCAGAACGGCTGCGACTACTGCCAGGCCGCCCACACCCTCTCGGCACGCCGCGCAGGGCTGGACGATGAGCAAATCATCGCGGTCCGCGCCGGCGAAGTGGATTTCGACGACAAACTCGAAGCGATCTCCTCGGTCGCCCGCGAAGCCGCAGCCAGGACCGGGAACGTCTCCGACGCGGCCTGGCAGGCCGCCCTGAACGCCGGCTGGAGCACCGCGGAACTCTCGGAGGCGTTCGCCCACATCGCGGCCAACCTGTTCACCAACTATTTCAACCACTACGCCGGAACCGAACTGGACCTGCCGGCCGTCCCGGATCTGACCGCCTAAGACACCTCACACCAGCACAGCAGGAGAACTATGAAGATCGCAGCCCTCCTCCGGAGCGTCGAGCTCCTCACACGCCCGGTCCACCCGGAGAGCAGGGCCGCGATGGATCAGCGCTGGGCCGGGCTCCCCGGACACGTGAAGACCCCGGCGCAGCTGCTGGGACGAAGCGCCGTCGGGTGCGAAGGCACCCACGGCGTGTTTCCCAAATGCAATCTGACCTGCTCACCGTGCTACCACTCAGCGGACGCGAACAAAGTCCGGATCGACGGCGAACACACCATCACAGCCGTCACACAACAAATGGAGTTCCTGCGCCGGGTCCGCGGCCCCCGCGCCCACGCCCAGCTGATCGGCGGAGAAGTCAGCCTGCTCCCGGCCAACGACCACGCCGCAGCACTGCAAGCCATGCACGCTAACGGCCGCGAACCCATGTCCATGACCCACGGCGATTTCGACTACGACTACCTCCTGGACGTCGTCCTGGACGACGAGGGCCGCCCCCGGTTCCGGAAAGTGTCCTTTGCCGCCCACTTCGATTCCCTGATGCGGGGACGTCGCGGGGCCGTACGCCCCCGTAATGAAACCGAACTGAACCCGTTCCGTGCCCGGTTCGCGGAAATGTTCGTTGCCCTTAAACACGACCACGGCGTCAGCTCCTATATTGCCCACAACATGACCGTCACCCCCGCCAACGTCGACCAGGTCGCCGAGGTGACCCACGCGGTGCTGGGCATGCCGTACGACATGCTCTCCTTCCAGCCGGCTGCTTACATCGGGGATGACCGGAGATGGTCCGAGGACTTCGAGGAGATCACCATCGACGCCGTCTGGTCCCGCATCGAAGCAGGCGCCGGCCAACCCATTCCGTGGCAGGGAACCCAGTTCGGGGACACCCGGTGCAACCGGACCGCCGTCGCCCTCAGCACCGGATCCGTGCTCACCCCACTGCTGGACCCGGACGATCCCCGGGACCTCGCCGCGCGCGACAGGCTCCTGAATCACCACGGCGGCATGTATTTCGGCGGCACCCCTGCGTGGATCGTCGGCACCAAAATCCTCCGGGCACTCCTGGCCCACCCGGACGACCTTCCCGTCATCGTGTCCTTTGCCCGCCGCCTCGTGCGCCGGGCCGGCGGCCTGGGTGCGGTGGCGTCCGCAGCCTGGAGCCACCGGCTGTCGTTCAAAACGTTCGTGGTGCACAACTTCATGGACGCCGCCGACGTCGCACCGGCATGGGCGCTAATGGAGCGCGGCGTGACCAGCGCTGACCCCAAGATCCGGGAAACCCAGGAACGCCTCGGCTCCTGCATGTACGCGATGAGCCACCCCGACACCGGGCGCCTGGTCCCGGCCTGCGTCCAGCATTCGAGCCTGGACGCGGCAGAAAACGCCGGGCTGCGCAAAATGCTCCCTCTCCGCCCCGTCACACCGGCGGCCGCGGAGCCGCAGCCGTGAGAACAGCCAACACCCGGCGAAGAGGCCCCGCCGTAGCCGATCACCACCCCGACAGGACCGTCACACCGCCCATGACTTTTACCCTCCGCGCCAGAAATATGCTCACCGGTACGGCCGCGATCGCGGTCGCTGCGCTGGCCCTGGCAAGCTGCGCCGCCCCACCGGCGGCGCAGACCGACTTCACAGGCTGGGACCAGGTCACCGCAGCTGCCCAGGGCCAGACCGTCAGCCTTTGGATGTATGGCGGCGACGAGCAGGCCAATTCCTACGTCGATAACACCCTGGCACCCGCGGCGGCGAAAGAAGGGGTCACGCTTCAACGCGTCCCGGTCGCCGACACGAAAGATGCCCTGAACCGGGTCCTGACCGAAGTGCAGGCCGGAACAAGAGAGGGCGGCGTCGACCTTGTCTGGGTCAACGGCGACAACTTCGGCACCGGCAAGCAAGCCGGGGCATGGTGGTGCGGCTGGACCCCGATGCTGCCCAATATGAAACTCACCGCGCCGTCGGATCCGCTGCTGGCCAACGATTTCGGGACACCGGTCGAGGGCTGCGAAGCGCCGTGGAGCAAGGCCCAGTTCAGCTTCGCGTACAACTCCGCCACCGTCGCCGACCCGCCGAAGACCCTGGCAGGGCTGCTGGAGTGGGCCCGGACGCACCCGGGCCGCTTCACGTACCCGGCACCGCCGGACTTCACCGGCTCCGTCTTCACCCGGCAGGTGCTTTACAGCGTCTCCGGCGGACACACCAACGTGCCGCTGGGCTTCGACCGGGCCTCATTCGACAGGCTCACCCCGGCCCTGTTCGACACGCTCACCGGCCTTGCCCCGTCGCTGTGGCGCGAAGGGAAGACATACCCGAAAACATCCGGGGAACTGAACGCCCTGTTCGCCGGCGGACAGGTCGATTTCACCATGACCTACGGCCCGGCCACCCTGACCAAACTCGTCGCCGACGGCACCTACCCGGCGGCCACGAGAGTCCTCACCCTGGACGAAGGTACGGTGGGGAACGCGAGCTTCCTGGCGATCCCGTCAACCTCCGGGCACCAGGCGGGGGCAATGGTAGTCGCGAACCTGGCGCTCTCCCCGGAACAGCAGGCCGCCAAAGCGGACCCGCGAATCTGGGGGCAGTTCCCGGTTCTTGACCCGGCCGCGCTCAGCGTTGCTCAGCGGGCCATGTTTGATGCCCTGCCGCCATCGCCGGTGGTTCCCGCCTACGATGTGCTGTCGAAAAACGCCAACCCGGAACTTTCGGCCGCGTGGGTGCCGGAACTCGACGACGCCTGGCGGCGTCAGATCCTCACGGGCCGGTGACGCAGTGGTCTCCAGCAGTGCCCCGCTGAGCCCGCGCAGACCCCTGCCGCCGGCGCTGGTGGTTGCCCCGGCGGTGCTGACGGCATCCTTCGTCGTTTTGGGCGGGCTGCTGACCGCAGCTGCCCAAAGCCTGGGCCTGCTGCCCCTGGCCGGCAGCCCGTCACTGACCCTCGGGGCATACACCGCGGTGGCCCCGGACCTTCCAGCCGCTATCGGCCTGTCCCTGGCCATCGCGTTGGCGTCGACCATCGCCGCTTCCGTCGTGGGGTTCACGGCGGCCCTGGTCATCGTCCAGGGCCGCTGGTGCGGCCGGGTCGTTGCCGCCGTCAGTACCCTCACGATCCCTTTTCCGCACATCGTCGGGGCCGCGTCCGTCGGGTTGCTGCTCTCGGACTCCGGCCTGCTGTCCCGGCTGACCGGGGCGGGGGAGGCCTGGCCGCGGCTGGTTGGAGGCCCCTGGTGGATCGCGGTCATTGCCGACTACAGCTGGAAGGAATCAGCCTTCGTCGCCCTGGTCGTCACCGGCGCCCTGATCACCCGCTCAACGGGCTATGACGAAACGGCGGCCCTCCTGGGAGCCGGCCGCATCCGGCGCATCCGGCACGTCCTGGTGCCGCTGAGCCTTCCGGCGCTGACCGTTTCCGCAACGATCGTCTTCGTTTACACCTTCGGCTCCTACGAGGTCGCCTGGCTCCTCGGCCGGCCCTATCCCGAACCTCTTCCGGTGATGGCGCTGCGGGTCTTCGGCTCCGCGTCGTTGACGTCCCGGCCCGAGGCCGCAGCCCTCGCGATGGTGACCACGATCGTGTCCTTCGGGGCCGCCACCGCAGCGTTCGCCCTCCTGAGGAGGATTCCGCTATGGCGGTGACGCTTCCTGCGGGCCCGCGGACACCCTGGACGCCGCCGCGCGGGGACGGCTCGGCCCTGCGGGCCTCCCGCGCCCCGGGCCGGGCGGGACGCACAGTGCTGACCCTGGCGCTGGCGTCGTGGTTCCTCCTTCCCCTGGCACCGCTGGGACTGTGGCTCTTCGCGGACCGCTGGTCCTATCCGGCCGCCATGCCCGATGTCTGGGGCTTCGACGGCGTCCGGTCGGCCCTGGCCCAGGGCGCGGTCCCGGCCTTCGCCCGTTCCCTGGGCCTGGGACTGGCGGTCAGCGCCGTCGCCACCCCGCTCGGCGCGCTGGCCGCCCGGGCCCTGGCCTACCATCGGGTCCCCTTCCCCGCGGCCGTCAACGCCGTGCTGTTTGCACCGTTGGCGCTCCCGGCGTTCGCGGCGGCCTTCGGGCTCAACGTGCTGCTCCTGAGGCTGCAGGTCGCGCCCCTGGCCGGGGTGATCCTCATCCTCAGCGCCTACGCCCTGCCGTACACGACGTACACCATGCGTGTGGCCTACGGGGCGCATGACCGTGGCTTTGAAGACGAGGCCCGCACCCTGGGAGCCACCCGGTGGCAGGTCCTTACCCGGGTGCAGGTGCCGCTGCTGGCCCCGGCACTGGCACGCAGTGCGTTCCTGGCCTTCCTGGTCGGCTGGAGCGACTACCTCATCACGCTTCTGGTCGGCGGCGGCGCATTTACCACCGTTCCGCTGCTCGTCGCTTCGGCCGCCTCGGGCACGGGCAACGATTCCGTCGTTGCGGTGCTGTCAGCGACAGCAGTCCTTCCACCCCTGATCATGCTGCTGGGTCTTGGCTTCTTCGCCCGCAAACCCCCGGGAGATCTATCATGAGCAACGATCTGGTTATCGAAGGACTTTCGAAGTCTTTCAGTAGCTCGTCAGCGCACGTCCTGAATGACGTGCACCTCACTCTGGAGAGCGGTTCATGCACTGCCGTCCTGGGGCCGTCCGGGTCAGGGAAAAGTACGCTGCTGCGCGCCGTGGCCGGACTCGAAGCCCCGGACGCCGGACGGATCGTTCTTCGCGGCACCGACCTTGCCCGAGTGAGCCCCGAACACCGCGGCATGGCCCTGGTCTCCCAGCGCCCACTGCTGTTCCCCCACCTGAGCGTCCTGGACAATGTGGCCTTCGCCGCTGCCGTCCGCGGTGTCCGCCGCCGGGTCGCCCGCGCCGATGCCGCCCATTTCCTGGACCTGGTCCAGCTGGAAGGGTACGGCCGCCGTCCCGTGACGGCCCTCTCCGGCGGGCAAGCCCAGCGGGTGGCCATCGCCCGTGCCCTTGCCGCCCGGCCTGCCATCCTGCTCCTGGACGAGCCGTTCAGCGCCCTTGACCAGGAACTGCGCTCCAGCATGCACGAGCTGCTGGCACAGCTGCGGGAGCGGCTGGCCCCCACCATCCTCATGGTCACCCATGACCGCGACGAAGCGGCCGCCGTCGCCGACCACATCGCGCTCCTCAGCCACGGCAGGCTGCTCCAGCACGACCGCGTCGACCTCGTATACTCCCGGCCCGCGTCCCTGGAAGTCCACCGGCTCATGGGCGGGACAAACGAAGTTGCAGGAACTGTCCGGGACGGGGTCCACTACTCGGCCCTGGGCGACCTTGACCTGCCGGCGGACACCGACTGGCCAGACGGCCCTGGCGTGATGGTCATCCGCCAGGAAAGCATCGGCATCCAGGAGAATGCCCGGGGCCCCGCAGGGCACGGCGTGCCCGCGATCGTGACGGACATCCGGGTGCTGGGACCCCGCCGGCTGGTCACCGTCGATGTGTCCGGTATCGCCCTCCAGGCAGAGGCGCCCTGGGGCCGTCTGCTGGGCGTCGGTGATGCCATTCGTCTCACGATCCCGATCTCCGCGCGGGCGTTCATCCCCGACCCGCCGGGCACCAACGGACCCACCACGGGAGACACCGCCGCCGCAGTCATGGCCACCGGCAGAACCTGACGGTCCGGCGCCCACGGTCGACGTCTCCGAACATCCCGCCCGGGAACTGCCGGGGTAGGAAAACGAACATGAACATGAGTCCTCGCCTGACAGGGACCGTTGCCCCGGCAGCAGGGACCCGACTCGCGCTCGGGCTGGCCGCCCGCGGCGCCGGCGCGGAGCCCGCTGAACAACCCTCAGCCCTCCGGCCAGCCCAGCTCCGGAGGCGCCTTGGTCATCGGCTCGGCCTGCTTCCCCGAGCGCGAGACGCTGGCCGAAATCCGAGCCGGCAGGGGAGGCAGCAGCGTCCACGCCAGGCCGCACGAACGGCGAACACACAATAGAGGGACAGGTAGCAGATTCATCTTTATCAAGAGGGGCCGGCCATTCCTTCGGGGAAGCCGAGGACCTCACTGCGGCTAAAGCCCTGGACTACGGCACCGGTTCCTGTCCGACGAGGACGGGAAGTTCACCCTCCCGGATGTGCATCGACTCGAGCTCAGCGGCAGAGCGTACGTCGATGCCCATATGGTCCTGATGCTCGGCGTGCCAGCAGCGTAAGTTCTCCGGGGCCAGGGCGTTAGGCGGTGGAGGGGGAATGGGAAGTCCTGGGGGCCTCTCGAAAAGGTCGTCGGTGTATAACCTGCTGAGTATTATAGATACCCCAGTGGGTATCTGAAACACCCGAGGGGGTATATAGTGAATGGCACATGCTCACGTTATTGGAGACTTCATGCAACTCGATTCGACTGAACTGACCCCAGTGGTCAACCGCCTCAAGCGCGCCCAGGGCCAGCTCGCTGCTGTCACGCGCATGCTGGAGGAGGGGAAGGACTGCAAGGACATCGTCACGCAACTGGCTGCCGTCTCGAAAGCCCTGGACAGGGCCGGCTTTGCGATCATCGCCAGCGGGCTGGAGCAGTGCATCGTCCGCGAAGACACCACCATGGACAAAAAAGAACTGGAAAAGCTCTTCCTCTCCCTCGCCTGACAGGCAGGACCCCAAGACCCCGGTGCCGGGGGAGTTCCCCCAAACTGTCACGGCACGGCCACGGACTGGCCCGGACCCGAACATGTCACGACACATCAGGAGCAAACCGATGAGCTACACGCATACCGTTACCGTCCCGCTGTCCTGGGAGGACGCAGTCCAGCGCACGCGTGCGGTGCTCGGTGAACAGGGCTTTGGCATCCTTACAGAAATTGATGTTCGCTCCACTTTTGAGGCCAAACTCGGGATCGACGCCGGGGATGCCGTCGGTGACTACATAATCCTCGGGGCCTGCAACCCCATGCTGGCGAGCCGTGCCCTCGCAGCCGATCCGGCGCTCGGAGCATTGCTGCCGTGCAATGTCGTAGTCCGGCGAGGCAAGGACGCGCGCGAAACCACCGTCGAAGCCATAGACCCACAAACCATGGTCCAGCTCAGCGACAGCCTCGTCGTCCGCGCCGTCGCCGACGAAGCCGACGCCAAACTCCGCGAAGCCCTCCACAGGCTGGCCGATGCCGCGGCCGCAAGGCCAGCGACCCTCTAAAACCGCGCCGACACCGGCCACGCCGGAAAATCACTGCTCCCGCCGCTGCACGTCGAAGCGGCGGCGAAGACTTACGGTAGGGGTCTAGTAGTACTTAGGTTGGTCGGCGTGGCGGCTTTTAATCCAGATCGATCCTGATCTTTTTCGAGGCATGAAACCCGATGAGGTTGCCGAGATCAGGATTGAGACTGCCCCGTACTGCCAACCACAAGGCACGACCTAATTAAGTCCTACTAGGTCCGGGCTTCCCGGTCCCGGCACGGCCTGCGGCTGGCCGCGACGGGACCGGGACTGGCTTCTCAGCTGGAGGATCCGCGCTGCTCCGGCAACGGCCACCAGAATCCCGCCCGCCACCGCGGCGATGAACAGCGCCATACCCAGGGAAAGCTCCCCGGCCACGCCAAGGTAGTGTACGGTCACTCGGTCCTGGTTCTGCAGGATGAAGATGATCAGCAATGTCAGAAGGATCAGCCCGGCGCTGACAGCAACCCAGATCATCCCGGCCCGCGTCACTGCCGAATCCCGGACCGCGCCTCGGACCCGGGCCGAGGACGGGAATGGACTCCGAGGGGCACGCTTCGGCTTGGAAGGTACGGATCTATTGTTCGCGCGCGGGAGGTGGTCTGGGCCGGTTGAAGGATTCGACGCTGGGTTAGCAGCCACGGTTTCAGCCCCTTAAATCCGGAGTAGTCCGTCCCGTACCTGACGGATATCTCACAGCGTACTCCTTCCGCAGACACTCGTCCTCTACCCCGGCACTCTCACGGCCGACGGGTATAACAGCGTTGGTGGCCGCGGCACGGTCCCGGGTAACGGCCGGTCCCTGCATGGTTCCCGTATATCGTTGGAGGCCGGCCAAGGTCCAGTGTGCGTCAGCGACCATTACAAAATGTGTAGACTTACTGGAGGTGAGCCGGGAAGTCTGGTCGGCACGTTCTTTGTCGCCCCAAAGTTTAGGACACCTTCATGAGTAAAAAACCTTCTGCTCCTCCGCGTTCCTCCGTTTTGGGACGGGGGAGCTACGGCGAAGTCCTGCGAATCGGTGAAATCCTGCGGAAGGAAACCGTTGGCGGGATCTTACTGGTCGCCGCAGCAGTCATTGCCCTGATCTGGGCCAATTCCCCGGTCTCCGATAGCTACTTCGCGTTGCGGGACTTCCGCGTCGGGTTCGAGCCCTGGCATCTGGAACTCAGCTTGGGGGCCTGGGCTTCAGACGGGTTGTTGGCGATCTTTTTCTTTCTTGTGGGGCTGGAACTCAAACGTGAGTTCGTGGCCGGAGACCTTCGCCAGTTCAGTAAATCTGTGGTGCCCATCGCAGCGGCTGTCGGCGGTGTAGCAGTTCCTGCCGTTATTTATGCGCTGATCAATCTGGCCAGTCCTGAGACCCTGCGGGGCTGGGCCATCCCTACGGCAACCGACATTGCTTTCGCAGTGGCTGTGCTGGCGATCATCGGGTCGCACCTGCCCAGTGCGCTGCGGATCTTCCTGCTGACTTTGGCCGTGGTCGATGACCTTCTGGCCATCAGCATCATCGCGGTGTTCTACTCCTCCGATATCCAGGCCGGGCCGCTGCTGCTGGCCCTCCTTCCGCTGGCGGTTTACACGTTCCTGGCTCAGAAGTACCGCCGGTTCTTTGGCACCAGACCCGCCGCGGCGTGGGTAATCCTTCTCCCTCTGGGCGTAATCACCTGGGCGTTGGTGCATGCCTCCGGTATCCACGCCACCGTCGCCGGTGTACTCCTGGGGTTCGCTATCCCTGTCATCCGGTCCCAGGCCAGCGGCGGCCCCGCTGCCGGACCTGGCCTCTCTGAGATCTTCGAACACCGGTTCCGGCCTATTTCCGCCGGCATCGCAGTCCCGGTTTTCGCTTTCTTCGCCGCCGGTGTCTCCGTGGGTGGCTGGGACGGTCTGATCTCGGCTCTGACCGATCCTGTAGCCATCGGCATCATCGTGGCGTTGGTGCTGGGCAAACCAATCGGAATCCTGGGCACCACCTGGCTCCTCACCAAGGCCACCCGCGCGTCTCTGGACAAGTCCCTGAAGTGGATCGATGTATTCGGAGTCTCGCTTTTGGCTGGGATCGGCTTCACGGTTTCACTCCTCGTGGCCGAGCTGAGCTTCGGACAGGGCAGCGCTCATGATGACCACGCCAAGGTCGGAATCCTCGCCGCGTCGTTGTTGGCCGCCCTCCTGGCGGCGGCAGTACTGGTCACGCGGAACCGTCAGTACCGTGCCGTGCAGGCCGAAGAAGCCATCGATACAGACCAAGACGGCATCCCGGACGTCTACCAGGAAGACCGCCACCGTTGACCTCACCCGAAACACACACCTGAAGGGTCCCCTACCGGCTATGCGGTAGGGGACCCTCTGCGTAAGGGAGGCCGCGGGGGTCAGTGGCCGCCGAGTTTGCCTCCGAGGCGTTCACGCATCAGGATGCTGGCATCGTTGAGGCCGATGATTTTCACGTCAATAGCGTGGTGGCGGTACTTCTCGGTGATCGCGTCCAAGGCCGCAATCGTGGACGCGTCCCAGAGGTGGGAGGCGTGCATATCGATGATCACGTGTGCCGGGTCCAGAGCGTATTCGAACTGGGTGTAGAGGTCGTTCGAGGAGGCAAAGAACAGCTCCCCGTCCACCACATAGGTCGCGGTTTCGTGCCCGCCAACGGAGCTGACGGTGCGTTCGACTGTGACGAGGTGTGCGACCCTGCGGGCGAACAGCACCATCGCCACAAGAACACCGACGCCGACGCCGATGGCTAGGTTGTGAGTGGCGACGACCACGATGACAGTGGCGACCATGACCAGGGTTTCGCTCTTGGGCATCATCTTCAGGGTCCGGGGCTGGATGCTGTGCCAGTCGAAGGTGGCCCAGGAAACGAAGATCATGACCGCGACGAGGGCGGCCATCGGTATAACGGAGACGAAATCCCCGAGGGCGACGACGAGGATGAGCAGGAAAACGCCGGCGAGGAAGGTGGAGATCCGGGTACGGGCGCCGGAGGCTTTGACGTTGATCATGGTCTGGCCGATCATCGCGCAGCCGCCCATGCCGCCGGTGAACCCGGTGACGATGTTTGCCACGCCCTGGCCCCACGCCTCGCGGGTCTTGTGCGAGCGGGTATCGGTTACGTCGTCAACCAGTTTGGCGGTCATCAGGGATTCGAGCAGGCCCACGAAGGCCATGGCGAGGGCGAAGGGGAAGATGATCTGCAGGGTCTCCAGGTTGATCGGCACGTTCGGGATGAACAGGGTCGGCAACGACTCGGGGAGTTCTCCCTTATCTCCCACGGTCGGGACAGCCACGGAGACGAAAACCGTGATGAGTGTCAGCACGACGATGGCGACCAACGGGGCCGGCACAGCCTTGGTCAGCTTCGGCAGGCCGAACACGATCACGAGCGCCAACACAACGAGGGGGTAGACCAGCCACGGAACATTGATGAGTTCGGGAACCTGGGACATGAAGATCAGGATGGCCAGGGCGTTGACGAAGCCCACCATCACCGAGCGGGGAATAAAGCGCATCAGCTTCGCCACACCTGACAGACCGAGAATGATCTGGAAGACTCCGGCCAGGATGACGGCGGCGACGAAATAGTCCAGGCCGTGGGACTTCACCAGCGGTGCGATCACCAAAGCAATCGCACCGGTCGCCGCCGAGATCATGGCCGGACGGCCGCCGACGAAGGCAATCGTCACGGCCATGGTGAAGGAGGCAAAGAGCCCGATCCGCGGATCGACGCCGGCGATGATCGAGAAGGCGATCGCTTCAGGGATCAGCGCGAGGGCGACGACCAGTCCGGCGAGGACTTCGGTCTTTAGCCGGCGCGGAGACTTGAGGGTTTCCCGGACAGACTGCAGTTGTTCAGGGGTATAGGCCGGGTTATCCCCGGCGGTCTTGACGGCCATTGCTGGCTCCGTTCATGGTCAGGAAGACGCGCGCATGCGGCTTCGCTTTGTCGAAGAATGTAGGGGCGCAACGCCGCGCCGGGAAGAGCGGGAACTGCCCTTGCAGGTCTCACCACTCACCAGAAACTCTACCCTAACGTGATGGTAGGGTTTGAAATCAGAACAGGACGGAGGCCCCTGATGACGGCAAAAACAAGCACGGGCACGATGCACATTGGTGAACTGGCAGAACGGACGGGTCTGTCCCTGCGGACCATTCGCCACTACGACGACGTCGGTCTGTTGCCGGCCACTGCGCGGACCGACGGGGGCTTCCGGGTCTATTCGGAGGCTGATTTCGAGCGCCTCATGGTCATCAAGCAGATGAAGCCGCTGGGGTTTTCGCTGGAGGAAATGGCCGGGATCCTCGGCATCCTGGCCCCGGACGAGGCCATGGGCGCCACGGAGGAGGCGCACGCCCGACTCTGCGGGTTCCTGGAGAAAGCGGTCCATCAACGGGCCAAGATAGCCCGGAACCTGGCCCAAGCGGACGAGTTCATCCAGAGGCTCAGCGCACGGCCCTAGACAATATGAAGTGTGGTGCTGAACTTGCCCGTCCGGGCCGGCCATTATCGCCGGGCGGTCCCTCAGCGCCGGCTTGGTGTGATCCGTTTCCGGTCTCAGGAATGCGGCGGTGCGGGACCGGATCCCCGGCGGTGATGTCCTTTATCCCGGACGGGCAGGTGATGTCGGGGAGAAGTGTGAGGGGGCCGGGGCCTTCTGTTTCACAGAGGTCCGTGGGTTGCCATTGACGGCTCCTTTGGCCCGGCGGCTTGGCGGGGGTGCAATGGTAGTGCCACATGTGAAGTTTGGGAGGTCCCGGCTATGTATCAGCATACTTTCATCGGTCTGGATGTTCACGCGTCTACGAATCCGGCCCCACCGGGTTCGTCCTGGCCCGATACCTGCAGACCGCAGGTATCAGCTGCGTGATCACGGCGTCCTCGAAACTGCTCCGCGCACCCGGGGACCGGATTAAAACCGACCGGCGCGACGCCCGGGTGCTGGCCGAAATGCTCGCGGTCGGCTCGGTCACCGAGGTGCGGATCCCTGACCCCGAGGAAGAAGCCCTCCGGGACCTGTCCCGGCTGCGTTCCGGCACGGCCAGGGACCTCGCGCACGCCCGCCGGCACCTGAACGCCATCTTGCTGCGCCACGGCATCCGCTACCCCAAAGAGACCAGATGGACGAAAGAACACAGCCTGTGGCTGCACCGCCAGCGCTTTGAAGAACCGGCGCTGCAGTTCACCTAGCAGGCCGATCTCAAGCAGGCCGAACTGCTCGCCGGGCACCTTAAGCGGATCGACAAGCAGGTCGCCGCCAAAGAAGTCCATCATGTAGCCATCGGGGCGCGGAGCGGCCTAGCCATCGGGGCGCGGAGCGGCCGATTTCTCGAGGAGCTCGACATCCCAACCGGCCACGCCGAGCTGGCGGGCAACGACCAGGCCCGCAATGCCTGCCCCGACAATCACCGCCTTCATGTCCTGCCTCCACCGATCAGATATGGCAGGCTGAAGAGGGCTGACAGCAAGCACAGGAGCACCGTCAACACCCGCCGGATCATTCCTCACTCCTTCCCCGCGGGCGGTCCCGCCCGAACGTCTCACCATCAGCGACCGGGCAGGAGCCTCCTGCAACCATGACCGCTGGACACCGGCCCGGTCAGTCCCGCCGTTGATCGAATCTAAACCCGCACACGCACCTGTACGTCAGCAGGCCGCCGTCATTCCTTCCTGGGGACCCAATAGGCAGTCCCGGGTCCACGGTTACCGGCTGCATGGGCTCACCGCAGTGGATGTGTGTGATCAGCATCCGGCGCAGTTGCGGATCCTCTGAGAGCCCGCCCCGCGCTGCGGTGCTTGGCCGCGCCTTCTGCCGGGCACCACGATCCGCCCGGGAAGTCTGTGAATGTGTCATTATTACCCCCTCAGCCCAAAGAGGTGAGCAGATCAGCGCACGCCTGCTCGCAGCGGCGACAGACTTCGGCGCACACCTCGCAGTGGCGGTGCATCGACGCATGCTGCCCGCATTCATCGGCGCACGCCTTGCAGACGGTACGGCACGCTTCCAGCACTGCGCGGGTGATGTCAGCGTCGTAGCTGCCGTGGCGCGAGAGAATCTTCCCGGTCGCCACGCAGATATCGACGCAGTCAAGATTGGTGCGGATGCACATGGTCAGCTCGGCGACCATCTCTTCACTGAGGCAGGCGTCGGCGCACGCGGTGCACGTCTGAGCGCACTCAAAGCACGCCTGGATGCATTCCACGAGCTTGGCTTTATCAATGTTTCCGAGGTCCTCAGGATGGGCGTCCAGCATGGACTGTACATGTGTCATTGGTTTCTCTTTCCGGATCTGAACAGCGGGTCGTGACGGAGTGGAACAGCGAACCGTTTCTACGTCCTGCTGATGGAAAGCTTGACCACCGTCAGCGCCGGCAAAGCCGGTTCCGAAGGTACAACGCTATAAAGAATTCCGTCACCGGGCTCCTGGTGTGTCAAGGACGGCGGGTCCACTGCGCCAGTCCTCACCGGTGCCGGTTCGCTCCGGGGAGCCAGACGCCGTTCACAGCATTCCTGATCCAGATCCTCAGGCTCAACGGACGGGCCGGCCTCGAGGACGACGCTGACGGGCTGGGACGCCGATGCCGAAGGGCCGGCATGGCTGGCTGCGGTTTCCGGCGGCATTGCCTCAACGTCCCGTTTCTCCATTGACTGGAAGGAACTGTGACCCGGGACGATGGCGTACCGGCTGCCGTGAGTGTAGGTGGCAGCCCCCGCAAGGAGGAGGGCCAGAAGGAACCACACGAATACGCCGCGCACCGGGAACGGGCAGCGAAGCATTCCTCGTGAAGACCAACTCAGCGCGGCCATTTCCACTTCCTGGTGGACACCATCTGTCCAGACTAATCTCCGGCCACCGTTCAAACCATCACACGTGCATTACTTTTTGCGTCGGCTTGGAAGGCCACGCTGCGGAACGCGCCTTGCCAGCATGCCAAGGCTGCGACGAGTACCGCTGCCGCCTTGGCAATCTCAAGCGCAGGGCACCAAGCCCCGGCCGGGCACTGACTGTCCCGTTCCGGGCCGGGAATCTCACGGGCTCTCCTTGTTGCCGGGGTGCAGATTCTCTGTCTGCAAGAGGTTTATGGAGTCTGCCTGCTCCAGCAGGCTCCGCCGTTCTCCCGGCGAATAGTCAGCGGCACCGATCGCGTTGCGCATTCGGCCCAGATGCTCTCGGACAGCCATCCGGTATTTGTCCTTCCGGTCGCACCAGGTGAGTTCCCGAAGCAAGCCCAGGAGCCGGCCTGCAACGGCCGGATCTGCCGCTCCGTATTGCCTGGGCTGGTTCATCGCCATGTCGAGAAGGTCCTCGAGTTCCGGAAGCGAAACCACAACCCTCACCCGCCCGCGGTCGTCCGTGAGCTGCTCAGGGCCAGGGTTTCGCTCCGCCAGCCGGCACAGGAGTACGGAAAGGTGCCCGATGACGTGCACTGCGGTGGTGGGGTCGTTGATGCCTGGCGAGAGTGCACGGGCAGCGACGTCGACCAGCTGGCGAAATCCGAATCCGACGTCCTGGACGTTGGTGCGTTCAAACCCGGTGGCCACAGCGGCGTTAACCGCCTCAGTCAGCCTTTCCCGGGCTGAGGATGTGAGCGTTGTGCCCGGCTGAACGGGCCAGGCGGTGGCGAAGGGAACACCAGCCACCAGGGAACTGCCCGGTTCCCGGTCAATCCTTATCACTGCCCCCGCATCTTCGGCGGCCCGCTTCAGTGCGCCCTTGTCAACGGAGGTCAGGAATCCGGAACTGGTGGAGTTGATGAGGATCTTCCCCTCTGCCGGGACCGGATCCGGTACCGGCAGGGAGCGGTCCGCCGGGAAGACACGGTCGATGGTCTCCTGGGTTTCCACGTTGACCCTGCGCATCATGGTTTCCACCCGGATCTCCCGGGTGAGATGCGCCAAAAAGAGCACCAGCCCGATAACACTGCCTATGGCGAGAACGAACGCGACAGTGACGGAAATTTCAGGTACGAACGGGCTGCTTCCGCTGCCTTCGCCGCGGACGCTTCGAAGGACGGTCAACGCGAAAGCAAAGGCAGCCAGAAAGAGGGCCAGCGTCCCGTGGACGAACCGATCCGAGGTAAAAGTCCGCAGCAGCCGCGGGGAAAACTGGCTGCTGGCCAGCTGCAACGTGACCACGGTGAGTGAAAACGTCAGGGACGTCACCGTGATCAGGGAACCCGAGATCGCCTGCAATACAGCCCTGGCCGCCTCCGGCCCTCCACTGAAGAGAACAACTGTGACACTTTCTGGCAACTTGCCGTCAACTGCAGCATCCAGGGCGGGCACCGCCGTCCCGAGACCCACAGCCAGCGCAACCGCCAACACCGGAAGAGGCCACAGCTGTGTCCGCAACGCATCCATCCAATGATCGACACGCCCAGTCATCGGGAACATGCCCCCAGCCTTACAGGTGCTTCAGTCATTGTCTTCACTCCCATCAGAGGATCAGATACGGAGAGTCCTTTTCTTCGTTATCAGTACCCTGGGTACTGATAACGAAGCTCGCCGAACCGGAAATATTAAGCGTACTGTCCACTACGTCCCGGTGTCCGTATAAAGCACCCCAAAACCCTCCAACGCCACAGGAGTACCCATGCCATTAGAAGCCCGAGCAGTGCTGGAGACCGGGCAGGAATCGCATGTGGCTTGATTCCTGGGCGGAGATCTTGCGGGTCATGATCATCGGCTCGGTGTAGTACGGGACCTTGGTGGCCCTTCTGGGGGCCTCGAGCAAAAGCACCCTGGGGCAGCTGAACGCTTTCGACTTCATCGTCACCGTCGCCTTCTGTGAAGGGTCGGCGGCGCATAAACAGCTGCGCAGGAACCGCCTCAGCGAGTCCGAGGTGCGCAGGCCACCGCAGGGTCTCAGGACTGGCCAGATTGATCAGCGCATACATAACGGCAGGAACTGCTACGCCGCCGACAGACGCTGCGATGGGCACCACGGATTTACTGAACTGCCACATCCGCGCCCATCCGGTCCGCGTGTTGTTCCGAAGTACAGGTATCCCCGTTCCGGGGGGTGCCAACGTCACACTCGCGTGTATGAGGAGATCTTTCAATGAATAAGACACTTCGCTTTATGGCTGTCCCCACCCTGGCGTTGGCCGCACTGGCCCTTTCCAGTTCCCCCGCGATGGCAGCGGATCAGTCCTACCAGTCGACCCTGGGCCAGATTAACGGCAGCACAGGTTCGGGCACCGTCACTGTTGACGTTACCGGCAATCAGGCCCACGTTGTCCTGAACGTTTCGGGCCTGGCCTCGACGTTTATGGATGCACCGTACCCGCACGTCCAGCACATTCATGGCGGAGCCCAGGGCACCTGTCCGGCACCGTCGGCGGATAAGGACGGCGACGCGGTGGTTTCGACCACCGAAGGTGCCCCGTTCTACGGCGGTATCGTCACCACTCTCTCCACCAGCGGGGACACCAGCCCGGCAGCGGGCTTGGATCTGAAGGTCGCCGGGCAGGGCGCCTCCTACACCGTTGACCGCACGTTTGAGCTGAACGCCGAGACCAAGGCCGCCCTGGCTGCCGGTACGGCCGTTGTTGTGGTCCACGGCCTTGACCCCGCCGCGCTCAGCGCGGCCGGCCAGGCCGCCAAGTCAGACCTGGCACCGACCCTGCCGCTGGCCGCGACGTCCCCTGCCCTGTGCGGGACCTTGACGGCCGGGCAGATGAAGATGCCCGCCGGCGGC
>NZ_PZKO01000023.1:0-49701 GCF_014926485.1 Pseudarthrobacter sp. AB1
GCAGGCCGCGCACGCCATCGCACCATGGCTGGTGGTCTGGGATGACCACGAGGTGGACAACAACTGGGCCGACGAGGTTCCGGAGAACAAGGACGCCAACCAGCTCAACGACACCACCGAGCGGTTCCGGCAGCGCCGAACCGCCGCATTCCAGGCCTACTACGAGAACATGCCGCTGCGGGCATCCTCCGTGCCGGCCGGATTCGATATGAAGATCTACCGCACCATCCAATGGGGCCAGCTCGCCAACTTCCACATGATGGACACCCGGCAGTACCGCGACGACCAGCTCGCCGGCGACGGCTGGAAGAAGAACGTCACCGAACGCCTCGCCGAGGACCGCAGCATCACCGGCGCCGAGCAGGAAAAGTGGCTGCTGGACGGCTTCCGGAACTCCACCCAGCGCTGGGACATCCTGGGCCAGCAGGTGTTCTTCGCCGAAAGGGACCGGAACGCCGCGCCCGAGATCGACGACGTCTCCATGGACGGGTGGGACGGCTACGCCGCCTCACGCCGCCGCATTACCCAGGGCTGGGTGGACGCCAACGTCCGTAACGCCGTGGTCCTCACCGGCGATGTCCACCGCAACTGGGCCAACGACATCAAAGTCGACTACAAGGACCCCGCCTCCCCCGTGGTCGGCTCCGAACTCGTCTGCACCTCCATCACCTCCACCGGCGACGGGTCAGGCTCCACCACCGATCCGGTGATGGCCTGGAACCCGCACCTGAAGTTCTACAACGACAACCGCGGCTACGTGAACACCAAGATCACCAAGGACGCACTCACGGCGGACTTCCGGGTGCTCGATCACGTCACGACGCCGGGCGCACCGGTTTCCACCAAGGCCACCTTCGCGATCCAGGACGGGGTGCCGGGGCTGGTGGCGCGGTAAAAGGGAACAGGTGATTGAGCCCATCGACACCCCGGGTTGGGCCACGGCCCGGCGATGAGCCCCTGGTAGTCGGCGCTGGGCAACGGCGGCGGTGTACTCCCCCGGGACGAGCCGAAGTTCGAGGCCGTTCACAGGCCGCCGGCCAGCTTGTAGTAGGCGGCGTTCCAGGCCAGTTCCTTCTTGAACTGCTTGATGGTGGTCCCTTCGTCGATGGCCAGCAGCTCGGTGCGGGCGATCTCGGCGAAATCTTCGAACACGTCCATACCCACCGCGGTGGTGAGCACAGTGTGGTGAGCGGCGCCTGCGGTGAGCCACGCGGCGGCCGAGGTGGCGAAGTCAGGTTTCGGCGACCAGAGGGCCCGGGCTACCGGCAGGTTCGGCAGCGGCTCGTCCAGGTCCACAACGTCGACGGCGTTCGCCACGAGCCGGAAGCGGTCCCGCATGTCGGACAAAGCCACCACAACGCCCGGGCCGGCGTCGGTGTCGAACACCATCCGGACGGGGTCTTCCTTGCCGCCGATGCCCAGCGGATGGATTTCCACGCGTGGTTTCGTGGCCGTCAGGGACGGGCAGACCTCAAGCATGTGCGCGCCCAGGATCTTCTCCTGGCCGGGCGTGAGGTGGTAGGTGTAGTCCTCCATCAGGGACGCGCCGCCGGGCAGGCCAGCGCCCATTACCTTGGCGGCGCGGACCAGAATGGCCGTCTTCCAGTCGCCCTCGGCGCCGAAGCCGTAACCGTCGGCCATGAGCCGCTGCACGGCCATACCCGGGAGCTGGCGCAGCCCGCCCAGGTCTTCGAAGGAGGTGGTGAACGCGGCGGAGCCATTGGCTTCAAGGAAGCTGCGCAGCCCCAGTTCGATCCGGGCACTGTAGCGCAGGGAGTCGTGCCGGGCTCCCCCGGCCTTCAACTCCGGTACCACCTCGTAGAGCCGCTCGTACTCCGCCACCAGGGCCTCGACGTCGGCCTCTGCGGCGCCGTGCACCGCGTCGGCGAGCTCGTTCACGGACCAGGTGTTGACGGAGACACCGAAACGCAGTTCGGCTTCGGTTTTGTCCCCTTCGGTGACGGCCACGTTGCGCATGTTGTCACCGAAGCGGGTCAGCTTCAGGGTCCGCACGGCCGCCCAGCCGGCGGAGGCGCGCTGCCACACGCCCACCTGCCGGGAGACCTCGGGGTTGGAGACGTGACCCACGACGGTCTTGCGCGGAATGCCCAGGCGCGACTGGATATACCCGAACTCGCGGTCGCCGTGCGCGGCCTGGTTGAGGTTCATAAAGTCGAAGTCGATATCCGCCCAAGGCAACTCCACATTGGCCTGCGTGTGCAGGTGCAGGAGCGGCTTACGCAGCAGGTCCAGGCCCTGGATCCACATCTTGGCGGGGCTGAACGTGTGCATCCACGCGGTCACACCGATCACGGAATCGTCCGAGTTCGCCTCCAGCGCGGTGCGGCGGATGGCGTCCGAATCCGTCAGCACCGGCTTCCAGACCACCTTGACCGGGACATCCGAGGAAGCGTTCAAGGCGGCGGCAATCTCCTGTGACTGCGCGGCGACCTGCTTGAGGACGTCCTCGCCGTAGAGGTGCTGGCTGCCGGTGAGGAACCAGACCTCGAAGCGTTCGAGGGAGGTGCTGTGGGCGTTGCTCATGGGTTTCTCCTGGGAAAGTTTGGGGCTGGGCCGACGGCGGGCAGTGCCGGCCGGATGTTATTGGCCGTAGACGTTTTGGTAGCGGGCGTAGAGGGAGTCGATCCGGGACTGGTCTATCGCGATGGGTTCGCCGAGCTGGCGGGCGACGTGGACGGTGCGCGCCACTTCCTCACACATCACGGCAGCCTTCACGGCGGACCGGGCGTCCTTGCCGATGGTGAACGGGCCGTGGTTCTGCATCAGGACCGCGGGCGAGGTGGAGTTCTTCAGCGTCTCCACAATGCCCTGCCCGATCGAGTCGTCCCCGATCAGCGCGAACGGGCCCACCGGAATGGAGCCGCCGAACTCATCGCCCATCATGGTCAGCACACACGGGATCGCCTCGCCCCGGGCCGCCCACGCCGTCGCATAGGTGGAATGCGTATGCACCACACCGCCGACGTCGGGCATGTTCCGGTAGACATAGGCATGCGCGGCAGTGTCCGACGACGGCGAGAGCGGCGGGTTGCCCCACTCACCGTCAGCATCGCCATCCACGGCCACACCGTAAAGGTCGGTGACCACCATCTGTTCCGGCGTCAACTCGTCGTAGGAGACCCCCGAGGGTTTGATCACCATCAGGTCCCGGCCGGGCACCCGCGCGGAAACGTTGCCGGCGGTCCACACCACCAACCCGTAGCGGGTCAGCTCGGCGTGCAGGCTACAGACCTCCTGCCGGATCCGGGCGATGGCCTCCAGGGTATTTACGGTCGCGGTGCTCATGCGGAGGCCCCCACGCCAGCGGGGGCGGCAGCTACTGCTGCGGCGGTATGGGACGCGGCGGACTGCACCGCGGCGGCCTTGCGCTGGATGGCCTTGAGCCGGTGCATCACATCATTGGCGCCCCGGCCGAAGTAGTCGTGCAGTGTCCGGTATTCCCGAAACAGTTCCTCATAGGCGGCCACGTTCTCCGCGATGGGCGTGTAAACATCCCCGGGCTCTGAGCCCATGGCCGCCGCAGCTGCACGGATGTCGGCGTACTTCCCGGCCGCCACCGCGGCGTGGATCGCCGAACCCAGCGCCGGGCCCTGGGTGGAGCCGATGGTGGAGAGCTGCAGCCCGGTAATATCCGCGTAGATCTGCATCAGCAATTTGTTCTTCAGCAACCCGCCGGCCACGATGAACTCCTTTACGGGCACACCCGAATCGCGGAAGGCGTCCACGATGGTCCGGGTTCCGAAGGCCGTGGCCTCCAACAGGGCCCGGTAGGTGTCCTCGGGCTTTGTGGCAAGCGTCTGACCCACCACCACACCGGAGAGCTCATGATCCACCAACACCGAACGGTTGCCCGAGTGCCAGTCCAGGGCGATGAGCCCGTGCTCACCAATCCCCTGACGGGACGCGAGTTCGGTGAGGTACTCGTGGATGCCGAGCCCTGCCGCGGCCGCCGCCTGGTGGTATCCCGGCGGGACACCGTTCTTCGTGAACCAGCCGAAGATGTCACCCACGCCGGACTGCCCGGCCTCGTACCCCCACAGACCCTCCACGATCCCGCCGTCCACCACCCCGCACATGCCCGGCACTTCGCGAAGCTCCGAACCGTTCATGACGTGGCAGGTGGACGTGCCCATGATGGCCACCAACTGCCCCGGTTCCACAGCCTTTGCGGCCGGAGCCGTGACATGGGCGTCCACGTTCCCCACCGCCACGGCGATGCCCTCCGGCAGCCCCGTCCAAGCCGCTGCCTCGGCAGTGAGGTAGCCCGCAGCATCACCCAAGCGGCCGATAGTGTGCTCCAGCTTGGTGCTGACGAAGTCCTTGAATTCCGGGTTTAAGGCAGCGAGGAAATCCTCGGAGGGGTAACGGCCATCCTGGTAGATTCCCTTGTAACCGGCCGTGCAGGCGTTACGAACGTACCGGCCACAAAGCTGCCACACGATCCAATCGGCCGCCTCCACCCAGCGGTCCATGGCCGCGTAGGCCTCCGGGTCCTCCTCCAGCAGCTGCAGGCCCTTGGCGAATTCCCATTCCGAGGAGATCAGCCCTCCGTATCGCGGCAACCAGGCTTCGCCACGCTCTGCGGCCAGCGCATTGATCCGGTCCGCCTGCGGCTGCGCCGCGTGGTGCCGCCACAGCTTCACGTAAGCATGCGGCCGGTTGGCAAAGCCGTCCAGCTCGCTCAGCGGGGTTCCGTCACTTTTGACGGGCACCATCGTGCATGCCGTGAAGTCAGTGGCAATTCCGACGACGGCGGCCGGGTTGATACCGGCGGCCGCGACCGCAGCCGGGACAGCATGGCGGAGGACGTCGCGGTAGTCGTTGGGCACCTGAAGCGCCCATTCCCCGGGAAGCCGGGCGGCGCCGTCGCCCGCCGCGCCTGCTACGTCCGCCGGCAAAGCATCCGTGACCACCGCGTGCGGATAGTCAAAGACACCACTGCCCAGTTCCTTGCCGTCACGGACCCGGACCACAACAGCCCGCCCCGAAAGCGTCCCGTAGTCCACACCAATGACGTAGTTGTCTGTACCGTCCACTGTGACGTCCATAAAAGTCCTCCGATAGCGTGCCGGCTACTTAGCGGCCTGCGTCAATTGTGAGCGCTAACAAGAAGTCTGTCAAGGAACCGGGTTAGAGCCATCCGCAAAGCGAGAGGTAGGCGAACTACCGCCGGGAGGCGGGGCTAGGGACAGTGCGCCGTACTGGCCCGGACCACAAGTTTGGGCTCAACCACGGTGGTGCTGCTCGCTGCGCCGTCCTCGATCTGAGTGCGCATGGTCTCCATGCAGCGCCGCCCAAGCTCCTCAAAGTCCTGCCGCACAGTGGTGAGCGGCGGGGTGAAGTAGGCGGCTTCCGGCTGGTCGTCGAAGCCAACCAGTGACACGTCCTGGGGTACTCGGACGCCGGCCTCACTGAAGGCGCGCAGCAAGCCAAGCGCCATCTGGTCGTTAGCCACAAACACCGCCGTGGCCGTACGCTTTTCGGCAAGCTTCTGGCCCATTCGGTACCCGCTGCCGGCGCTCCAGTCGCCTTCGAGCAGAAGGTCGTCAGCCAGGCCCGCCGCCGCCAACTCCTCGCGCCAGCCCTCAGTCCTCGCCGCGGCGTCAATCCAGTCCCGCGGCCCGGAAATGTGTCCAATCCGCCCGTGCCCCTGGCTGATCAGGTGGGCAACCGCAAGCCGCGCCCCCCGCTTCTGATCCACCATCGCCCCGCTGAACCGGCCGCGGCTGCCGGCTCCCACCACCACCACGGGCACGTCCAGGTTCAGGCCTTCCAGGATCTGCACCGTTCCGTCATGGGGGACGATCACGATGATCCCGTCGGCACCCTGGTCCATGAAGTGGCGGACAGCACCTGCAAGAGACTCCGCTCCCGAATCCTTCAACGCCGCAATGCTGACAAAGTAACCGGCCTCGCGCGCGGCCTGCTGCACCCCGAGAAGGGTGTTGGCCGGGCCGTACTGAGCGAGCTCAGTCCCCAGGACGCCGATGGTCTGCGACCGCCGGGTCACGAGGCTTCGTGCCGCAGTATTGCGCCGGTACCCCAGTTCGGCAATAGCGGCCTCGACCCGCTGGCGGGTGGCTTTGCTGACATTGGGGTGGTTGTTGACCACGCGCGAGACGGTCTGGTGGGAAACGCCCGCACGCGCGGCAACGTCTTCAAGGCGCGGCGGACGCCTGTCGCTATCGTTCCCCATCTGAGGCACCTTTCAAGCTGGAGCAATGTATTGTCCAACATCCTACGGGCGGCCACGGCGGAGGCATGCCGGGATCAGCCCTGGGACAGAACGCGCGGGCAGCGGCCTAAACCTGCCCGATCAGTTGTGTCTTGACTCACAGGCATAGCCGGTGCTAATTTTTATTTGACAAACTTGTTAGCGCTAACACGAGCCGGCGTTGTTAAGGCTCGTCAAGAACTGGCTAACCGGATCCAATAATACTGAGCCGCCGAATAGCGCAGGTGCTACTCAAGCCAGTATCAGTTCGCGGACTGAGCTGTCCGCGGAAGGAGAGCAAGTGAGAATCAAGAAACTCGTGGGCACATTCGCCGTCGTCCTGGCAATCACAGCGGGGGCCACCGGCTGCGGCAGCCGCAGCGGCGCCGCCAATCCATCCGACGGCGCTGATAACGCCGGCGCACTGGTAGGCATCTCAATGCCCACGCAGACCTCGGAACGGTGGATCGCGGACGGCAGGAACGTCTCCGAGTCCGTCACCAAGCTGGGCTATAAGACCGACCTTCAGTACGCCAACGATGACATCCCCACCCAGGTGGCGCAGATCGAGAACATGCTGACCAAGGGCGCCAAGGCCCTGATAATCGCGGCCATCGACGGCACCACGCTCACGGACGTCCTCGCTAAGGCGAAGGAGCAGAACGTGAAGGTCATCGCGTACGACCGCCTCATCAACGGCACCCCCAACGTGGACTTCTACACCACGTTCGACAATTACACCGTGGGTGTCCAGCAGGCCACCTCGCTGCTGACCGGCCTGGGCCTTCTCGACGCCAGCGGAAAGAAGGTGGACGGCAAGGGCCCATTCAACGTGGAACTCTTCGCCGGCAGCCCGGATGACAACAACGCCAACTTCTTCTGGACCGGCGCCATGGACACCCTCAAACCGTTCCTGGATGCGGGAACCCTCAAGGTCCCCAGCGGCCAAACCAAATTTGAGCAGGCGGCTATCCTCCGCTGGCAGGCTCCCGTCGCCCAGAAGCGGATGGAAGACATCCTGACGTCCGCATACAGCTCCGGCACGAAACTGAACGGCGTGCTGTCCCCGTACGACGGTCTGTCAATCGGCATCATTTCGGCCCTGACCAGCACCGGCGGCTACGACAAGGGCACCTTGCCCATCGTCACCGGCCAGGACGCTGAGAAGGGCTCGGTGAAGTCCATCATCGCCGGCGAGCAGTACTCCACGATCTTCAAGGACACCCGCCAGCTGGGCGGCCAGGCAGTGAAGATGGTGGATGCACTGCTGAAGGGCCAGGAGCCCGAGGTCAACGACACCAAGACCTACAACAACAAGGTCAAGGTTGTTCCGGCCTACCTGCTCAAGTCCGTGATCATCACCAAGGACAACTACCAGAAGGAACTCATCGACTCGGGGTACTACTCCGACGCCGACGTCAAGTAGTCAAGCCGAAGGGTGGTGGCCTGTCATCCGGCCAGGCCACCACCCACGCGCAAGCCCCTGCAGCCGCAGGCAGCCCCGTTTCGACCAGTCAGTGGGAATTGACGATGAAAACACCCATTCTTCAAATGCGAGGAATCACCAAGACTTTCCCAGGCGTGAAAGCCCTCCAGGATGTCACCCTGGACGTAAACCGCGGCGAGGTACACGCCATCTGCGGTGAAAACGGGGCAGGAAAATCCACCCTCATGAAGGTGCTCTCCGGGGTCTACCCGCACAGCTCCTTCGACGGAGAAATCCTCTTCGAAAACGAATCGTGCAACTTCTCTACCATCTCCGACAGTGAGCAACGTGGCATTGTCATCATCCACCAGGAATTGGCGCTCAGCCCGTACCTGTCCATCGCGGAAAACATCTACCTCGGCAACGAACAGGCCAGAAACGGCTGGGTGGACTGGCGCAAGACCAACCTCGAGGCGGCCAAGCTGCTGGCCCGGGTGGGCCTCAGCGAAAACCCCGTCACCCCCGTCAAGCACATCAGCGTGGGCAAGCAGCAGCTGGTGGAGATCGCCAAGGCCCTCTCCAAAGAAGTGAAACTGCTGATCCTGGACGAGCCCACCGCGGCGCTCAACGACGAGGACTCCGGCCACCTGCTGGACCTGATCCTCCATCTCAAGGGACAGGGCGTCACCAGCATTATCATCAGTCACAAACTCAACGAAATCCGTAAGGTCGCGGATGCCGTCACGATCATCCGGGACGGCAAGACCATCGAGACCCTTCGGATGGACGAAGGGCAGATCACCCAGGAACGCATCATCCGCGGCATGGTGGGCCGGGACCTGGAGAGCCTTTATCCGGACCGCGAACCCACGATCGGCGAGGAAGTCCTCCGCATCGAGGACTGGTCCGTGCGGCATCCGCAGGACCACACCCGGACAGTCGTCCATAACGCGAGCCTCAACGTCCGCAGGGGCGAGGTGGTGGGGCTGGCGGGACTGATGGGAGCCGGCAGGACCGAGCTCGCCATGAGCATTTTCGGGCGCACGTACGGAACCGCCACTTCCGGCAAAGTGTTTAAGTACGGCAAAGAAATCGACACCTCCACCGTTTCCGACGCCATCAGGCACGGCATCGCCTACGCCACCGAGGACCGCAAGCTCTACGGGCTGAACCTTATCGAGGACATCAAGCGCAACATCTCCATGGCCGCTCTCCGCAAACTCACCAAGCGCGGATGGGTGGACAAGAACGAAGAAACCGTCGTGGCCAACGGTTACCGGAAGAGCATGAACATCAAGGCCCCGTCGGTGGCTGCCATCACAGGCAAGCTGTCGGGCGGGAACCAGCAGAAAGTCGTGCTGAGCAAGTGGATGTTCTCCAACCCGGACGTGCTGATCCTCGATGAACCCACCCGAGGGATCGACGTCGGCGCAAAGTACGAGATATATACGATCATCGCCAAGCTCGCGGCCGAAGGGAAAGCAGTCATCGTGATCTCCTCCGAACTCCCCGAACTCCTGGGCATCTGCGACCGGATCTACACCCTGTCCGCCGGCCACATCACCGGGGAAGTGCCCATCGCCGAGGCATCCCAGGAAACCCTCATGCACTTCATGACCAAAGAGAAGGAATAGCGAACATGTCCGCCCTACGAGAATCCCTCGGCTTCCTGACAAGCCGCCTCCGCCAGGTTGGCATCTTCGTCGCCCTGATCCTGATCGTCCTGCTCTTCCAGGCGCTCACCGGCGGAATCCTGCTGGAGCCGCAAAACGTTACCAACCTCGTCGTCCAGAACAGCTACATCCTGATACTGGCCATCGGCATGGTCATGGTCATCATCGCGGGCCACATCGACCTTTCCGTCGGTTCGGTCGCAGGATTCATCGGCGCTGTGGCCGGCGTCATGATTGTCCACTGGGGCTGGGCATGGTGGCTCGCGATCCCGGCCTGTCTGCTGGTCGGCGCACTTGTCGGCGCCTGGCAAGGTTACTGGATTGCCTACGTCGGCATCCCCGCCTTTATCGTCACCCTCGCCGGCATGCTCATCTTCCGTGGGCTGACCCTGATTACCCTCAAGAACCAGCAGATCACGCCGTTCCCCGCCGAACTTCGCGCACTGGGCGGCGGTTTCCTGCCCGACATCTCGGGGGGCTCCTCGGCGCTGGAATGGCTGACAGTTATCCTGGGTGTCGGCGCAACCGTTGCCCTGCTGATCCAGGCGCTCAAGGAACGCCGGATCCACAAGAAGTTCGACCTTGAAAGCGATCCCCTGGGGTGGTTCGTCCTCAAGACCGCCTTCACCGCCGTGCTCATGCTGATCATCACCTTCCTGCTCGCCTCCTACCGTGGCACGCCGATAGTCCTGGTTGTGCTTGCCGTCCTGGTGATCGTTTACACGGCTCTCATGAACAACAGCGTCTTCGGCCGCCACACCTATGCCATCGGCGGCAACCTTCACGCCGCCGAGCTCTCCGGCGTCAAGACAAAGGCCGTCACGTTCCGGCTCTTCGTCAACATGGGTGTACTTGCGGCCCTGGCAGGCCTCGTGTTCACCGCCAGGCTGAACTCTGCGCAGCCTGCGGGCGGCACTGGCTTCGAGCTGGACTCCATCGCGGCAGCCTTCATAGGCGGCGCCGCCGTCACGGGGGGCATCGGAACCGTGGCAGGCGCCATGATCGGCGGCCTCATCATGGGTGTTCTCAACAACGGCATGTCCATCCTCGGACTGGGCACGGACTACCAGCAGCTCATCAAGGGCCTTGTTCTCCTGCTGGCCGTCGGTTTCGACATCTTCAACAAGAACCGCGGCGGCGGCGGCGGAAGCAAGATCGGGAAGCGCTTCAGGCTCAAGACCACGCCGCCCGCTTCCGAGGCAGCGAAACCTGCCGAAAAGCCCCCGGTCCCCGTGGCCGCCGGCGCTCAGCAGGCCAGCATCGTCCAGAACCCCTGATCCAGCAGAAGGGAAAGCTCCCATGACAGCCATCGAATGCATCGACATCCATGTCACCAGCAGGCGCCTGCTTGACGAACGCCTCGAAGCCGCCGTGCGGCACCTGCAGGAAATCGCCGTCCTCGCCGGAACGCATGGAATCCTGATCACCCGCAACGGGCCCGGACACTTCACCGCAGAGCTGTCCGAGCAGGTTCCTTTCGGAATGACCCGCGAACTCATGCGCTGACATCGCCCAGCCCCGCGGCAGCGAGCCCGGCGTTCGGGCCTGTCGAAACCCGTCAGTGCTTGCTGCCACCCATACGATTAGCCCATGCGCGCACCGACTGCCCCGGATTCCCACGTCAAAAACACGACGGTCGTCTCGACTGAGCACAGCAACCATGTCCTCACCCAGCGGGACATGGTGGCCAAGGCAGCGGCCGGACATCCCGGCAGCGCCCAAGGTCCCGGCATCCTCCGCGTGGTGCCGCTGCTGCGGGTGTCCGGGGAGAAGGGCCGCCGCGTGGTCCTGGTGGGCCACAGCTGCCTGTCGATCCAGAACATCGATCGTGCAGCCGTCGAGTCGTTCGTGACCAACACGTGGGTGGAAGGTGCGGACGACGGCGAATTCGTGCGGGTGACCGTGGCCGAAGCCAGCACCAATGAGCAGGTCCAGGCCGCCACGGCAGAGTTTAATCGCGAACTCCCGGAGTGGCCCGACGCAACCTCCGTGACAGACAACCAGCTGCATATCGCCAAACACGCCAAAGCCCTGGCCGAGCTGTCCCGCAACGCCGTGGCGAGCGTCCGGGAGATCCGATACGACCTCGAACACCGGCTGGCCCACTTCAGCAGCAAGAGCCACCCGACAACCAGCAACACACCCATCGTCGCGTCCCTGCTGGAGCTGAACATCATCTGCGGCCGCGCCGCGGACGAAGCAAGGGAAGCGGTCCGCGAAGGCCTGTGGCTGCACCTTTCAGACTCAGAGGCGTACCATTCGTACCGCCGGCTCCAGGACCCGTCGATCATCAATGACGCCGCCGCAGCAACCTCCACCACCCGCAGCTGGATGCGCCTTCATGACGCCGCCGTCCGCCAATGCCTGGAGATGCGCAAACAGCTTGACGCCGAGTCCGGTTCCGCCCGGGATCTCATGGCCGCGGCGGCCAGCGTTTCAAACTCCCGGGAAGCGGACTCGCAGGCCGCGTTCAACACCCTTGCCGCCGTGGCCTCCCTCGGCCTCGGCATTCCGGCCCTGGTCCTGGCCCTCTACGGTGCCGACCGGCTCCTCCCCCTCGACACCGAACCCCGCCAGCTCGCATTCATCCCGGTCGCCGCGGGGTTGCTCCTCGCGGCGGTCATCGCCATCTGGCGGGCGCCGAAGGGGAAATCCAGCCGGATCTGGATCTTCGGAGCCATCGGCATCATCATGATTCTGCTGGCTCTGCTGGTCGCGGCAGGACTGCTGGCGCCCTCCAGCTGACCCTGCCGGGTAAATTATCCTGGTGTGGCGTCCACGGCGCTATCGCTGAAGTGTCGGGCCCGGGAAGGGTTCGGGCGGCGCGTCCGTGGGCCTTTGCCAGGCGGCGATGCCAAGAATGCCACCCGCTGCGAGGAATTCTGCTTCCTCCTCGGGCACGATGAGCTGTGTCCGCCCGCCGCGGCTGGCCACGATGCGCCCACCGAGGAACTTCACATCGGCCAGGATCTGGTCCCAGTGGCGGTACTGCACATCGTGGCCCTCGCCCAGGTAGACCCGTTCCACCATTGCGCTCCCGGCCAGGGCAGCTGTCCAGCGCCCCATCTGTTCCGGTGGGACCAGCTCGTCTTCACTCCCCCAATACAGGAACGCCGGAGCCTGGACCGAGGATAGGTCCCGAAGCGGCTCGGACGCGTACAGACCAAAGGCCTGCCTCAGCCCATCGGGCGGAACGTCGCGCCCCTTCGCAAAGAGCCCCCGAGTGGCTTCCTCGATCACCGAGTCAACGAAACCGGGAATGGAGTGGATAGAACTGTCGGCCGGGAACCTCCACCAGGCCACCGGGTCCGCAGCAACAGCGTCCGCCTCCATCAGCGCGTCCGCGCGCTCGGGCCTTTCGGCAAAGGCGCAAGCCAGATGCAGGGACCGGACCTGCACCGGGCGCGCCGCGATGATCGCGGCGGCGTAGGGTCCGCCACCGGAAATCGCGAGGACGGAGATTTGCCCGATGCCCAGGGCGTCCAGCAGGGACCACACGTCCGCGGCGTACTCATCCAATCCGACGGCGGGATCGAACACGCTCTGCCCCAGCCCATTGCGTTCTACAGACACCACTCGGATCCCCAATTCGTGCCGGAAGGACCGGGCGAACTCCAGGAGCCTGAAGGCCCTGACGGTTGTTCCTGCGCCGCCGAGGAAAAGCAGCGGGACCGCCCCGGCGCCGCCGTCGTCGATGTAGTTCACCGTGCGGCCGGACCCCACAACTTTGGAGCACACCACAGGGCCCAGCGGATCGAAGCCGGTGTTCCGGACCTGGATCGCTTCACTGGCATCCGTCGCGGCCTTCACGGATGTTGCTCCCTCACCCGTAGTCATAGAAACCGCGCCCGCTCTTGCGGCCCAGCATGCCTGCCTCCACCATGCGCAGGAGCAGCGGCGGCGGGGCGTACTGCGGTTCCTTGAATTCCTCGTACAGTGCAGCGGCCACGTGCAGCGTCGTGTCCAGCCCCACCAGGTCCGTCAGTTTCAGGGGACCCATTGGATGTGCACAGCCGGCCACCATGCCGGTATCAATGTCGGCCGCGCTGGCGTGGCCTGCCTCCACCATGCGGATGGCGGACAGCAGGTAGGGGATCAGGAGGGCATTGACCACGAATCCTGCCCGATCCTTGGCCACAATGACTTCCTTGCCGAGACCTGCCGCGAAAGCGCTGGCCCGTGCCAGGGTCCGGCTGCTTGTTTGCAGGCCGGTGACCAGTTCCACCAGCGGCTGGACGGGTGCCGGGTTGAAAAAGTGCACTCCCAGGACGTTTTCCGGCCGCCGGGTTGCCGCGGCAATGCGTCCGATGGGCATGGAGGAGGTGTTGGAGGCCAGGATCGTCTCGGGATCCTGGATGACGGCGTCGATGCGCCGGAACGCGTCGAGTTTGAGGTCCATGATTTCCGGGACGGCCTCGATGACCAGGCGGCTGTCCGCGAACGCCTCGATGTCGGTGCCAAAGCTGATCCGGGCCAGCGCCTCGTCCCTGTCTGCGGCGTCCAGACGGCCGGAGGCCACCGCCTTGTCCATGGACGCCGTGAGGCGCTTGCGCCCGGCGGCCACGGCGGCGTCGTTGGCTTCAACAACCACAACGCCGGCACCGGCGCGGGCGCAGACCTCCGCGATGCCTGAACCCATGAGGCCGCACCCGAGCACCCCTACCCGCTCGAATTCACCCACGCTCATTCGGGATCCCCTGCGGGGCGGTTGAGCGCGGCGTAGGCGAGCTGTTCGATGAGCATCGACGCCGAGGCCGAAGACTCCGCGGCGGCGTCGATGGCCGCTTTGGTCCAGGCCACTGCCATGGCCGGCTGACCGGCCAGGAACTCAGCCCGCTCAAGGGCGACGGTCAGCGCATCTCCCGCCGGCGCCACCTCTCGGACCAGGCCCAGGCGGTGAGCCTCGGCCGCCGGGAACCGCTCGCCGAACAGGATGATCTCCCGGGCAATGGCCGGGCCGGCCGCACGGACCAGCCGGGTCAGCCCGCCGGAGCTGGGCAGGATCCCGAGCCCCACCTCCGGCAGGCCGAAGCTGGCGGTCTGGTCCGCGATCCGGATGTCACAGGCCAGGGCAAGCTCGAAGCCGGCGCCAAGGCAGTACCCCGCCACCGCGGCTACGGTGGGCTGCGGCAACCGGGAGACGACCTCATACAGCGATCCGCTGCCACGGTAGTAGGCCGCTATCCTCTGCGGGGTCATCTCCGGCAGCTCGGACGTATCAGCACCGGCCGAAAAGGCCCGGTCCGATCCCGCGAAGACGATCGCCGAAGCACCCGCCACTTCCGGCGACTGCAAGGCGTCCAGCAAAGCCTGCTCCAGGGCGGTGGACAGGGCATTGAGTTTGCCGGGACGGTTGAGCTGCACCACCGCCACTTTGCCCTGGCGCCGGACTTTGACGAGAGGTTCAGGCCCGGAATCCTGGGCTGCAGGGCCGGTCACGGCTGAGTGCGGTCCTGCGGTTTGTGCCTGTGACGTCACCGGGCCACCGCGCCGGCGTAGCCCAGCAGCCCCTCGGCGCCTCGTTTGTTAATTTCGTTGCCGATTATGACCGTCTGGATTTCCGAGGTACCTTCCCAGATGCGGTCCACGCGGAGTTCGCGCCACAGGCGTTCCACCGGGTTTTCCCGCATGTAGCCGCGGCCCCCGAAGATCTGCAGGGCGTTGTCAACGCAGCGGTTGGAAGCCTCGGAGGCGCCCAGCTTGATGACGGCGGCCTTGGCGTTGAGGAGTTTGCGGTCCATTCCCTGGTCCGCTTCCCACGCCACCTGATACGTCAGGACACGGTTGGTCATGATGTCCACGGTGTTCTTGGCGAGCATGTTCTGGATGAGCTGGAATTCCAGGATGGGCTTGCCGAACTGCACACGGGATTTGGCGAACTCGGCTGCGAGCAAGGTAGCCCGTTCAGCGGCGCCGATGGTGCGGGCGGCAATCATGAGGCGTTCCTCCACGAACCAGTCACGCGTCAGTTCGTAACCCTGGCCGATCTCGCCCAGGATCTTGTCCGCCCCCACGCGCACGTCCTCAAAAAGGAACTCGGGGTGCTCGTAGACGAAGGTGTGCGTGTAGCGCGGAGTGCGGGTGACGGAGACACCCGGTAGGTCCTTGTCCACCAGGAACATGGTGGGGGCACCCTCCACGCTGGCGAGCACCAGGATGAAGTCCGCTGCATCCCCCACGGTTACGAAGAGCTTTTCACCATTGATGATGTAGTGCTCGCCATCCTTGACCGCGGTGGTCTGGATGTTCTGCGGGTCCGAGCCGGCCTCCGGCTCGGTGATGGCCACGGCGTCGCGGCGCTCACCGCGGATCTCGGGGAGCAGGTATTCCTCGCGTTGGGCCGGGGTGCAGGCCTTCAGCGCGTTGGCCGGACGCCACAGCGTGTCCCACAGTGCTCCGGTCAGTTTTCCCACTTCTTCGGAGACGATCGCGTGCTCCAGCACGCTGAGCCCTGCGCCGCCCCACTCGGCCGGCATGTTGATGGCGGCGAGCCCGTGGTTGATGACCAGTTGCCTGACCTTGGCGTGCTGATCAGCCGTAAGCCCGTTATTCATTTCACAGTCGAGCTCGTACTGGTACATCTCGTTTGTCCAGGCGATTGCACGCTGCTTGATTTCGATCTGGCGGGAAGTCATGCGAAAGTCCACGGGTCCTCTTTCTTGAGTATGTTGGTGCTGCTTGGTTTTTGGCGGAACGGTTCAGTCGAGTACGATCCTGGCGTCCAGCGCGATGGCGCCGGCGGGCGTGGCGGCCACCGGGTTGCATTCGATTTCAGCGATCTCCGGGTGGGCTGCGGCAACCGTCGAAAGCCGGGCGACAATGTCCGCCGCCGCGTCGATATCCACCGGCGCCCGTCCACGGGCTCCTGTCAGGAGCGCCGCGCCGCGCAGCGACAGCAGCATGTCCTTGGCCTGAGCGGCGGTCACCGGGCCGAGGGCGCAGCGCACGTCACGGAGGATTTCGGCGAAGACCCCGCCCAGGCCCACCAGCACCAGCGGCCCGAAGCGCGGATCGCGCCGGACCCCCACCAACAGTTCCACCGCTCCGGCGAGGTCCGCCATCTCTTCGATGGAGTACGACGGCGGCGCGAGCCTTGCGTCGACGTCCCGCCAGGCCGCGAGCAGGGCTGCCTCGTCGGCAATGTTGAGGATGACGCCGCCGCGGTCGGATTTGTGTTCGTCCCCTAGGGCCTTGAGGACAAGCGGGTAGCGCAGTGTGGCCGCCGCGGCCAGGAGGTGGGCCTCGCCGGACACCTCGGCTGCCCCTACAAAGGGGATGCCGGCGTCGGCCAGGAGCTGGCGTGAGGCGTAGTAGCCCGTATCTTCCACGGGCTTCGCCGGAAGTGGCAGGGCAGGAATTCCGGTGGCCGGTTCGGTGCGGCGGCGTGCGAGCCGTCCGAGGACCCATGCGGTCTCCTCAATGCCGCGGTAGACGGGGATGCCCCCGTCGCGGAGGGCGGAGGCCGCCGCTGACTGCCAGTTCATCGTCTGGACGAGTACCGTGCCGCCGCCCGCGGCCGTCTCCGCCGCCATCCGTCGGGCGGTCTCTATTTCACGTGCCGCGAGTTCGGGCCCGTAGCTTCCGTATCCGCCGAAGTAGCCGCTCATGAGGGTGGCATCGACGTCGTCGCTCGCCATCAGGTGACCCAGGACCCGTTGAAAGCACATGATGTCCTGCTCACCGCCGCCGGCAACGTCCACCGGATTACTGACCGCCGCGGTCGGCGGCAGTTCCGCTGCGATAGCCGACTGCAGAGCGGCGCCGAACTCGACCACGTCGAGGCCCTGTTCGGCTGCGTTGTCGCTGGCTACGGATGCCTGCCCGCCGCCGTCGGCGAACACGGCGGTGCGGGCGCCGGAGGGTACCCGGCTGCGGACGAGGGCCTGGAGCAGATGCGCCATCTGTGCAGGCGAGGAGACCTGTTCGATCCCGGAGGCTCGGCAGGCAGCCTCAACGACAATCCCGGAGGACACCATGGCGCCCGTGTGGGACTTCGCGTTGCGGACCGAGGCATCCGTGGCTCCGACGGTCAGCAGGACAACCGGTTTGCCGGCCTCGGCGGCGCGCTGGGCTGCTCGGGCGAAACGGCGGCCGTCGCGGAAATCCTCGCAATACACGGCGATGGCCGCGGTGCCCTCATGCTTCACGAAGGCGTCGATCAGGTCTGCGGCGTCGAGGTCCGCCTGATTGCCCAGCGAGGCGAAACGGGAAACGCCCAGCCCATGGTCCACCAGGAGGGTGGCCAGTTCCAGGGCCAGGTTTCCGCTCTGGGAGATGACGCCGATGTTGCCGACCGGGAACTCGTTGGAGGCGAGCATCAGCGAGCTGCTGTGATCCAGCACTCCCAGACAGTTAGGACCCAGGAGCCGGGCGCCTGCGGCACGGACTTTGGCCGTGATGCGCTCCTGCAGCAGCAGGCCATCTCCCCCGGCCTCGCCCAGGCCCGCGCTGATTCCCACGATGGCTTTGGCGCCTCCGGCCAGGGCGTCGTCCACGGCATCCTCGAATCCGGCTGCCGGAACGGCGATGACCGCCAGTTCGACGGGGCTGCCGATCGAAGCGACACTGGGGACGGCGGTGCGGCCCAGCACTGTGGACCTGGTCCGGTTCACCAAATGGACCGGGATGCCGCCTTTGAGCGCCTGGACGGCGATCCAGTTTCCGTATTTACGGGTGTCATCGCTGGCACCGATGATGGCCACGGCGTTGGGGGCGAACAGCGCGGCCAGGTCGCAGGCCTCGGCGGCGGGGAGGACCGGCAGGTCCGTGGTTGAGGTCATGAGAGCTCCTTTGCGGGGACGGGACGGCCTGAGCCCCAGGCGTCCGCCCCGCCGTCGATGGTGATGGTGGTTCCGGTGATGTAGCGCGCAGCGTCGGTGGCCAGGAATGAAATAACGTCTGCCACGTCTTCCGGCCGGCCGAGACGTCCAAGCGGGACTCCCTGTTCCCATTCGGAACGTGCCTCGGCGGAGTACTGCTCCAGGCCTTCGCTCAGGATGCTGCCCGGGGCCACGGCCACCGAGCGGATGCCAAACCGGCTCCACTCCAGCGCCAGCCCGGAGGCGAGATTCTCGACGGCGGCACGTGCGGCCGTCGCATGGACCATGCCCGGGATACCGCGCCGGGGCGAGAAAGCCATAAAGACCAGCAGGCCCGAGCGGTTGGGAATCATGGTCCGCGTGGCCACTTCGCGGGTGAGGTTCCAGACAGAATCCACCGAGAGCCGGTGCACGGCGCGCCAGCCGTTGAGCGAGATATCCTCCGCCGGGGACTGAAACTGGCCTCCTGCGTTGTTGACCAGGACATCGATCCGGCCGAAGGCGGCGAGCGCGGCGTCCACAAGTTCGGTGGCGTGCTCCGGCTCGCGGATATCGCCTGCGACGGCGATGGCCTCGCTGCCGGACCGGCGGACCAGCTCGGCGGTTTCCTTGAGGAGGACCTCCCGCCTGCCGGCGAGCACGAGTTTCGCGCCGCACCCGGCCATGGCGAGGGCCGTGGCCCGGCCGATGCCGGTGCCGCCGCCGGTGATCAGGACAACCTGTCCTGCCAGTGCTTCTGGGTGGAAGCTGGGTCCGGGTACCGGTGCCCCGTTCACGGGGTGCTCAGACGGTCGGGAAGCTGGAAGTTGGGCGTCGCGGTGAGCAGTGATTGTGTGTAGTGATGCTGGGGGTCTGCGAACACGCGTTCCACCTCTCCGAATTCGACGATCCGGCCGCGCTCAAGGACGGCCACCTGCTGCGCGATGTTGCGCACCAGGGCAATGTTGTGGGTGATAAAGACCAGGGTGAGCCCCATTTCGGCCTGCAGCCCACGCAGCAGGTCCACCAGCGTGGACTGCACCGACACGTCCAGGGCCGAGGTTATTTCGTCGCAGATGAGGACCTCGGGTTCGGTGGCCAGGGAACGGGCGATCGCCACGCGCTGGCGTTCCCCGCCGCTGAGCTGGTCCGGATAGCGTCTGGCGTGGTCCGGCCGCAGCGATGCACGTTCCAGAGCCGTGGCCACGATCTCGCGGGCATTGTTGACCTTGCCGCGTACGGCGGTGACGGGCTGGAGGATCAGTTCCTCCACCGTTCGCCGCGGGTTCAGTGACTCGTAGGGGTTCTGGAAGATGTATTGGACGCGGCGTCGCTGATCCTTGGTGCGCTTGAAGCTGCTCGGTGCCAGGGTGCTGCCGTCCAGTGAGATGTCGCCGGTGTAGTTATGATGCAACCCTGCGATGCACCGGCTCAAGGTGGTCTTCCCGGATCCGGATTCTCCCAGCAGCGCCAGGCATTCTCCGGCATACGCCTGCAGGTTTATGCCTTCCAGGACAGTTTTGCTGCCGTAGCCGGCGGTCAGCCCCTCGATCTTTATCACCGGTTTCCGTCCGGCGGCCGGGGCCGACGGAATGGATGGGTTCCGGAGCTGCAGAGGCGGAAGGGGCTGCTCGGATTTGAAGCACCGCACAGTGTGCCGGGGACCAACCTCGGTGGCAGCGGGGGCAACCGTGCCGCAGCCGGCGTCCGCGAGCGGGCAGCGTGGCGCGAAGGCGCAGCCTTGTGGCCGGGCCAGCGGTGATGGGGCGTGGCCGGGAATACCGATCATGGGGCGCTTGGCCAGAAGATCCGGTACCGCCAGCAGCAGGCGCCGGGTGTATGGGTGCCGTGAATTGGACAATACCTCAGCTGTGCCGCCGATTTCCACGATACGGCCTGAGTACATCACGGCAATCCGGTCAGCAAGCTCGGCAACTACGGCCATGTCGTGGCTGATGTAGACCGCGGCGCAATCATAGGTCCTGCACATGGAGCGTACCGTGGCCAGCACATGGGCCTGGGTACTGACGTCCAGACCGGTCGTGGGTTCGTCCATCACAATCAGGGCCGGCCGCGCGGTGAATGCCATGGCGATGGCCACCCTCTGCTGCTGGCCGCCGGAAAGCTGGTGCGGGTATCGCGCCAGGAAGGCGTCGTCGTCGGGCAATGCCACCTCCCGCAGCACCTGCCGGACCCGTTCCAGCACCTGGGCCGCAGGGCCTGAAAGGCATTCCTTCAGCTGGGTGCTGATGCGAAGGGCGGGGTTCAGCGCCGACGCCGGCGACTGCGGGATGTAGGCAACGGTGCGCCCACGGAGCTGACGCACCTGCCGCCAGTTCAATCCGGCCAGCTGCTGGCCGGCGACGCTCACCTTGCCACCGCCGAGCCGGGTGCCTTCCTTGCAGTAATTCAGCAGGGCCAGCCCAAGTGTGGTCTTACCGGATCCCGACTCTCCCACCACCCCCAATATCTCGCCGGGACGGACTTCAAGGGAGAGTTCCTCGACGATGGCGGCCATCGACGGGATGCCGATGATTTTCAGATCCTCCACTTCCAGGGTGGGCGCGGCGGTGCTCATACCGTGACTCCTTTGTCGCTGCCAATGGATGCCTTGGCGAGGCCATCGGTCACCAGGTTGGTGCCGACTGTCAGGAGGGCGATCGCGATCACGGGTAATGCAACGGACCACGGGGAAATTGTCAGGGCAATCCGGTTTTCATTGATCATCAGGCCCCAGTCCGCGGCGGGCGGCTGCATTCCGAGTCCCAGGAAGCTCAGACCGGCAACCAGCCCGATCGAGTACGTCAGGCGCAGACCGAATTCCACCGCGAGTGTGCTGCTGATGTTGGGGACTATTTCGCCGATCATGATGCGCCAACGGGGAATTCCGACAGATTCGGCGGCCTTGACGAAGTCCCGCTCCACCACCGACAACGCGGCTCCCCGGACCACCCGGGCAACCCGGGGAAGGTGGCCGAAACCCACCATCAGTACCAGCAGCCACAGCTCCGGACCGATAATGGACAGGAACAGGAGAGCCAGCACAATTTGGGGAAATGCCAGTGCCACATCGCCGGCACGCATCAGCAATTCATCCAGCCAGCCCCGCCGGTACGCGGCCAGCACCCCCACCAGGGCGCCCAGGCCCACGCCGAGGGCGGTGGCGATGATCGCGAGGATCATCAGGGTCTGCCCGCCGGCAAGGAAGCGGGAAAGTACGTCCCGTCCAAGGTTGTCGGTGCCGAACGGCCCGCCGATACCAGCTGGCGAAAAGGGTGCCGCCACAAATTCCGTGGCGGAATGTGGTGCCAGGTAGGGGCCCAGAAATGCCACGGCCAGGACGGCCAGGGTCAGCACCAAGCCCACAACGGTGCGTTTGGACTGAAGTGCCCGCCGGAGGAGCCCCTGCTTCCGGGGGGTGCGGCCTGCCTGGTCGGAGTTGCCAGCCGGCCGGGTGCTCATGCCGATGCTCATGATGCCGTCCTTACTTTAGGGTTGGCGGCGAGGGTGACCACGTCTGCAAGAAGGTTCACCGCTACGTAGAAGATGGCGATGACGATCACGAGTGCCTGCACCACGGGCAGGTCCCTGTTGGTGACGGCGTCAATGAGCTGGAAGCCGACTCCCGGGAACCGGAAGAGGAACTCCACAATCACCACGCCGCCGATCAGCCAGGCGAGCTGCAGGGCGATCACCTGGGCTACCGGGCCGATGGCGTTCGGCAAGGCGTGGCGCAGGACCACGGTGCGCTCCGGCAGACCCTTGAGCCGGGCCTGCTGCACGTACTGGCTTTCCAGCACCTCGAGCATGGTGGCCCGCATGATGCGGATGATGTACGGGGACACGGCCAGCACCAGGGTCAGCACGGGCAGCACCAGCTGGGCCGGGTTGCTCCATACCTGTTCGCCGGGAACCAGGACAAACACGGCCGGGAAGAGGTGGAACACCCCGGTGGCCAGAAGCAGGACCAGCAGCACACCCACCACGAATTCCGGCAGCGAGGCCAGCACCAGGGTGATGATGCCGGTGACGTGGTCCACGGCGGAGTCTTTCCGCAGCGCGGTCCACGTGCCGATGCCGATGGCGAGCGGGATCGCTATGACGGCCGCGCACAGCATCAATATGCTCGAGTTCAGGAGCATGGGTCCCACGGCCGAGGCCACCGGAGTCCCCCCGGCCAGGGAGGTTCCGAGATTGAAACTAAGGAGCTGGCCGAGCCAACCGAAGTACTGTTCCGGGAGCGAACCCCCAAGGTTGAGCTGCTCGCGGAGGGCGGCCAGCCGCTCCGGAGTTGCTTCGCGCCCCAGGATGGCCTGGGCAGCGTCACCCGGCAGCGCCTGCGTTGCGAGGAAGACCACCAGTGACACAACCCAGAGGGTAAAGAGCCCGAACAGGGTGCGCCTGAACAGCAGCCGGCGCATGCCCCCTCCCTGTGCGGCCGTCACTTATTGAGCCAGGCGTTGCGGAACCCGAATGATGTCAGCGGGATGCCGCTCTTGTCCGGGGTCAGGCCCTGGACCGCGGCACTGTAGGCGTCCACGCTGTTCGGGAAACCCCAGATGATGTTGCCGCCGCGCTCAAATTCGATCTGCTGTGCTTTCTTGATGAGTCCGCAGCGGGTCTCGGAGTCGGTGGTGGCTTGTGCCCGGGTGACGAGCTCTGTCCATTCCTGGTCGGCCCAGTGCGTTTCGTTGTACGGCGACGTGGCGAAGCCCGAGTTCGATGCCTGCGAGAGGTAGTCGCGGGTGAACCAGAAGTCCTGGGCGAAGGTCCACTGCAGGTACTGCTCGCCGTAGAACTCTCCCGGATCAACTTTTTTGACGTTGACGGTGACGCCGGCGGCCTTGGCTTGCTGTGCGAAGACTTGCGCTGCCTCCACGAGTCCCGCGGCCACTGGCGACGTGACCAGATCAACGGTGAGGTTGCTCTTACCGGCCTCCGCCAAAAGCTGCTTGGCCTTCTCGATGTCCTGGGTCCGCTGCGGGGTGTCTGACGGATAGCACGGGTCCAGCGGTGAGTACATGTCGTTGCCAACGGTGCCGTGGCCACCAAGGACCTGATCCACCATCTGCTGGCGGTCAATGATCAGGCGGAAGGCCTGGCGGACCTTGGGATCGTTGAACGGTTCCTGGTCCACGCGCATGGTGAACGGCAGCCAGGACCCGGTGGCCGATTCCAGGACCTTCATGGCCGGATTGGCTTTGACGACGTTGACCTGGCCGAGGGGAAGCTGGTCGATCGCGTCGACCTGGCCGCCCAGGAGAGCGTTGACGCGGGCGGTGTCGTCCGGGAAGTCGATGATGGTGACCTTGTCCACGAGCGGCTGCCCGGCCTGCCAGTAATGCGGGTTTTTCACAAACACGCTCTGCTGGCCCGCCGTGAAAGTTTCCATCATGAACGGCCCCGCGCCGATCGGTTTCTTGGGATCGTAATCGGCCGGCACAATACCGAGCGAGTATTGGGCGGCTGTGTCCGGGAAGGTCGAGTTGGGAGCGCTGAAGCTAAAGACGACGGTCTGGGAGTCGGTGGCCTTCAAAGCATCTCGGTTGAGCGTGGACAGTGCCGAAGCTCCGCTCTGCGGGGAGGCAGGATCCGTGATGCGGCGAAATGTAAAGATGACGTCTTCTGCCGTCAGCGGCCTGCCGTCGCTGAACTTCAGCCCGTCCCGAAGGTGGACGGTCCAGGTGGTGGCATCCGCGGACGGCGTGATGGAGTCGGCGAGCGCCATCTGGATCTTGTGCTCGTTGTCGTAGCTGGCGAGCGTGTCATAGAGCTGGATGACACGCGCCTGGTCCGGATGGGTCACCGGGGCGTGGGCATCCAGGCTGTCTTTGGCCGATCCACCCACAATGCCCACGCGCAGATTACCGCCGGGTTTGGGGTCAGACACGGAGTCTGCCCCGGCCTGGACCGCTGACGCTCCGGAAGAACATGCGGACAGAGCCATGAGCGAGCCCAGGGCCAAAGCGGTGATGAGGTGGGAACTCTTGTGACGTCGGTGGGCGGTCATGGTGTGCCTCCTGCGGCGATGAAGGAAGGATCGGGGACCTTGACGCATTGACTGACGCGTCGGTCATTGACCCAAGCTTCGTGTCTCGGATCACAGTCTGTCAAGACTCAAACCACCTAAGGCCCTAAGAATGCCTAGATTGTGCGAAATTTGAGCCGGTCACAATCCGGCGCAAGTAGCTGGCGGGCTGACCTGAGAACCTAAATTCGAGCGATAAAGTTGACTGGCGCGTCAGTTTTACCGCTAGGCTATAGTCATCGGTACAAATGATGTGCCAGTCCGCGGAAGGAACTGCCATGACTGATTCGGGCGATGCCAAGGGATCCCAGGAACGCAGGAACGCCATTCTCGAAGCCGCCTGGCAGCTGATCGCTGAGCGTGGTTACCATCATGTCCGGGTGCAGGACATAGCCAGGATCTGCGGCACCAGTACCGGCACTATCCATTACTACTTCCCCGGCAAGGACGATGTCCTGCGTGAAGCGCTGCGCTACTGCGTGGACCAGGCCTTCGAGCGCCAGGGTGCGGTGCTGAGCCAGATTGATAACGCGCACAAGCGGCTGCTGGCACTGATTGAACTCCAACTGCCCATTGGCACCCAAGTTCGCAACGAGTGGTCCATCTGGCTCCAGTTCTGGTCCGAAACCTGCCTTAACCCTTCACTCAGGCCTATCCACAACGACTTTTATGCCCGCTGGATGGACGCGGTGGTCAGCATCGTCCGCCGCGGCCAGCGCCAAGGTATCTTCCGCGACCTCGATCCCGTCGGATTCGCACGCCTGCTGACCTCCGCCACTGACGGCGCGGCCATCAAGATCCTCACCGGCGCCCCTGACATGTCCATTGATGGCATGCGGACCATGCTGGTATCCATCGTTGACAGGGAGCTCACCCTGTCCGCAAGCGTGGCCTGACCGTGGCGCAGGTGGCGGGGCCGCACAGCGAGCTTCGTTCCCTGTGGCGTTCCCGCCTGGAGCACCGGGCCCGCCATATTGCCGGCGAAGACCACCCGGGAGTGCGCCGTGCCGCGGTCGCCATCACCGTTTACGCAAAATCCGGCTCCCTGCACGTCCTCATCATTAAACGTGCAGCCAGGGGCTCCAACGCCGGGCAGTGGGCGCTGCCGGGCGGCCGCATGGATCCAGGCGAAGACCTCGTGGACACTGCGCTGCGCGAATTGCACGAGGAGACCGGGATCATGGCGACGCGCACCGAGGTGGTGGGTCTGCTGGACGATTTCCCGGCCAGCCGGGGCATTGTCATTACCCCTGTAATTGTCCTGCTTGATGAGCCGCAACGGCCCCGCCGGCATCCGGCGGAAGTGGCCTCGCTGCATCCGCTGCCACTCGAGGCGCTGACTGCCGACGGCGTCCCGAGATGGCACCCCCGGCCAGACGGTGGCCCGATCCTCCAGATGCCGCTGCGCCGGGGCATGGTCATCCACGCTCCAACAGGCGCCATCCTGTGGCAGTTCGCCGAGGTGGTGCTGAGGGGACGCGAGCTACGAGTGTCGGAGCTGGCCGAACCGGCTTTCACCGCACGATGACCCGGGTCCATACCGGGGGCCCGACACCGCACGTGCGGTACACCGGACCGGTACACGGCCGGCGGCACCCCGCAGCACCGGTCACGCCGCCTCTGCAAAAAGGAGCTTAGTGCGATGGAATATCTGGCCGAAACGTCCGGCTGGTTCGGTGCGCTGGCCGTCCTCGCGGGCTACCTGCTCTTTTCCCTGGGCCGGATCCCCAACGGCAGGACGTATCAAAGCGCAAACCTGATAGGCGCCCTGGCCCTGCTCGTCAACGGCGCCTGGCATGGCGCGTGGCCTTCGGTGGCCACCAACATTGCCTGGTGCGCCATCGCCATCACTGCTCTGGTCCGGTTGCAGCGCATGCGCCATGCCGAGCCTCTGCCGCGTGAAGCCGCAGACCTGGGCGGCGACGAACTGGTGCCCCCGCCCGGGCCCGTCACCCTGGAGCAAGGCGAGCGCTGAGGCCTAACTGGCTGATGGTGACGGGCTGATCGTCGTCCTCAAGCTTCACCCCGGCACGGAACGCCGATAAGGTGAGCAGACTGATAACCGCGAGCACCCGGCAGGGTGTTCCAGGGAGGAAGGAGACACATGTCGGCGTATCTGGGCCTGGCGATGTCCCTCCTCGTGGCAGTGGCCGGAGTGGCCGGACTCTACGCCCTGCACCGCCTCAATGCAGTCGCCAACAACCCTTTGATCAGCAAGCCCTTCGCCAGCGGCTGGATCCCTGAGCAACATGCGCTCTCCCGCTACCACGCCCGCTACTACCCGGTGACGCTGATTTTCCTCGCGTTCGACGTCGAGATGCTTTTTATGTACCCGTGGGCCGTGGTGGTTGCCCGGCTCGGGGCATCGGCCGTGATTGAGATGTTTGTGTTCCTTGGCGTGCTGATGGCCGGTGTGCTGTGGGCCTGGCGGGAAGGGGCGTTCAAGTGGGCTTGAACGGCGTCCTGGCGCGCGCCGCCGTGACCCGCTGCCACGTCTTCCTGGCGGAGGCCCTGGACGGTGCCGCGCCGCGGATGGCCGTGGAGCGGGAGCTGGCGCGCCGCGGGTGGGTGGAAGCCCTGTCCCCGGCCGACGCCGACATCCTCTGCGTCTGTGGCGAGGTCCCCGGCGGGCAGGCGGACGCGATCCACCGGCTTTGGGACCAGCTGCCCGGCCCCCGGGCGCGGGTGAGTGTTGAGCAGACGGACGACGTCGGCGCCCGCCTGGACGGTTGCGTCGCCGAACTGTTGGATACCGCCGGTCAACGCCGCCAGGAAGCGGAGCGTAGGCTGCAGCCGGACGACGACGATAGCGACGACGGCGGGATGGATCACGGCCAGATGGACGACGGGGGGATGGATCACGGCGGAATGGACCACTCCGGAATGGACCACGGGCAGATGGACATGCCCATGCCTGGCGGGATCCCGCTGGCCGGCGAAGGAACCGACCGGGACGGCCTGAACCTGGATGTCCTGAAGGTACCGCTCGGCCCTTACCTGCCGCTTTGGCCCGCGGGACTGGTGCTGCACTGCGAGCTGCAGGGCGATGTCGTGTTCGGTTCCGCCATCGATTTTCCCTTGGGGGCGCCAGAGACCGGACCAGCGTCCAACCCCCCTGGGCGCGCATCTCTCATTCATCATCTGGATCTGGCGTCGCGGCTGCTCCGTCTCGCCGGAGCCGCCGCCAGCGCCACCCGGACCCGCCGGATCCGCGATTCCGCCCTGGACGGCGCAGCACTGGACCAGTGCCGAACGGAGCTGCAGTCCGAGCTGGCCCGGATCCGGAAGAACTGGCTGCTGCGCCGCACCCTGCGCGGCATCGGCCACATCCCGGACGGCTCAGGACTGCCCGGCCTCGAAGGGACCGACGTCTGGGACAGGCTGGTGGGCATGTTCGAGACGGCTGCGGCCGGCACTGCAGCGGCCACCGGAACCACGGCAGCTGCCCACACCACAGGACCACGCGGGGCGGGAGATCCGGCAAGGAAACTCCCGGACCTCGTCCGTGGCCAGGAGCTCTCGGTGGTGCGCCTGATCGTTGCCAGCTTCGATCTGGCCCCCGCGGCGCGGACAGCCGGGGTGTCCGGATGAACGGCTCCCTGGTGCAACAGCTCCCGGCCTGGGGTGCGGTGGCCGCACTCGCCGTGCTGGTGCTCGTGGCCTTGAGCGGGGCGGCCGCGGATGGGCTCGTGACGGCCAGGGCTGAGGGGCGCCGCGGCGGTGGCTTCGCACCGGTGGCGGAAACGGCCCGGCTGCTCCGGCAACGGCCGCGCGGCACGGTCGCGGCGGACACGCTGCTGCGCAGGGTCGGCGTCGTCGGTCTTCCGGTGGCCGCTGCGCTGAAGGTGGCCGTGCTGCCGGTGGGGGCGTGGGTGGTCTCGGACCTGGCCGTGGGGCTGGTCTGGTTCAACACGATGGACGTCATGGTCTGGGCGCTGGTGTGGCTGGCCGGCTGGGGCCCGAACAGCGTGCATTCGCTGGTGGGCGGGTACCGTTTCCTGGCGCTGGCACTGGCGTATGAGCTACCGCTGATGTTCGCGTTGACGGCGCCGGCGGTCGCGGCGGGCAGCCTGCGGATGGCCGATATTGTTGCCGCCCAGGACGGGTTGTGGTTTGTGGTCTGGATGCCGGTCGCGTTCCTGGTTTTTTGCGCCGCAGTGCTGGCATTTTCCCTGCAGCGTCCGTTCACCGCGCCGCTCTCCCCTGACATCGCCGGCGGTGTGCTGGCCGAGCTTTCCGGGGTGGAGCGGCTCCTGCTGCTGGCCGGGCGGTACTTGCTGCTGGCCGCCGGTTCCGGGTTCGGAGTGGCATTGTTCCTGGGCGGCGGTGCCGGGCCGGTCCTGCCGGGCTGGGCCTGGTTTCTGGCCAAGACGCTGGTGCTTTTCTGGCTACTTCTTACCGTCCGGCGCCGCGTGCCGGCGCTCCGGCCGGAACAGCTCATGGCGCCGGCGTGGGTGGTCGGCTTGCCGCTGATCCTGCTGCAGGTGCTCGTTGTCGCGGTGGTCTCCGTCGCTGGGAAAGGTTAAGCCGTGCTGAGTGCCCTCCTCTTCGTCGTCCTCGCTGTGGTGGCCATCGCCGCCGGCGTCATTGTCTTCCGCACCGACTCGATGGCGCGGGCCACGTACGCCCTCGCCGTGTCCTTCGTGGCCGTGGGAATCATGCTGCTGCAGTTCGAGCTGGAGTACATCGGCGTCATCACGATCCTGATGATGGTGATGGAAATGGCCATCATGGCGATCTTCATGGTCATGTTCATGGGCATGAATCCGGCGCTGATGCCGATGGACATGGTCCACAACAAAAAGGCCTCCGCCGGTATCGCCGCCGGCGTCTTCGCGCTGCTGACGGCCGGGATCCTGCTGGCGGACTGGCCGGCCCGGCATGGCGTCCCGGCGGTTGACCTGACGGCATCCCTGGGTGAGGCGATCATGGGGCCCAAGATGCTCGTGATGCTGACCGTCAGCCCGGTGCTGTTCGCGACGCTGGTCTCCGCGCTGGTTCTCGCCAATCCCCGCGGCCGCTACGCACCGTCCCCGGTGGTTCCGGTTGAACCGGAGAACGACGACGGCGGCAGTCACCAGGGCGGTGGCCAGGACGGCCACCACCAGCACCCGGGCGGTGCCCACTCATGACCCTGGAAATCGTGTTGATCGCGGCCGCCGGGCTGTTCAGCGTGGGCCTCTACGGTGCGCTGTCGCAGCAGGTGGTGGTCATGGTGATGATGGGCCTGGAACTGATGATCAACGGCGTCATCCTCGCCGCCGCCGGGTTCTGGTGGTTCCTCGCCCCTGCGCCCGACGGCCAGGTCCTGCTGCTGGTGGTGATCGCGGCCATGACCGTTGAAATGGCGATGGGCTTCGCGGTGGCAACCCTGCTGCACCGCGCCCGGAACACCGATATGACCGAAATGGCCTCGGAGCTCTCCGGGTGAGCGCGCTGCTGCTGTGGCTGATCGTACTCCCGGCCGTAGCCGGGACGGTCCTGGCCACTGCCGGACGCCGGGCCGACCGTGCGGCGCCGGCCGTCGCCGTCGTCGTCGCCGTTCTGGTGCTCGCGTTGGCGGGCCTGACCGCCGCCGCGTCCAACGCGGCCGCCGGACCCGCGCTTCAGGCGCCGTTCATGGCCGGGTCCGCGTTCGGCGTCGAGGCCGACGCGTTGAGTGCGGTGTTGCTCCCTGCGGTGGCCGTCGTCACCTTGCTGGTCCTGCTCTTTGCATCCGCCGCCGGAACCACGAATCCGGCCAGGTTCCACGGCCTCATGCTGATCTTCACCGCGGCCGTGCTGATCACCCTGACCGCCACGACCCTGCCCACGCTGCTCTTCGCCTGGGAAATCATGGGCGCGGCCTCCTATGCGCTGATCGGCTTCCACTGGTCCGAGCAGCACCGGATGTCCTCCGGGTTGACGGCGTTTCTGACTACCCGCACGGCGGACCTCGGGCTGTATGTCGCCGCCGGTGCGGCCCTGGCCGGTGCTGCCCAGACGGGGTCAGGCACTGCCGGGTCAGGCGCAGCCGGGTCAGGCGCAGCCGCCGGAACCGGGTCCATGGCACTGGCTGGACTCGCCGGGCTGCCCGACCCTTGGCGGGACATCGCCGCGGCCGGTCTCCTGGCCGCCGGGCTGGGCAAGGCCGCGCAGCTGCCGTTCAGCTTCTGGCTGTCCCGGGCCATGGACGGTCCCAGCGCGGTCAGCGCGCTGCTGCACTCGGCGGCCATGGTGGCGATGGGCGGCTACCTGCTGCTGCGGGTCGAGCCGCTGCTTGCTGCGACCGGGTGGGCTGCCACTACCGCGGCCTGGGCCGGCGCCGCCACCGCCGTCGTGCTGGGGCTGGTGGCCGTTGCCCAGACGGACCTGAAACAACTTCTGGCCGCCTCCACTGCGGCGCAGCTGGGCTATGTGGTGATGGCCGCCGGGGTCGGAAACGTAGCCGGTGGCGCAGCGCACCTGATGGCCCATGCCGCCACCAAGAGCGGGCTGTTCCTCGCCGCCGGAGCCTGGCTCGCCGCGCTCGGGACCAAGAAGCTCGCCGGGCTGCGCGGGGCGGGACGCCGCTGGCCGGTCCTTGGTGCCGCGTTTACCGTGGGCGCCCTGAGCCTGGCCGGGATTGCCCCGCTGTCCCTGTGGGCCACAAAAGACAACGTCCTCACCGCGGCCCTGGAGCATTCGGTGCCGCTGTACGTGGCGGGCTTGGCCGGCGCCGTCCTCGCCGCAGCCTACGCCGCCAAGGCCGTTGCCCTTATCTGGCGGCCGGTGCTGCCGGAAACCTCCGCCCTGTACGACGCCGAGGAGCCCGGCGGCCGCCGGATCACCTCCGGGCAGACAGTCCCGGTGCTGGTCCTCGCCGCGGGCGCGGCCGTGGCGGGGCTGCTGGTTCTCGGCCCCGGCGGCGACGGGCTGCGGGATACGCTCGGCCGCCGGGCTCCGGGAGAAGGCGTGGAGTCCGGGCCGCTGGAACTGGCCGTTTCCGCCGCACTGGCCCTCGCCGTCGTCGTCCTTGTTTGGCGTTTCTCCTCCCGGCTCCCCGCGCTGGGCGCCGCGAAAGGGTGGCTGGGCATGGAATCCGCGGCGCATGCCGTCGTGGTCCGCCCGGTCCTGGCCGCCGCGCAGCACCTGGCCCGTTTTGACGACGCCGTCCTGGACCGCGGCGTCGAACGGGCCGCCGCCTTCGCACTGCGGGCCGCCGGCGGCGCCGCAGCAGCGGACGCCGTCCTGGACCGGGGCGTGGAGGCGAGCGCCACCGCGACGTCGCGGGCGGCAGGCGGCTCGGCGGTGGTCGATACGAGAATCGACCACGGCGTCGAGATACTCGCCCTCGCGGTCCGGCGCGCCGGTTCCGCCGCCCCGCGTCCGCAGACCGGCCAAGTCCATCATTACTACGTCCAGGCGGCCCTGGTCCTGGTGGCCGCCGCCGTCCTCCTGATCCTCGTGAGGTGAGCCTGCTTGCTCAGTCTTGTCATCCTTCTCCCCTTGGCCGCGGCGGCGCTGATCCTGGCGCTGCCCCGCGCCGAACGGGCCGCCCGTCTGGCCTTCGTGCTGGTGGCCGCCGTCGAGGTGGCGCTCACCGCCGTGCTCTGGGCCGGGTACCGTGACCCGGGTGCCGGCGGGCTGGCCTATGAGGAGCAGCTGCGCTGGATCCCGAACGTGGGCAGCAGCTACCACGTGGGCGTCGACGGGCTCTCGCTCCCGCTGATCGTCCTGACGGCCGTGATCTTCCTGGCCTGCGCCATCTACGACTGGAACGCCACGGACCGGCCGCGGCCCCGGGCGGCGCTGTTCCTCTTCCTGGAGGCCACCAGCGTGGGGCTGTTCGCGGCCCAGGACCTGATCCTGTTCTTCCTGTTCTTTGACCTCTCCATCGTGGGGATGTACTTCATCATCGCCGGCTGGGGTCACGGGGACCGGGCCCGATCGGCGCTCAAGTTCTTCCTCTACACGTTCCTCGGCTCGCTGGCGCTGCTGCTCGGGTTCATCGGGCTTTACCTCGGCGCCGAGCCGCACACCTTCGACATTCCGGAACTGCTCCGCGCCGACGCGCTGCGGAACAACCCTGCCGGGGTGTGGGTCTTGGGTGCGATCGTGGTGGGCCTGGCCGTCAAGACCCCCACGGTGCCGTTCCACACCTGGCTGCCGCCCGCGCACACCGACGCCCCCGCCACCGGCTCGGCTGTCCTGGCCGGGGTGCTGTTGAAGATGGGCACCTACGGTTTCGTCCGGATCGCGATGCCGTTGCTGCCCGATGCGTGGCGGGCCTGGGCGCCGGTGCTGATCACCGTCGGCGTGGTGTCGGTCCTTTACGGTGCGCTGGTGGCCCTGGCGCAGAGCGACCTGAAACGGATGATCGCCTATACCTCGGTGAACCACATGGGCTACATCGTCCTCGCGCTTGGTGCCGCGGGTGCCGCGGGCGAAAGTGCGACGGCGGCGCGGGAGACGGCGGTGACCGGTGCCGTGACGCAGATGGTCAGCCACGGCCTGATCACCGGCGCCCTGTTCCTCCTGGCCGGTGTCCTGCACAGCCGCGCCAGGACCTACAGCATGGGAGCGTTCGGGGGCCTCGCCGCGCCCGCGCCGCGGTTTGCGGCGTTCTTCGCCGTGGGCGCGTTCGCTTCCCTGGGGCTCCCGGGCTTCAGCGGGTTCATCGCCGAGTTCCAGATCTTCGCCGGCAGCATCGGTACCGTCCCGCTGACAGCGATTGCGCTGCCGGGCATCCTCCTCACCGCGGCGCTGTTCCTGCGCGCGCTGCAGCGGGTCTTCACCGGGAGCACCAAGGGTAAGTCCACAGGTTTCCAGGATTTGCGCCCGGCCGAGGCCTGGTCCGCGGGCGGCCTGCTGGTGCTTTCGGTGCTGATCGGGCTATTCCCTGTCCCGCTGCTGGATGTCATTGCCCCGGCCTCGGCGGCGCTCGTCGGCGTGGCAGGAGGCTAGCCGCCGGTGGAGTCGATGAACTCAGGCGCCGACGCGCTGGCCCTGCTGCCGGAACTGTTCTTGCTGGCCGGGGCTGTCCTTGCGCTCTTGACGGGATCGTTCACAGCCCGGGAGCGGCAGTGGATCAGCAGGGTGATCGCAGTGGTGGCCTCGTCCGCGAGCGCCGTGGCGGCCGGCGTGGCTTTCGCCGCCGGGCCGGTGGCTGAGTCCATGTCGGTCTATGACGGCAGTTATATTCTCGACGGCGGCACTGCCGCCGGGCGGCTGGTTGTCGCGCTCTCCGCGCTGCTGGTGATCGCCCTCGGCGTCGACGAGCTCCGCGGTACCGCCCGGGAAAGCGAAACGTACGTACTGATCCTGCTCGCCTCCCTCGGCGCGGTGGTGCTGGCCGGCGCCGCGGACTTGCTGGTGCTGGCGGTGGGCTTCCTGCTCGCCAGCATCCCGCTCTACGCCCTGATCGGGATCGGCGGCACCAAGGCCGGGGCCGAGGCCGCCCTGAAGACCTACCTGCTCGGGGCGCTCTTCGGGATCCTGCTGCTGCTCGGCGTGACCGTGCTGTACGCGGTCTCGGGGACGACGTCGTACGCCGGGCTCCGCGGCACGCTGGCAGCGGCCGCGCCCGCCGTCGTCGGTGTGGGGCTGGTGGGGGTCCTCGCCGGGCTGATGTTCAAGGCCGGGGCCGTCCCGGGTCATTTCTGGGTTCCCGACGCCGCGGAAGGGTCCGGAACTGCGGTGGCGGCGTTCGCTACGACGGTGCCGAAGATCGGCGGCTTCCTGGCCGCGTACCGGCTGCTGGAGATGATGCCCGGCACGGTGCGCTGGCCGCTGCTGATCGCGTTGCTGTCCGTGCTCACCATGACGCTGGGCAACCTGGCCGCGTACACGCAGTCAAACCCGCGGCGGCTGCTGGGCTGGTCCACCGTCAGCCAGGCCGGGTATTTGCTGATGCCTGTTGCGGTGGCCGGATCCGTACCACTTGCCCTGCCGTCGCTCGTGGTGTTCCTGGCCGGGTATGCGGTCACCAACCTCGCCGCGTTCGCCGTGATCGCGGCGTACCCGGACCGGATGGAGCTCCGCGCCTACGAGGGCCTGGCCGCGGCCCGCCCGTGGCATGCTGTGGCGTTGGTGGTGGCGCTGCTCAGCCTGGTCGGGACCCCGCCCACCGCCGTCTTCCTGGGGAAGCTGACAGTGTTCACCGCTGCGTGGGACGGCGGCTTCTGGTGGCTAACGCTTGCGGCCGCGGTCAACACCGTGATTAGCCTCTTCTACTACCTGCGCTGGCTCGCCCCCGCGTTCCGCGCCGCGTCACCGGACTCCCCCGGAGCCGGGGAGTTCAGCCCGCGTCCGTGGGCTGGCCGGACCGCCGTGGCCGGGGCCGTGCTGGTCCTGGTTGTGGGGGTGGGAGCAGGGCTCGCGTGGGCGGCGCTTGGCGGCCTGCCAGCCGGTTAAGCCGCCGGCCGGCGGGCTAAGCGGGATGCGAAGAATGCCGCGGCGCCTGCGGTGACGCGCATCTGCCTCACACCATCTTGGGATACGTGGACAGGATGTAGTCTGTGGCCGCAGGCCCTTTCATGCGGAGCCGTGTGTGTCCGGGGCGGATCCCCTTTTGCTTCATGGCCGCCCAAAATGCGTCTTCGGGACCCGGTGCGCCCTGGGACACGAAGCACCAGCTCGTGTAAAGGCCGTAGAGTCGGTTCCGCCCAAGCGCTGCCCCGGCGTCCGGGTCAAAGGCGGTGGCTTCCTGGAGGAACTGGTCGAAGTGGTCGAAGTCCGAATTCGTCAGGGAAGCCTCGTCCGCGTGGATGGTCGTCATGAAAGTCTCTTCCGCTTGGGGGTCATGCCACCGCGTTGTTGCGGCGGCCAATGCTTGCCTGCGCACACGGCGTCAGGGGGAACCCGGCATCTGCGGAACTGCAGCTTCGGGAGTGGTGTGATCTTGGGGCGGTTCTGGGTCACGCCGCATGAATTTAATCAGCTTCGCGTGACGGGCCGGTACGGCCAGGCGTTCCAGGATTGATTGCCTGTAACGGGCGCTAAACATTGTCTCTACAATGTAGACTTTAGGCGTAGACTACAAGTTAAACAAGCCCATGCGGGTTTGCCAGTGAATTTCCCCATCGATTGGCGCCTCGGCTGAGGGGTCATCCGCCTCTACCTGAACGGAACCCAATGCCACCCGCAGAGAACCCGATATCCGGCTCGACGCACGGCAGCAAGAAGCGGCTCAGTCGTGAAATTGTGCTCTCCGCGGCGCTGGACCTGGTGGATGCCGAAGGGCTTGATGCGCTCACGATGCGCCGGCTTGGGCAGGAACTTGGCCGGGATCCCATGGGGCTGTATCGCTATGCGGAAAACCGCGCGGCGCTGCTCGACGGCGTGTCAGAGCTGGTGTTTGACGAGCTGGCCATTTTTCCTGACGACCCGGACTGGCAGGCCCAGCTCCGGCGCATCGCCCACGATCTTCGCCTCCTGGCGCTCCGGCACCCCAATGTTGTGCCCCTGCTGGTGACCCGCCCTCTGTCCACCCCCTTGGGCCTTCGCCCCCTGGGGACGCTGCGGCCCTTGGAGCAGATCCTGTCGATGTTGATCGACGCCGGCTTTTCTCCGGCCGATGCCCTCCATGTCTACCGCGCCTACTACGGATACCTGTACGGTCACATCCTCAACGAGCTGCAGGAGTTCGTTGTGGATCCGGACGAAAATGAAGCCCTGCTCCGTCTGGGCCTGCACCGGTTGCCGCCAAAGGAGTTCCCGCGCCTGCGCGCCCTCGCCCCCGTCCTGGTCGACTACGACGGGATGGCAGAACTCGACGAGGGAATCACCATCCTGCTCAGTGGCCTGGCCGCCCGCCTCGCCCCTGCCCGCCAGCCGGCGCAGTAACTCCCGGTTTCATCCCGCCGGGCCCCCATCCCGCTGGGCCGCGCTCCCCGGCTGGAGATACTTGCGGATGGAACGCGTGCCCAGTCATGATGGCGTAGCGCACGTCGCGCTGCGGGCTGGGGGTGCGGGGTCCCCTCTGCCGGTTCCAGCGCCCCAGAAGGCCTTCGTTGCTGCATTTTCCTTCCGCCAATTCCGCGGCGCACCGTCCCTCTGACCGCGACGTCGCAATCCTGTGTGGGCTGCTGGACGACGACGTGTGGGCGTTCAGCAATTGCCGGGTGGATGCCCCTGGCAAGCCTGTTGCCGAAATTGACTGGCTTTTCTACAACGTGCGGCACGGGACACTTATGGTCAGCGAGTGGAAGGGTTTCCCGCAACGTGTGGTGTCGGCAACCGATACGGGTGAACCGTGGAGGCTTGCCGGCGGCATGGCGGTCCCCAATCCGATAGAGCAGGTCTCGCGGCAGCTCGATGCGGTCCGCTCAGTCCTGCGGGCCGAGATCCTTCCGCAGCACTTCCCCGCCTTCGATCCGCAGCAGTTGTTGCTTATGCAGAGCGTCTACTCGTCGCAGGTGGACGGGGGGACAGCCATCGAGCGGATCCGCTGGGGCAAGGTGTACGGCAGCCTTCCGGCCTTGGCTGCCGTGATTTCGAACTCGACCAGCCGGTCGCCGCTGGTAATGTCAGAAGAAGGCGCCCGGCTTCGCTTAGCGACTGCGCTTTGTGCGCTGTTCCGCACCACATTACCTGCCGAAGTGAAAGCCAAGCTGCGAGGTTCATTGGCGGGTGGGGACACCGACTTCGTCCAACGGATCAGCGCCATTCACCGGCAGATCGCCGCACTGCACGTCGAACTCGCCGACCTCACAATGGCCGCCCGGGGCTCCGTTACCGTCCAGCCGCGGGCTGCGGCGGCCAAGACCGCCCCGGCGCCTGTATCCCCCACCCTGACCGAGCACCAGCGGATGAACGCCCACCTGGCGCAAAGCTTCCACGGCGTCAACGGCAACTCCGATGCAGCAGCCAAGGCACTGGCGAAAGCATGGAAGCTGGTGCTTGCGGATCCGCTGCTGCATGGAGAGACCGGTATCAGCATCTCCCTTTTCGGGTCCGTGGGGACGCCGCTGGTGAAGCAGCACCACGGTTCGCTGCCCAAGGTGCTGGGTATGCCGCTGCGTAAGTGGTGTGTGCTGCAGGCTCGGGCCGCGGGCATGAAGCCGCTGGACGTTCCAGGGAAGCCTTCGAACATCCGGGTGCGCTGACGCGCGTCGGTGGTTTAGCTTGCCGAAACCCGACCGCGGCGAGCGGTCAAACGGCACCCACCGCGGTTACTCCGGAGCCGGCAAAACGGCCGGAACACCGCCAAATGGACTTGCGCCGATACCTTGTGAGAAACTTCACAGGTTTTGGTGTCGTGCGCCACTTCGTTTACCGACGTATGCGCAGGCACCAACCGCATCACCCATGCTCTTCCTGGAGGGAACCCACACTTATGAGCAATGCTTTATCAGCCATCAACAGCGTGATCTGGAGCGACTGGCTCGTCTATCTCTGCCTCGCCACCGGCGTTTACTTCTCCGTCCGTTCGCGCTTCCTGCAGGTGCGGCACTTCAAGGGAATGATCCAGCAGCTGATCCGGGGTGAGAAGTCCGCCGCCGGCGTCTCCTCGTTCCAGGCTTTGGCCATGTCCCTGTCCGGCCGCGTCGGCACCGGCAACATCGCCGGCGTCGCGACCGCAATCGCCTTCGGCGGCCCCGGTGCCCTGTTCTGGATGTGGATGGTGGCGTTCCTTGGCGCCTCCACCTCGTTCATCGAGTCCACCCTCGGCCAGATCTACAAGACCCGCGACCCGCTGACCGGCGAATACCGCGGCGGCCCCGCCTACTACTTCTCCCGCGGTCTGTCCCACACCAAGGGCGCGGGCTTCTTCAAGGTCTACGGCTACGTCTTCGCAGCCGTGACCGTGCTGGCCTGCGGCGTGCTCATGCCGGGCGTGCAGGCGAACTCGATGGCCACGGCAATCGCCGGTGCCTGGACCATCCCGTCCTGGATAGTCGCCGTCGGTTCCGTCATTGTGTTGGCATTCGTCATCATCGGCGGCGTGAAGCGGATCGCCAGCGTGGCCTCCTTCGTCGTCCCGTTCATGGCCGTCGCCTACATCGTGCTCGCGATGGTGGTGGTCTTCGTCAACGCCGCTCAGCTGCCGGAGATCCTTTCCCTGGTGTTCCGCAGCGCGCTCGGCATGGACTCGGCCATGGGCGCCGTCATTGGCCTGGCCGTGATGTGGGGCGTCAAACGCGGCGTCTACTCCAACGAGGCCGGCCAGGGCACAGGCCCGCACGCTGCCGCCGCCGCCGAGGTCTCGCACCCCGCCAAGCAAGGCCTGGTGCAGGCATTCGCGGTCTACATCGACACCTTGTTCGTCTGCTCGGCCACCGGATTCCTGATCCTCTCCACCGGCGCCTACCGCGTGTTCTCCGGCGGCACCGAGGACAGCGGCGTCCTCGTCGAAGGTGGACTGCTCTCGGCCACGGCAACGGTGGGCCCGCAGTTCGTGCAGACCGGATTCGACAGCGTCTTCCCGGGAGTCGGCGCGGCGTTCATCGCCATCACGCTGATCTTCTTCTGCCTGACCACGGTCTTCGCCTACTACTACATGGCCGAAACCAACCTGCGCTTCCTGGTGGGTAATTCCTCGAGCAGGATCATTCCGGGCGTCAAGGTCAGTGTGGGCCGCCTCGCCACGATGGCATTGCAGCTCCTGATCCTCATCGCCGTTGCCTACGGCTGCGTGAACACCGCGGCCGACGCCTGGACGATGGGCGACATTGGCGTCGGCCTGATGGCCTGGCTGAACATTGTGGGCATCCTGATCCTGCAGAAACCCGCGTTCAAGGCGCTCAAGGACTTCGAGGCGCAGCGGAAGCTTGGCCTCGACCCGGTGTTCGACCCGCGCCCCCTCGGCATCGTGGGAGCCACCTTCTGGGAGTCCTACAAGACGGCCGACCGTGAGAAGGAACCGGCGCGGAACTAGTGCACAGTGCACCGTGCGCCGCGCTGTCTGCGCGGCGCACGGTCACGGGCTGGGTGGCAGGCCGCGCTCGTCCAGTCCTACTCGGCGATGTCCTCCGACCACAGCTCCGGGTAGTCAGCCTGGAAGGTGCGCATCATGTCCACGCAACGCTGGTCGTCCAGGACCACCACCTCAACGCCACGTGACCGCAGAAGCTCAAGTTCGCCGTCGAACGTGTGTGCCTCCCCCACCACCACGCGGGGGATTTTGAACTGGATGATGGTTCCGGCGCACATGGCACACGGGGCCAGGGTGGTGTAGAGCGTGGTGTCCCGGTAGCTCTTCTGCCGGCCGGCGGCGCGTAGGGCGGACATTTCACCGTGCGCTATCGGATCGGCGTTCTGGACCCGTTCGTTGTGGCCGCTTGCGATGACCATACCGTCACGGGCGAGCGCTGCTCCGATGGGGATGCCGCCTTCGCTGAGGCTCTTTTGGGCGGCCTGGTAGGCGGCTTCGAATGCGGGGTGGAAGGCAGCTGGTGCTTCCGGCGCGGCAAACTGTTGCTCGTCGTGGCTCATGGCGCCATTCTCGCATGGGCCGATGCGCGCTGCCTTGGCCCGCCAGCTCCTACGGATGCACCAGCACCTTCACCGCCGTCTCCTTGTGGTTGATCAGGGCGTCGAAGCCCTGCTCAACCAGGTCCTCCAGCGCGATCCTGCCGGTGATGAACGGCTTGAGATCCACCTTGCCCTCCTGCACCAGTTTGATGGCGGCCGCATGGTCCCGGACGTAGGCTATGGTCCCGCGCAGGTCGATCTCCTTCAGCACCAGCTTCTGCATGTCCACCGTGGCCGGAGCGCCCCAGATGGACACGTTGACCACCACACCGGCGGGCCGGACGGCGTCGAGCATGGTGTCCAGCACAGCGTTCACGCCCGCGCATTCGAAGGCGACGTCCACGCCGGTGCCGCCGGTGAGTTCGAGCACCCGCGCCGGGACGTCCTCCTGGCTGGGGTCCAGCACATGGTCCGCCACGCCGCTGGAAACCGCCTTGTCCTTGCGGGCCAGCGTCAGCTCGCTGACGATCGTGGTCACGCCCATGCCCTTGAGGACCGCCGCGGTGAGCAGCCCGATCGGACCCGATCCGCCCACCAGCGCCACGTCACCGGCCTTCACGCCGCTGCGCGCCACCGCATGGTGCGCCACGGACAGCGGCTCGATCAGGGCCGCCTCATCCAGCGGAATATCCCCGATGGGATGCACCCACCGCGCGTCCACCACGATCTTCTCGCTCAGGCCTCCCCCGCCGCCGGAGAGCCCGATGAACCCCATCTTGCGGCACAGATGGTAATTGCCCGCCAGGCAGGAATCGCATTCGTCACAGACAAAATAAGGTTCGACGACGACGTTGTCCCCCGTCGCGAGGCCCGTCACCCCTTCGCCGACTTGAGACACAGTCCCGGAGAACTCGTGCCCCAGAGTCACCGGAGCCTCCTCCCCCGAGAGCGGGTGGGCGTGACCCGGGGCGGGGACGAAGATGGGGCCTTCGAGGTACTCGTGCAGGTCGGTGCCGCAGATGCCGCACCAGGCGACGTCGATCTTGACGGCCCCGGCACGGAGCTCCGGCTCCGGCACATCCTCGATCCTGATGTCCTTGCGGCCATGGAAACGTGCTGCCTTCATGATGGTCCTTCGATTCGGTGAATGTGGGTATCTTGAGGGGTCCAGGGCCGCTGGGTTGCGACCGGACCGCACCCGCCCATCCTTGCACCGGATACAGGTAGGTGGCCAGGCCGCGCAGCGTATGGCCGGCCCTGAGCAGGAGAAAGTGGCTACCGGACGATTTCAGGAGTTCACTCTGTCTGAGAGCCCAAACGCAGCGGCGGGTTGTCGAACAGTGGCGCAAAAAGCTCCAACTCGGTTCGAGGTATCCCGCAGGCATCCGCTGCCTTCCGCCAAGCAGCCAACGCCTTGCGCACGGAGGCGAGGATCGTATCCCGTTGGCTGGGTTGAACGAAGTATTCAGCCGAATCGAGAAGTGCCGCCATGGCGTCGTCCCGGGTGGTCGCTCCGTCAACGGCGGTGCTTCTCTCCGCAGCCAGGTCGGGATTCGGGTTGACGTCGAACGCCGGCGAGAACCGCCAGCCACTGCGCCCGCGGAGGAAGCCATGGTTCCGAAGATGGTCATCTGTATTGTTCACCGCGATATTGAAGGCAATCCTCCGGAACAGTTCTTGGCGGTCGGCTTTCGGTTCCTCGGAGTTCTCATCGATAACGTCCAGAAGATCGAGGTAGTCGCCGTGCGCGCCATCGTTCAGCTCAAGCATTGTCATCGCCGACGAGTAACCGATCCTCCGCTCCCCGTCCCGGTCGAAGCGATCGAGAACGAGGACTGAATCCGTGCCGCCCAGGGGCACAAGCTGGTGCCGGGGAACGGAGATGCCGGCCGCTTCGGCCATTCGCAGCAGGGCCGCTTCCCAGGCTATGACCGCCCAGTGGTCGCCTTGATGCCCAAATTTAGCGATCGCCAACCGGCCGCCGTCTTGTACGGATGCCTTGGGGCGGGCTCCCCCAAGGCTGCCGGTCCCGGCGTCGAGTAGTTTCTTTAGCGCACTCAAGTTGCCTGGATCGCTCTCGACGTCTTGAGCGGCCTGACGGAGCTCGGGAAGCTGCACGAGCTTGGGCACGTCGGTTCCGTCACTCAGGTATTGGCCGTTCCCCACCCGGAACCGCACTGCGCCCTGCCGGGTGCGGTCGGACACCCCCAGGAGGAAGTCCAAGGCAGTGAGCGTCCCGGCGTTCCGGCCGAACTGTCGCGCCTCCGCCTGGAGCCGTTTCGTGATGATGTGGCGTCCCCAGCGGTCTGGTGACGCGTCGTCAAAGGCACCGGGGAGACCTTTGACTGCGTGGTTTCCGCCCGAGAGTGGCAGGGCCGGGTCGATCGGATAGGAGCCTGGCAAGGCGAGGTAATCAAGGGCATACGTGAAGTTGGTGGTGACCACTCCCCGCTTCGCCGCAATGAAGGCCCGGCCCACGTTCACAGTGCCTGATTCCATTTCGAGATCGACCTCGATTGGTTCACTCATCGGCGCACTCTCTGCGGCAATTCCTGGTCTGCCCGCGCGCGGCCGAAGTCGCTCTCGTAGGGGTCGAAGGCGACGTTGAGCTGATCTCCGAGGCCGAGGACCCGCGCAACGTCGAGGAAGGCCTCGAAACCGACTCCGAGCTCGCCATGTTCGAGCTTGCGGAGTGTGTTGCGACTGAGCCCGGCGCGGTCGGCCACCTGCTCGGCGGTGAGGCCGAGTAGTTTTCGCCAGGTAACCAGCTGCTCGCCGATTGTGCGCGCAGTCCGCTGCGTCTTTAGGGACGTTCTCTTCGTGGCCACATTTTAGATCCTACCAATAAAGGTCATAAAAATGACCACTAAGTGCTTTAGTGATTGGGTAAGTGACCATAATTTCTCAGAGGACGCATTCTCGGAACACTTCCCGATCGCTCCGTACGCGGGATGTCCGACGCCGGGACCCGGTGAGGCGCTTCCCGCGCCAGCAGCGCCGCCGCACGTACGTCGAGTTCGAAGATCCGGTGGCCGTGGGCGAACGGCAGTTGCTCCCCTAAATAGAGTTGTAGCACCTGCCGGCGACGATTAACCCCTTATCCAAACATGGTCTTGAAAAGTAAAATGAGCCATGATGCTCTTTCCCGCGATCGGCCTCGTCCTATGGATCGCCTTCTTGATCGTTGCGTTCGTCCTTTTCGCCACCATCTGGGGCCTGTCCAACGTCATACTCAGGCTGCTGGGCCTCAAGCCCAGACTCACGGGGCCCCAAGCCGCTGCTAGCCCTAGACGGAACCAGCCGCCGGTTCCGGTCCCTGACCAGGCCCGACCCCGGGTCCCTGTCCGGGCCGGACCACCTCAGGTGGAGCCGGACATCTGGCCCAAATGGACCCCCTCGCGCAGGCTATATATGGACCGCGAGCTGGCGCTCTGGCAGCAGCAGTTCGATGCCCTGGCCCTCCATGAGCCGGACGTAATCATGGCAGCGGCCATCCAGCGGCGCAGCGGCACCACGACCTCCGTGTAGCTCAGCAGTCGTTGAATGGCCTGCCTCTCGGTGAGCTCCTCCCTTGCGGCGTTGGGGGCTCCGCCCAAATGAGCGCTTATCCGGCGGAACCGTCGTTGTGCTTAGCCGGCCGGTACCCTGCCAATTCGGCGCGGACGTCGCCGTCTTCGTGACCGCTCTTCTTGCCGAACGGCAGCACTTTGAGCAGCGGGCCCACGACGGCCATGACGAGGAGTCCCCAGATGATTCCGAGGACAGCAGAGCACAAGGTATTCACGAGCCAGGCAAGGAAGCTGCCCGCCACCGGGATCCCGGCGGCCGGGGTCTCCAGGGCATGGACCAAGTCATAGGGTGCATGCCAGCCGAGGTCGTATGCTCCCTGCAGCATGATGTGGCCACCAACCCACAGCATGGCGACCGTCCCAATAAGGGTGATCGCGGCCAGCACCGAGGGCATCCCCTTGACGAGCAGCTCGCCGAAGCGCTGGGAGCCCGCGGAATCCTTAGCGGCCAGGTGCAGGCCGACGTCGTCCATCTTGACGATGAGTGCGACGGCACCGTACACGAGCACGGTGATCACCAGAGCCACGATGACCAGGATGAACGCCCGGACCCAGATGGAATCACCGGCCACCTCGTTCATCGAGATGACCATGATCTCGCAGGACAGGATGAAGTCGGTGGTGATGGCGCCCTTGACCACCTTGGCCTCCGCCTCCGGACCCCGCTCTACCGCGGGCGCCTTTTCGTCCGAGTGGTCTCCGCGGAGCTTGTGCCAGACCTTCTCGGCACCCTCGTAGCAAAGGTAGGTGCCGCCCAGCATGAGGATGAACGGGATGGCCCACGGGACGAAAGCGCTCACGAGCAGCAGCGCCGGGAGGATGAACAACAGCTTGTTCCGGAGCGAGCCCCAGAAGATCCGCTTGATCATCGGCAGTTCCCGGGATGGGTCCGCCCCGGACACATATTGCGGGGTGACGGCGGCGTCGTCGATCACCACGCCGGCAGCCTTGGCCCCCGCCTTCGCGGCCCCGGCGGCGATGTCGTCCACCGAGGCGGCCGCTATGCGGGCCAGTGCTGCAACGTCGTCCAGCAGCGCGACAAGACCGCCGCTCACTGGTCGATCCCCCTCTGCTTGAGAGTGGGCTGCTGGGCATGGAGGCCTCCGTGGAAGCGCGTGATCGGCATGCTCAGATTATACGGTGGGGGCAGAAGTCGACGGCGGGCAGCCAAAGTGCCGCGGCCGAACTCGAGGCCTTCTGCGGCATTTGGGGAATCAGGGGCCCCAGGAAGGTCGTCGCAGCTACCCCTTGCCCCGAGCCTGCACCAAGTTGGCAAACGGCAGCCGTCCGCAGAGGCTGATGAACTCAGCCTGGTACGCGGCTTCGGTGGAATTTACCTCGGCCGCCTCCAATTCTTTCCAGGCGATGACCAGTGACTGAGAGTCGGCGAGCTGCCACAGCAGCCGCCCGCCCCAATGCCCTACGGGCTTCCCTCGGCCAAAGTCAGCGAGCTCTTGAATGCGCTTTCGGAGTCCCCGGGTACCGGCAGTTCCAGCACCAGCTTTTCCGATGTAGAGGACCTCTGCATCCTCGATCCAATGCGTTTCCAACGCGGCTTGGAACAGGGACGGATCCCGCTTCTTGAACTGTCCGCCCACGCTCTTCGCAAGGAACAGCGGCTGAAATCCCTCTGGTTTGAGCACTGTATAGATTCCGGGTACCTGCGGAACTCGGTTGATTTCCATCTCTCGAAACGACTGGAAGCCTGTGAACCCGTCCTCTTCGAGCGTCTGTTTGTTCATCTGCATTCAGTAATCCTTACGTCGTCGGTTCAGGGATGCCTCACCGCCCGTCTATTTCCGCAGCAGCTTTGGCAGGTACCCTCACCCGCAACCGGAATCCCATAGCTGCGTGCCTTCTTCGCCTCGCCGGATAAGCTGTCCGGATCTGCCGCAACCAAAAGCTTGACTGCTTTGGTGATCGCCGGATGAGGGACGAACCCCGCAGCACGCAGGTCGGCTTCGATGTCGTCACGATCCCTTGACATCTCACCCGTCAGGACGACTTACAGGTCCGAGAGGGCAAAGAGCACACCGTCGTTCGCATCGGCCAAAACCAAAGCTCCGTGCCGCGGAGATAGCCGAACCAACCGCTAAGAGTATCCTCCAGAAACTAAGGGGGAAAGCATGAAACTCACCGCAATCGCAGAACGATCCGGGAAATGGCGGGCTGTCGAAGTCCCCGAGATTGACGGCCTGTTCACGCAGGCCAAACGCTTGGACAAGGTTCCATACATGGTGCGGGACGCTGCGGCACTACTGACTGGCGAACCGGAGGATTCCTTCGAAATCGTCGTCACCGTCAAGATGGATGGCGTACTGGAGCGAGCTGTGGAAGCAGCAGTCCGAGCAGCCGCGCTAGCCGCCGAATCCCAGGTGCAGGCGTCCGCGCTGACACGCCACGCCGCCCACACCCTGACGGAAGAGGGCATGACCGTGCGCGAGGTCGGAACGCTACTTGGTCTGTCCCCACAACGGGCGCAGCAGCTGATCAAGAGCGATCCCGCTGTTTTCGAAGGTCACCGGAATGCCTCGGGCTCCTGGCATCATCTCTTGCACAGAGAGGAGTTGCAGGGAGCTTACATCGTCGCACTGGGGACCATCGGAGAGGACTTTCCCGAAGCGCCCCGGCTGGACTTCCGTTCCTGGCACCCGACTCGGATCCAACGTGGGAACAAGACGGCCGAATGGACCTTTGGAAAATTTGAACCAAAGGAACAGGAAAGCTCTGCCCCGCCTCAATCTACTGGCGTAACTGAAGGCCATAGGTCTCAATAGCGTCGCCGAAGTCTGCCTTCTAGGACGCGGTTCCCAACGTGGCCGAGCGCCTGGCCGAGGACCTAACCATCACCGGCACCGAGCAGGAGAAGTGCCTGCTGGACGGCCTTCAGAACTCCACGCAACGCTGGGACATCCTGGGCCAGCAGGTGTTCTTCGCCGAGCGGGACAGGAACCAGGCGCCCGAGATCGACGACGCTTCCATGGACGGATGGGACAGCTACGCCGCCTCACGCCGCCGCATCACACAGGGCTGGGTGGACGCGAACGTCCACAACGCCGTGGTCCTCACCGGCGACGTCCACCGCAACTGGGCCAACGACGTCAAGGTGGATTACAAGGACCCGGCCTCGCCCGTGGTCGGCTCAACGGTGCTTGTGAGCGCCGCGAGGACCCCGACCCGAGGGCCGAGGGTAACGGCCCGACGAAGCATCGGCCGGTCGATCCGGATCACTTCGAGACCGTCTCCTGACAGGTCTTCCGCCACCTCGCCGAGCGTTGAACAGGCGCAAAGGACGACCTCGCATCCGCCTTCCGGAGTTCAGACAGGTGCCCGGCCAGGACGGCGCGCATGGCCCCCCCTGAAACGTCCTGTCTGGCAAGCACCAGAGCTTCCGGATCCACCCGGTGGACCGTGCGAGCAGAGGGCCTGAGCTCCCGGGACAGGGCCTCGAACGTAGCCACGTGGACCTGTTCCGCGTGAAGGAAACCGATTGCGCCGGGGCCGCCAGGGCGGAGTTCGATCATGGGGGCCGACTGCAACAGAGCACACCCGCAAAGACGCCGACTTTGACCGGCGGTCGGTACACGTGGGACTACGACACCAGGACTCTGGACGGTGAACCCGCCGAGCGGCCAAAGCGCGAGAGCGTCCGCGCAAAACGTGTAGAAATTAATAGCCCAGGACGGGTCGACGGCGGCCTGCCGGTGTTGGGCTTGCCGGAACCGGGTTCGACAAAAGCCCAACCATCGGCGGACAGGCTTACCCAACCGGCATTCCGGCCGTCACCGGGTGTGGTGGGAGGCCAGCAATTCGTCCACCTGTGTATCCGACCTTCCCGGCGTTGCCCCCTGCAATCACTACCCCAGAAGAGCGGCCGATCCTACTTCAGTCGGGCCTGCCGAATCTCGACAGCGACAAAACCTCTATCCCGAACCGTACAAATGCCGTACATTTGCAGATGGAGGCGATCACTATGGCAAGCACAAAAACGCGTCGCTTAGAGCTGCGCACGGACCAGAGCACTGACGAGTTGATCACGGAAGCGGCGGAGCTGCTTCACGTGACAAAGTCTGCGTTCGTAACCGATGCCGCCCGGCAGGCTGCACAAAAAGTCATCTCACGTTCGGACGTCACTCTCATGGCACCCGAGGTCTTCGATGCCATGATGGCATCTCTCGACGTCCCAGACGAGTCCGCAGAACTGGCAGCACTGTCCAAGCTTCCGCGCCTCATCGGTCGATGAGCGGGCCGACGATTCGCGTTGCGAGGCTGGCCCCCGGGCATGATCTGGGGGCCTTTGACTGTGGTGAAGTCGATTACAACAAGTGGCTGACAGACTACGCGGCCCAGGCGGTAGAGGCCGGTGCGAGCATGGTCTACTTGCTGCTCGAACAGCGGCCCGCCCACGACGAACGGATCGTGGGATACTTTGCCATCTGCCCCACGCTCGTAGTCCGGGAAGACATGCCGAAGCCGCTCCAACGGAAAGTACTGCGCAACGCCCCCGGTTGGCTGTTGGCTAAGCTGGCGCTCGACCGCTCCCTGCGCGGCGACAAGATCAACCAGTGGGGGTGGCAGCTTCTCCGTGCGGCGCTCGAGACAATTGTGGGCGCCTCGGATCTCGGCGGCGGCCAAATCATCGTGGTCGACGCCGACAATCCGGGCTTGGTGGACTGGTACACCCGTCACGGTTTTGCTTCAACCGGCGGGAGCAACCTGAGAATGTACATGAAGGTCGCAACGGCCAGGAAGTACCTCGGTTCGGCCACAACCTGAAACGGCACTTACCGGGCAGGAGCCGGCTGGGCTGGCAACGCCGAAACCTCGGCGTCCAGCGGCCTCAGTGGAATGTTTGGAACTGTGATGGACTTGGGTCCGTCGAAGCCCTGCACAAAGACCGTGGCGAAGCTGAGCGTCACCCTCGACGGCTCTTCGGGCAGCTGGCTCTCGAAGTTGAGGGTTCCCCTGCGCTGCCCGCCTGCCGGTATCTGGGGCTGCCAGTTGCTGCGGAAGGCACTCGCGTCGAAGGTGGTGCCGTCCGGGCCGGTGAGCAGCGCGTTCTGGAACAGCGGCAGGGATATCGAGTTCCTGGTCCCGTTGTTGACGAGGATCTCCACCCGGGTGAAGTGGGCTGTGCTTTGGACGCCCAGGACAGTCACCCTGACTCCCTGCGCTTCGGCCACCACCTGGCTTTCCAGCCGTTGCACACCGTCTTCGTTACCCGAGAAGTAGCCGACGGCGTAGCTCACCCCGGCGGTGACCAGCCAGCCGCCGCCTCCGAGCAGCAGCAACGTCAGCAGCACTGTGACCCCCAGCGGTCGCCGGGGCGCAGGCGCCAGCCCGGGCCCGGGTTCGTGGCCAGCGGGTGGCCGCTGCGGGGCGCCTTGACCCTTCCGGTAATAGCCGAGCGTCTCTATGACCAGGGCAACCAGCAATCCGATGAAGGGGGTGATGAACCACGTCCAGGTGGGCGTCAGCTCGGTGAGGAACGAGGCGAGGCTGTTACCCAAAATCCCGACGACGTTGATGCCGGCAGCGTACATCAGTGCCGTTCCCAGCCGACCCCCGGACGGTTGCGGGGCTGGCCTCGTCCCGTTCTTGCCGCCGCTCCCGTGGGGTGCGCCGTGGCCGCCGTCGGCTTTCCTGTCGATGAACCGCAGCCTGACCTGGCCGAACTGAACCAGGTCCCCGTCAGTCAGTTCCGTCGGCGAGCTGATGCGGTGCCCGTTCACCCAGCTACCGTTCCGGGACTGTTGGTCAGCGAGGAGGGTCCGGCCGTCGGCGGAGGTTAGCAGCGCGTGGCGGCGGCTGACACCTGAGACCGGCAGGCGGATCCGGGAGCCATCGTCGCTGCCGATGGGGACGTCCCCGTGCGGAATGACAATCCTGCTCCCCGCCGCCTCCCCGCTGACGACGATGAACTCATTCCTGGCACCAGGTCCGTCCATGGCTTCCTCGCCCTGCCACCCCCGAGGGCCGCTCGCCCCCAGGAGAACCACCGATTCCGCCGCCGTCCCTTCAGCAAAGGAGGATGACGTAGGAAAAGTCTCCTCCCGGCAGAAGTTCCTGACAAGGTGGCATGTGCTGCCGGGCGTCGGTGGTTGAACCTGTCGAAACCTAACGGAGTCAACAGGTCTTGTCACGCAGTCTCGTCGCCGCCCTGCCGGGTGCCGCCGTCGCCGTTTCAACAGCGGACGACGCCGGCCTCCGCACCGATCCCTTCCTGCTGGGCATCGCCTCGGGCGAGCCATGGCCGGACGGCTTCGTGATCTGGACCCGCCTCGCGGTGGATCCTATTGCAACCCGCGCGACCACCAGGGCCCCGAGACCGCCAGCCTGGCCGGGTACCGGCAGCGGCACGCACAATACAAGTCCGACGCCGACCTGCAGGCCGCGCACGCCATCGCACCATGGCTGGTGGTCTGGGATGACCACGAGGTGGACAACAACTGGGCCGACGAGGTTCCGGAGAACAAGGACGCCAACCAGCTCAACGACACCACCGAGCGGTTCCGGCAGCGCCGAACCGCCGCATTCCAGGCCTACTACGAGAACATGCCGCTGCGGGCATCCTCCGTGCCGGCCGGATTCGATATG
>NZ_PZKO01000051.1:0-45758 GCF_014926485.1 Pseudarthrobacter sp. AB1
TGCCAACTGATACGAAAATGTGGGGAGTCATGCGGCTGGGGTGCGTGTGATCGTCACCTCGAATCCGAGTTGGGTGAGGTCCTTGAGCGCGCGTTGGCGGGTTCTGTCTGCGTTGGCCTGGCCGTAGTGCCGCAGGGGTGGTTCCTCGTAGCAGACACCGTTGGCGAGCATGTTGTAGGCCGCGGTGATGATGCTGTGTCCGATCGCGACAATGGCGCGGGACTTGCCACGCCGGTTGGCGAGCCGCTTGTACCGGATGGACAAGAAGCCGTGCTTTTGCTTCGCGATGTTGAGGGCGGCCTGGCCAAGTGCTCCCTTGAGGTAGGCGTTGCCCTTCTTGGTTTTTGCGGGCTTGTGGCGACCGGCGGATTCATTGTTGCCCGGTGCGACCCCAACCCAGGAAGCGAGCTGGGGTGCCGTGGGGAACGCGGCCATGTCCCCGCCGGTTTCGGCAATGATGACCTGGGCGATCTTGTCCTTCACTCCCGGGATGGTGCACAGGACCTCTATCTCGGAGCGNAAGGGTTCAAACGCTTCGGTGATCTGCGCGTCCAGGGCTTCCAGAAATTCGCGGTGCATGCGCAGGTTCTGAAGGTGCAGGCTGACCATGAAAGCGTCGTGGGCGGTGAAGCGGATGCCGGTCAGGGCCGTTTCGAGCTGCGCGGTCTTGTTTCTCAGCCGTCCCTTGGCCAGGCCCGCGAGGACCACGGGGTCGCGTTCGCCGTTGATGAGTGCGTGCAGGATCAAGGTCGAGCTCACCCCGTCCAGGTCGGAGGCCACCGAGGAGAGCTTGATGCCGGTGTGCTCCAGGTACTTCTCCAAGCGCTGCAGGGCCGCTGGCCCGTTCCTGGGTGACTGTGGTCCGCATCCTCGTCAGGNCCCGCAACTCGCGGATCGGCGGAGGCGGCACAAAGGAGGGCGGCAGCAACCCCCACGAGGCGGTTTTCGCTAGCCAGGCCGCGTCGGAGACGTCCGTCTTGCGCCCAGGCAGGTTCCGGGCCTGGCGGGCATTGACCAGCTGCACCGGTACCGAGTCCTCCAACAGGTAGAAAAAGGGCTTCCAATAGTCGCTTGTCGACTCCATCACCACCAGCTCAAGGCGGGCCTCTTCCAGGAACCTTTTCAACTCCATGATCTGGGGCACGGTCGCACCCCAGGTGGTGACCTTCGAGGAGTACTGGCCCGGACGTGTCGATGGGACCCTGATACATACTTTCGCGTCGCGCTTGGAAACATCGATACCCGCGACGCGCTGGTAAACGACATCATTGACCTCCATGGCAAACCCTTTCCGCCATCGTCGCTTTTCGCTCCCCGGGCCCGGGGAGCGGTTGGGTCTGCGACGGGGAGGGTGGGATGAATCAAGGAAACTGATACGCGTGCTCGAGGCAACAATCCACGGCGCCCATGGAAGCCCTCCGCGCCAAGCTAAATTACAAGCTCCACGGCATCACAGTTGGACCGGCGTCAACCATCACAGACGGCACCATCATCGTCCCGACAGTCCCACCGGACAAGTACCGCGAGACTGCGGAACCGTACGAATTTTCGGCACCCACTGGCGCGGCGGAGCCGCGCACCCGCTACTGGCCGCGTTCTATCACCGGCTCATGACCGAACACGGCCACTGCCACACCCAGGCCACCATCGCGGTCGCCAGGAAACTGGCCGAAAGAACCTGGAAAACCCTCACCACCGGGCAGATGTACGAGCTGCGCGACCTCCAAGGGCAGCCAGTCACCAAACGGGCAGCGAAAGAGCTCATCGCCTCCCACTACACCGTCACGCCCCAACAGCGCACCCAGTCGCGGTCCCACACCCTCGAAGCGAAACGGGCACGCCTAACACGGTAAGTACCACTGGCCCTCCGCACCGTTCGGTGACCAGACCCATGCCGTTCTGCCCCACCACCACCAGCCACCGGCGGCACCCGGCGACGGTCTGTCCCGGACGGGGCAGCACCCAGCCTTCACCGGCAAAACACAGGCGAGGGTGCACTCAGCCTGTCTGCCGTCCAGAGCCAAAAAAGGGTTGACAAGCGTTAGGGAATCTCTTCAAGGTTCCCGGGGAAATAGGTTCGTGTTGTAGCTAGCAGAGGACTCGTGGTCCTGCTGGGATGAGTGTTATCTACGCATTCAACCTGAACAGGAACCACGAGCCTTGTTAGAGCCTACTTTGGCGGCCGAAGATGCTGCCAGCTTGATCTTCAACCTGCCCGGTTACCGCGTCACCGGCGCCGTGCTGCTCCCGGACGGGGCACGCCACATCACGGTGGAGACCACATTCCCGCCGGGCTGCCCGAGCTGCGGGGTGATCGCGTCCCGGGTGAAGGAGCGCCGGTGCCAGCGGCTGCGGGACATCCCGGTCGCCGGCCGGGTGGAGCTTCTCTGGGACAAGCGGCGCTGGTTCTGTGACGAGTACCTATGCGAGCGGAAATCGTTCTGTGAGGCGACGCCGCAGGTCCCTCGCCGGGCACGGTCGACACGGCGGCTGCGGCAGACGGTACTGGACGCGGTCATCACCTCGGGACGGGCCGTGTCCGAGACGGCCCTGGCGTTCGGGATCTCGTGGTGGCTGGTCCAGAAGGTCATCGGTGACGCCGCCCTGCGCCTGCCGGACGTGGACTTGCTGGCACCCAGGATGCTGGGCATTGATGAGCACCGGTACCGGTCTGTGCGCTTCTTCCAGGACCCCGGCACGAAGGCCTGGACCCGGTACGAGCCGTGGATGACAGCGATTGTTGATCTGGACACCGGGCAGGTCCTGGGCATCGTTGATGGACGTGACCACAAGGGTGTCGGGGACTGGCTCTTCGCGCGGCCGCTGGAGTGGCGGCTGGGGGTGCAGGTCGTCGCGATCGACCCGTCCGCGGCCTTCCGGAAGGCGCTGCGGATGTGGCTGCCGCGCACGACGGTCTCGGTGAATCTTTTCCACGTGACGATGCTGGCCAACGACATGCTCACCGCGGTCCGTCAAGGGTCTGTCCCAGCAGGGCCGGGGCTGGCGGGGCAGGGCCACGGACCCGGCGTGGGCGGACCGTATGTTGCTGCTCGAGGCCAACGAGAATCTCTCAGAACGCCTGGCAGGTCAAGGAACAACTCCGCACCCTGCTGCAGACCGGCTCCCTCGCGGCCGCAGCTGCGGCGAAGACTGCCTTGGCCGACCTCGTGGAACGCGCCGCGATGCCCGAGACAAGCAGGCTCTACCGGACCGTGTGCCGCTGGTGGGCCGAGATCGAAGTCCTTATCGTTACCGGAGCTACAACGGCCAAGGTAGAAGCCAATAACACCGCGATAAAGCACATCAAGCGGAAATCAGTTAACCGGCCCTTGATGACCGCCCGCGGCTACCGCAACCCGGACAACTACAAAATCGCGTATTCTCTTGAGAAGTGCAGCCTGGACGGCAGCATGAGCAATCATCTCAGCAGACCATTCCCCGGGAACTTGAAGATACAAGCCACTAAACGCACCGCTAATCCGAAGGGTTGTCCCGCCCCTGGTGGGGACCCATCCCGTTGATCTGCTGCTTCCGAAACTCTTCTGCGGCGTCCGTGGATGCGATCTCGGGATATCCGGCGGTTTCATTCTTGAAGGTGATAACCCCATTACACCCGTAAGACTTCATGTCGTCTTGTGACCCTGTGCATCAACTTTGCGAGGATCGAATTGTGTGGGGCCGGTTCGCTTCTTCAGCGCCAACGGTGGTTGCTCGATGAATTTGTAGGTCAACGTGGACAGTGCGGCGGTTAGGGCCAGTACCAGCATTGTGTTCCCGATCCAGCCCGCGACCGTGTCCGGCAGCGCGAGGCTGTACCGCTGAATGAGCAGAATTACTGGGATGTGCCAGAGGTAGGCGCTATACGAGATTTGGCCCGCCCGTTCGAATGGGCGCATTTGAAGTGTGGTGGCCAACCTCCCGGCGCCGTGCAGTCTGGTCGGAGTGGCGACGAAAAGGATAACCGCTCCCGATAGTACGGCGAAACCAGAGTTGGAGTATTCGAAGAGCCAGCCGGCTATTGCTGCCATGACTCCCAGGGCCAGTGCTCCACACCGCCATAGATGCAGAGTACGCGCTGATAGGGTGCCCCTTTGGTAGAGGCTAAGGATCAGGGCTGCAACCATCCCCCAAGCAAACAGGTCGGCGTGGTAGAGGAAGCTTCTTCCAAGAACGGCAGTCCAGTTGCCGCCCCATTCGAGCCAGTAGGCTTCCGCCCTATTGGCGGGATTCGCGATCAGGCCATACGAATATTTGCCAATCGCCCCAATGACTAGCATTGCCACGATAGGCATTGATGCCCACCAAACCGCAGCGCTTCTTCGTCGACTATTGACCTTGATTGCGATAAGCGCCAGTAGCGGCATTACAGCATAGAAGGCGAGTTCAACCGTCAATGACCAAGCCGCGGGTATTCCGGTTTTTATTGCCCCTGGGGTGAGCGTTTGAAGCATCAGTCCATTACTGATCAAGAGGAACGGATCCGTTAGATAACCTACCGGCTGGTCGGCAACCACGGAGATCTCTCCCAATGCTGCGGGCCTCAAGTAGGCGACTCCCGCTATGAGCGCCACGAAAAGGAAAATAGCCACATAAGCAGGGAATATCCGGAGCGCCCTGTTCGTGAAATAGTTCCTCAGCGATGGGAACCCACTTCCACTCACTATTGCGCCTACAAACGGGCGGTAAAGAAGGAACCCGGAAAGGGCAAAGAAGAGGGTGAGACCCTGACCGCCGAAATTCACCGCGGACCCCAGCCAACTTGGCCCAGCGTCCGGTGAGAGCCGCTGGTTTGTGTGAGTGATGATAACCATCACTGCTGCGAGGCCGCGAAGCCCATCGATACCTATCAGGCGTTGCCCCCAAGATGGTGCCGCCCCCATGTCATTTCTTTGCGCCATTCTCAAAGCATATAGGGGTTGGTGTTAGGTCCGTGGCCCGTTAGGCACGGCTTCGTTGCCACGCACACGGGGTCCGCTGTGATCCACTCGGAATTGATCGGGACTCAGCCGAAGTAATAAACCGAGAATGCACGACTTTCAGCGTAGCCGGAGCGCATTGGCCACAGAACAGCCTGCTTATCGCAAATGTGGTTGTCCCCATGGCCTCGCCCGGGGCCCGTTTCCTGACAATGCACAACTTCATGGCGACTGCCGGGCACCCATTCCAGCGCGAGGTCGAGGCCATTGTGGCTGCCACCCAGACTGCGCCTCTGTGCCGAAGGAGTGATCCGCAGGGCCAGCGGCCAGACCTCGCTTGAACTTTCAAAGGAAAGCTCGAGGCGCCGAGGGGCCGCCGCTGTCGTCCGTCGGTATCCGGGCTTGTGGATCGCCGTGTACCCAGCTGGCGTCCAGCCTGCACTCAGCGGGGTTATGGAAACGTTATATATGCTTGATGAGTGAATTTTTGGTCAAGTAGTGGAATCCCGAACAGTATGGAACGCCTGGCGGCGCCCGCATCCGGGCTGGTGTCCGGGCGGCAGCATGCACTTGATGGGCTGCGCACCGTTGCGGGGGCGGGCGTTTTTCTCTTCCACACCGTCACCGGGTTCGCCCCCGGCGGATCCATTGGTGTGGACGTCTTCTTTACGCTCAGTGGCTTTGTGATCACTTTGCTGATCATGAAGGAGTACCGGGCCACGGGCCGGCTGCGCTTGCGCGTCTTCTACGCCAAGCGGCTCGCCCGGCTCTGGCCGGCGCTGCTGGCTCTTTGTGCTGTTGTAGTTACGGGCGGCCTGATCTTTCCGTCGTCGGGGTGGGGCGGTCAGGCAGCCGATGCCATTCCGGCCGCCGGCTACGTGATGAACCTGTCCAATTTCGGAGCCTTCGGTTCCTCGACCGGCGGCGGCGCGCTGAGCCCCACCTGGACCCTCGCGGTCGAGGAGCAGTTCTACCTGATCTGGCCGGTACTCCTCCTGCTGATGCTGCGGTTCTGGCGGGTCCGCACGGTCGCCTGGGTCACGGCCGTCCTGGCGGCCGGGTTCCTGGTCTCGCGGTTCTTCCTAGTCTCCGGCGGGGCATCGCTGGCCCGGCTGTACAACGGGCCGGACACGCGGGCTGACGAGCTGCTTCTGGGGTGCGCCGTGGCCCTGGTGTTGTCCTCCATCCGCCCGGGCTCCCGGTTCCATGGCTCGCTGCAGGCCGGAGTGCGACGGGGCGGTCCATTCGCGGGACTGGCACTGTTGGCCGCCGTGTTCACGCTCAAGGAGCCGACCACACCCGGAGCCTGGTTTGATGTCTTCTGGACCGTCGGCCCCACCACCCTGGCACTACTGGCCGGGCTGGCCATAGGATGGCTTGTCCTTCAACCGGATGGCCTCATCTCAAAAGTCCTGAGCCACCGCTGGCTTTCCCGCCCGGACGGGACCTGTCCTATGGCATGTACCTCTGGCACCTGCCGGTCTTCATCCTGCTGATTCCCCTGGTGCCCTCACTCGCCGTCCGCGTACCGCTGACGGCAATCCTGACCTTGCTGATGGCTTACCTGTCATTCCGATTTGTGGAAGCACCCATCCGCCGCTGGGCCTCCAGAAGGCTGGATCCCGCCGTCGTCCGTCCCGTTCCGGAGCCAGTCCTGGAACTGGAGTTCGCCGGGCGGGCTTAGGCTCCTTCGCGCCGGGACGGCGGTCTGAGTTTCTCCGCGACGACGCCGGTAAGATGTGCCGGTGACGAGAAACGGTGCTGGACTTAACGTGACTAGGCAGGAATGGATCAAGTACGGTGCACTCTTTCTGCTGGCCGTGGCTGCCTTCGGGGTGGCAGGGATCGCCCTGACCAATCCGCGCGGCCCGGACGAAGCCGTCAGCCCTGTGACGGCAAGCTCTCCGGCGGCCACGCCGACTGTTACGGCAACCCCGACACCCACAGCCACTGCAACGGCCCAACAGGTGAAAATCCAGCTTCCCGCCCGGCCCGTCCTCCTGATTCTTGGCGATTCGTACACTGCCGGTGTCGGCGCGGACCAGCCAGGCCAGGGGTGGGCGTACCTTGTTGCCGGCTCGCTCGGATACCCCTCCAACATCGACGGTGTGGGCGGAACCGGCTTCGCGTGGGGCGGTGGTCCGCAGGACAACCAGGCCCGTGAGTACGAAGTCCGGTTGCGGGAAGCCGCTGCGGATCCGCGCTTCGTCCCCAACGTCCTCCTACTGCAAGGCGGCCAGAACGACGCACTGGTCGCCAGCCCTGATGAAATCCAAACCGCCACGGCGCAGACCATCGAGGTGGCCCGCAGGTTGTGGCCCGGCGTCCAGGTAGTGGTTCTTGGGCCCTCGGCCCCCCAGCCGTTAGCGGAGGAACTGCAGGGTGCGAACAGCGCCGTCCGCGCCGGGGCCGCAGCCGCTGGTGCACCGTTCATCGACGCCTACGAGGCCGGCTGGTTCACGGGTGCCAACAGCCCGGGATTCGACTTTGACGGTGCGCACCCGAACACGGCCGGCCACGCACATCTTGCTGAGAAGTTCCTGGAGTCCTGGGCCACGCTGATTCAGTGAGCCGCCTTCTGCGGACGCGGCGATGCTCTTGCGACACCATCTACTACCGCGTATCAACATCCTCGAACACCAGGAACGTCTGTGTGTCCAAGACGCCCGGCATGGCCTGCAGCTGGTCGAAAATTACCCGCCGCAGGTCGGTGTTGTCGATGGCGCGCACCAGCAGGATCACGTCAAAATCGCCTCCTACCAGGGCAATGTGATGGACCTCTGGGATGGAGCTGAGGTGTTCGCGGAGTTCGCGCCAGGAGTGCTGGCTCACCTTGAGCGTCACGTAGGCGGAGGACTTCAACCCGGCCTTGATGGGGTCCACCAACGCCGTGAATTTGGTCAGCACACCCTCGCCGGTGAGCCTGGCGATGCGGGTATAGGCATGGGCGCGGGAAATGTGGACGTTCTCGGCCACCTGGGTCACGGACATCCTCCCGTCCCGGGTGAGCTCGGCGATGATCCTGCGGTCGACGTCGTCCAGGGGCACCTCCCCGGAGTCTCCCTCAAGTCGTGCCAATTCGTCCACTGCTCCTGCCCGTTGTCCCGATCACATTTCAATTCGTCTTCCAGACTAGGTCCATTCGGCTGAACCTTCCATGATTCGGCGAACTACTGGATACGAAACTTCCTCGAGGGCCATACTGGAACCGACTAGTGGCTACAGAAGGATGGACCAATGACGATCTCCGCGGAGCACCCTGCGCCGGACCAGGCCCAGCGTTTGCCGGCTGAAGATGCCGTATCCGAAGCGGTGCGGAAGTTCGGCATCACGGTGGAGGACTACATGCTGCCCGCCCGCCACCAGATCCAGATGGTGGATCTGGACGGACGGCTCAAGGCAGAAAGTGAGCAGGGCACCGAACCCGGCCACGAGTATCCGTTGCCCGGCGATGAGGAACTGATGGCCGCCTACGAGCAGCTCGTCGTCGGACGCCGGGTCAACGACCAGAACTCGGCGCTTGTCCGCCAGGGACGCATGGCGGTGTACCCGTCCAGCCACGGCCAGGAAGCCTGCCAGGTGGCAGCGGCACTCTGCCTTTCCGACGGCGATTGGCTGTTCCCCACCTACCGGGACGCCGTGGCGGTGATGGCCCGTGGCGTTGATCCCGTGGAGACCATGACCATCTTCCGGGGCGACTGGCACAGCGGCTACGATCCGGCCAGGCACAAGGTGGGCATCCAGTGCACGCCGCTCACCACCCAGCTGCTGCACGGCGTGGGTGTTGCGCACGCGGCCAAGCTCCGCGGCGAGGACACCGTGGTCCTGGCGATGTGCGGGGACGGCGCCACCAGCGAAGGCGACTTCCACGAGGCCCTGAACTTCGCCGCCGTTTTCCACCTGCCCGTGGTCTTCTTCGTCCAGAACAACAAGTACGCCATCTCGGTTCCGCTGGCGCACCAGTCCGTGGCGCCGTCGCTCGCCCACAAGGCAGTGGGCTACGGCATGGCCGGCGAACGGGTGGACGGCAACGACGTTGTGGCCCTCCTCGCCGTCCTGGACCGGGCAGTGAAGCTCGCCCGCGAAGGTTCCGGGCCGCTCCTGGTGGAGGCGCACACGTACCGGATGCAGGCACACACCAACGCCGACGACGCCACCCGCTACCGGCAGGACAGCGAGGTGGCCGAGTGGCTGGCCAAGGATCCCATCAGCCGGATGAAGACCTACCTCACCGGGCGTGGACTGCTGGACGACGACGGCGCCGCGCGGATCGCGGAAAAGGCGGAAGCAGTTGCCACCCAACTCCGGGACGGCCTTGGCGAGGACGTTCCGGTGGACCCGCAGGAACTCTTCCGGCACGTGTTCTCGGTGCCCACACCACAGCTGAAGGAACAGTCCGCCATGCTGGCCGACGAACTTGCCCGCGAAGCGTCGTCTGAGGAGTCGCCGAAATGAGTCCGACCATCACCACCTCGTCAGAGGCGAACGGCAACGTCAGCGCGGCAACTGCCCGGGCTGCGGCTTCCGCCGCTTCTGTGGCTGAAGCGTCCGGGCCGCAGGCCGTCACCATGGCCAAGGCCCTCAACACGGCGTTGGCCGATGCCATGCACGCCGATCCGTCCGTCCTGGTCTTCGGCGAGGACGTGGGCCTCCTGGGCGGGGTCTTCCGCATCACGGACGGCCTCACCAAGACCTTCGGGGAGCAGCGCTGCTTCGATACGCCGCTGGCCGAGTCCGGCATTGTGGGCATGGCCGTGGGGATGGCCATGAACGGGATGCGGCCGGTGGTGGAGATGCAGTTTGACGCGTTCGCGTATCCGGCGTTCCAGCAGATCGTCAGCCACGTGGCCAAGATGCACAACCGCACCAAGGGCACCGTGAAACTGCCCATGGTGATCCGCGTTCCCTACGCCGGCGGCATCGGGGGAGTGGAGCACCACTGTGACTCCTCCGAGTCCTACTACGCCCACACCGCCGGCCTGAAAGTCTTCACCCCGGCCACCGTGGCCGATTCGTACCGGATGCTGCGGGAGGCCATCGATTCGGATGACCCCGTGATGTTTATGGAGCCCAAGAAGCTCTACTGGTCCAAGGACATGGTGGACCTTGACGACCTCCGTGCGCAGCACTCCCTCAACGTCGAGGCTGGCACATCCTCGGAAGGGCGGGCCGCCGTCGCCCGTTCCGGCACAGACGCAACGCTCATCGCCTACGGCCCGTCCGTGCCCACCGCACTGGCAGCTGCCGCGGCCGCTGCGGAGGAGGGGCGCTCGCTGGAAGTCATCGACGTCCGCTCCATCGTGCCCTTTGACGATGAGACGGTGTGCGCGTCCGTCCGGAAGACCGGCCGGGCCGTGGTGATCGCCGAAGCGCACGGGTTCGCGTCCGTGTCCTCCGAGATCGTGGCGCGCGTCCAGGAACGCTGCTTCCACCACCTCGCCGCCCCCATCCGCCGCGTGACCGGATTCGACGTCCCGTACCCCGCGCCGAAGCTCGAGCACTACTACCTGCCCGGCGTGGACCGCATCCTCGACGCCGTTGACGACCTCCAGTGGGAGAACTGACCATGACCTCAGAACTGCAAGTATTTATGCTTCCGGACCTCGGCGAAGGCCTGACGGAAGCCGAACTGGTCAACTGGCTGGTATCCGTGGGCGATGAGATCCGCGTGGACCAGCCCATCGCCGAAGTGGAGACAGCAAAGTCCATGGTGGAAGTCCCATCTCCGTACGCCGGCACTGTGACGGTGCTCCACGGCGAGCCCGGCCAGACACTGGACGTGGGTAAGCCGCTGATCTCGGTTCTTCCGGTTGGTGCTGAGGTTTCGACAGGCTCAACCAACGACACTCCGGTGGTGGTTTCGACAGGCTCAACCAACGAAAGTCCGGTGGTTGAGCCTGTCGAAACCCAGGAATCGGGGTCCGGAAACGTGCTGATCGGCTACGGAACGCCCGGCGGCAGTGGCACTGCCCGGCGGACCAGGGCTCCCCGGACCGCGGTTGAGCCTGACGCCCAGAAGGCGGCCGATGACCTGCTGCTGCTCCGCACCAGGGTCCCCGGGAAACTGGGAGCCGTCATTTCACCGCTCGTCCGGCGGATGGCCCGGGAACACGGCGTGGACCTGGGCAACGTTCACGGCTCGGGTGATAGCGGACTGATCATGCGTAGGGACGTAGAAGCGGTCATCCATCCTGGATCTCGACAGGCTCGATCACCGGAGGTTTCGACAGGCTCAACCACCGAACGCCCGGAATCTCGACAGGCTCGATCACCGGAGGTTTCGACAGGCTCCACCGATTCCCGCACAGGTCTTGGGATTTCCTCCCGGACGCCCGTCAAGGGTGTCCGGAAAGCCGTTGCCGCCACCATGTCGCGCAGCCGCTCGGAGATCCCCGAGGCCACCGTCTGGGTGGGCGTGGATGCCACCGCGCTGGTGGAACTCCGCGCAGGCCTCAAGAAGTCCGATCCGCACACTACGCCGGGACTCCTGGCGTTCATCGCTCGTTTTGTCACTGCTGGGTTAAAACGATTTCCGGATCTGAACACCCGCATCGAAACGGCCGACAACGGTGCCCAGGAGATCGTTGGCTTCGCCGGCATCAACCTGGGCTTCGCGGCCCAGACGGACCGCGGACTGATGGTCCCCTCGATACGCAACGCGGACAAACTCAGTGCCCGTGAACTGGACGCGGAGATCCGGCGGCTCACCGCCGTCGTCCGCGAGGGCAAAGCGACGCCGGAGCAACTGGGCAGCGGCACCTTCACCCTGAACAACTACGGTGTCTTCGGCGTGGACGGTTCCGCGGCCATCATCAACCACCCCGAGGTGGCCATCCTCGGGGTGGGACGCATCATCGACAAGCCATGGGTGGTGGACGGCGAACTCGCGGTCCGCAAGGTCACAGAACTGACGCTCACCTTCGATCACCGCGTGTGCGACGGCGGCACGGCAGCCGGATTCCTGCGGTTCGTGGCTGACGCAATTGAGAACCCGGGATCCGTGCTGGCTGATATTTAGTTGCTGCTGGGCGCCGGTCTGAAGATCCACCGCATCCAGCTGGCGCCCAGCCTCCACCCAGCGGGGTTATCAAAACGTTATATATGCTTGCTTAGTGAATTTTTTGTTAAACCGGGAAACCTCGGTAGTAAAGGAACGCCCGTTGCCGCCCGGATCCGGGCTGCTGTCCGGGCGGCAGCATGCACTTGATGGGCTGCGCACCGTTGCGGTGGCCGGGGTGTTTCTCTTCCACACCGTCACCGGGTTCGCCCCCGGTGGATCCATTGGTGTGGACGTCTTCTTTACGCTCAGTGGCTTTGTGATCACTTTGCTGATCATGAAGGAGTACCGGGCCACGGGCCGGCTGCGCTTGCGCGTCTTCTACGCCAAGCGGCTCGCCCGGCTCTGGCCGGCGCTGCTGGTTCTTTGTGCTGTTGTTGTTACGGGCGGCCTGATCTTTCCGTCGTCCGGGTGGGGCGGTCAGGCAGCCGATGCCATTCCGGCCGCCGGCTACGTGATGAACCTGTCCAACTTCGGAGCCTTTGGTTCCTCGACCGGCGGCGGCGCGCTGAGCCCCACTTGGACGCTCGCTGTCGAGGAGCAGTTCTACCTGATCTGGCCGGTGCTCCTGCTGCTGATGCTGCGCTTCTGGCGGGTCCGCACGGTTGCATGGGCCACGGCCGTCCTGGCGGCCGGGTTCCTGGTCTCGCGGTTCGTCCTGGTCTCCGGCGGGGCATCGCTGGCCCGCATTTACAACGGGCCCGATACCAGGGCTGACGAGCTGCTTCTGGGGTGCGCCGTGGCCCTGGTGTTGTCCTCCATCCGCCCGGGCTCCCGCCTCCATGTCTCGCTGCAGGCCGGTGTACGCCGGGGTGGTCCGCTCGCGGCACTCGCCCTGGTGGCCGCCGTGTTCGCGCTCAAGGAGCCCACCACACCCGGGGCCTGGTTTGATGTCTTCTGGACCGCCGGCCCCACCACCCTGGCGATACTGGCCGGGCTGGTCATTGGCTGGCTTGTCCTTCAGCCGGACGGCCTCATCTCAAAAGTCCTGAGCCACCGCTGGCTTTCCGGCCCGGGCCGGGACCTGTCCTATGGAATGTACCTCTGGCACCTGCCGGTCTTCATCCTGCTGATTCCCCTGGTGCCCTCACCCGCCGTCCGCGTACCGTTGACGGCAGCCCTGACAGTGCTGGCGGCTTACGGGTCATTCCGATTTGTGGAAGCACCCATCCGCCGCTGGGCCTCCAGAAGGCTGGATCCCGCCGTCGTCCGTCCCATTCCGGAGCGGGAGCTGGCCGGGGCTGCTTCAGAGATCCGACGGTAGAACAAAGAATTCCGGGTTCCCTGGATAAATGCTGGCGGAGCCACGGCCGCCCGTAGAGGCACCGGCCCCCACGCCACAGTTCCCGGTAACGCGCTCCGTGAGCCACTGCAGCAGCTGCCTGGAAGGCGGGAGGTGCCGCCCAGCCGATGAATGCTGTTGATGGTGCCAAGTCTTCGCCTCCTGGGCCGAACCGGTTACGGCCAGGAAGCCGGTTAGCGGGCAGGCTTCCAGCGGGCCCGGGTGGGGCGAGCCAAGCCGGACGAACTGCCAGTGGAAAGTGAGAGCGCCCAGAAAAGTTCCGATGGTGTCTTGGCGGCGGGTCGCTGGGACAGCGGAGATCCAGGCAAGGACGTGTTTTGCGGGCATAGGGCGTCCCAGGTGGTAGCCCTGGCCGTAAGGGACACCGAGGATGGTTGCCGCCTCGGTAGCCCCGGAGTCCTCGAGCCCCTCTACGATAACCTGCCACCCCATGTCCTGACCCATCGTGATCATCGAGGCGAGGAATGTCAGGGTGGTGATGGGCGACGTGCTGAGCTGGGCTGTTATCTTGTGGTCGATTTTAACGGTGTCGAAGGCCAGTGCGGTCAGTCTGCGTATGCTGCTGTGCCCCGAGCCAAGGTCATCCTGGGCCATTCCCACCCCGAGGGCGAGGAGTTCGTCGAAGATCCTGCGCTGGGATTCGCGGTCTTCAACGGGGGCTTCGAGGAGTTCGAGAATCAGCCGGTGTGGGGCGATGTTGTGGCGCTCCAAGGCTGAGGCGACCCAGTGAGGGCACTCCGGATTGAGCAGGGTGGAGGGGTGAAGGTTTACGCTCGCCCTCAGGCGGTTGCCTTGGCGGTCCCAGTCAGCGAGCTGCTTCAGGGTTTGGTGGAGCCCGTCGCGGAAGAGCTGGGCGATGTCGCCTTGGTTCAGCCGGGGCAGGAATGATCCGGGCGGGAGGATGGTCCCGTCCTCCAGGCAGAGCCGGGCGAGGGCCTCAAAAAGATGAATTTTTTCGTTACGTAGGTCCATCACCGGTTGGAAATACATCTGCAGACCGCCGGTGAAGAGCCTGTCCCGTAGGGCCTGGGCGGACAGACCGGTACCTGGGACGGGTGCATTCGGCCCGGCCTGCACGGTCTCGGCCCCGCCGCTGCCGGGCGGTGAAGCCTTAGCCATGCTGTCCAGCTGCCACCACAGATCCCGGTTGGCCTTGCAGGATTTGAGGTCATAGAGCACGGCATCCGCCCGACGAAGCACTGCGTCGCCGGAATCTACGGAGCACAGGGCCAAGCCAAGGCTCATTCTTATCTGGACGCTGACGGTGGGAGAGAGGATCATGGCCGTGTCGACGGCCTCGTGAAGGCGGGCCAGGATGCCGCCGAGCTGTTCCTGGGCGGCATCCGGGTCCAGGTCCTCAATCACAATGACGAACTCGTCCCCACCGAGCCGTGCCAAGAAGTCCGTTTCCCGCATTTTAAGTCTCAGTCGCCTGGCGAATTCCATGAGAAGGGCATCGCCGGCCTCGTGCCCGTAGGTGTCGTTTACGGGCTTGAAGTCGTCAAGGTCGATGACCCCGACGGCGGCGTGTCCGGCCCCTCCTGCGTGGCGCCGCGCCAGTTCGGAGAGATGCCGATCCAGAGCTGTGCGGTTCGGAAGGCCTGTCACGGGATCGTGAAGGGCCAGGAACCGGAGCCTGTCGCGCAGGGACTTCTGGGCAGTGACGTCCCTCTGGACACTGACGAAGTGAGTGATTGTGCCGTCGCCGTCCCGCAGCGGGGAAACCGTCAGGGCATTCCAGAAGGGAGTTCCGTCCATGCGGTAGTTAAGGATTTCGCCCCGGAAGGTTTCCCCGCGGGCGAGTGTCATTCTCAGGGCCGCGACGGTCAGGGCGTCCGAACCGGGGCCTTGGAGGAAGCGGCAGTTCCGGCCCATGACGTCCTGCCCGCTGTATCCGCTGACGGCTGTGAAAGCATTGTTGGCATAGATGATGCGCTGCTCCGCATCGGTGATGAGGGAGCTCTCAGAGACGGTGTCCAGGGCGCGGGCAAGCAATGCGTGGGAAACCGGGGCCGGCGGCGTGTCCACTCCATCCTTGGCCGTGGTCAAACACCGCTTCCGCCGGAAAAAGTCCCGCCCGGGCCTTGCCAATACGCTCAATAACGCCTTCATAACATCCCCCCAGTTCAAACAGGCTACACATTAGCGCCGGTACGGGGGGATGCGCGAACGCCCATCCGAAAGGTGATGTCTGGCAGTTAGACGATGTTCAGTGTTGATGCGGCCTTGGGCGGGGGAGGGTGGCTCAGGCGGCTTCCTCTGCGTGCTCAGCGCACCGCACGTTCGCAATCAGCGGGCCACCGGCGTCGGCCTTTTCGTAGTGGGTCACATGAGTAGTGATCCTGCCGCATTCCTCGCAGAAGCACATATGTTGTTTTGTCTGCATAGCAAGATGTTACGCAGATCGATGGATTTAAGGTTGTAAATCGTCCAGGAATGTGGATCTCCACATGCTGCCCGGCCGTGGCGGCCTCCCGGGAACTCCAAGGGCCCATGGGTAGAATCGAGGCCAAGAAGAACGCAGTCGCTTTCCGGAGGTACGGAGAAACAATGTCAGAATGGCTCGACGTCGGCGCGGACAACTATGTGCTGGTCACCGAAGGATCACTGCTGAACACCGGCCTGATTGTGGGCTCGGAGCGCGCCATGGTGATCGATACCGGCTGCGGGCCGCGGCAGGGGCGCGAGATCCTGGATGCGGTGCGGGAGAAGACCTCTTTGCCGTTGGTGGTGGTCAATACCCACGCGCACTACGACCACTTCTTCGGCAACGCCGTGTTCGCGTCCGACGGCGCCACCGAGTTCTGGGCACACGAAAACTGCGCCCGGGAGATCGACGACCACGGGGACCTGCAGCGCCGGTTCGTAGGAACACTGGAGCCTGAGATGTCCGTGGGCGAGGGCGAGAACGTTGAACTGGTGGTACCCAACGCCATCGTCAAGGACCAGCCCGTGCTGGTGGACCTGGGCGGAACAAACGTCACGCTCTTCTATCTGGGCCGCGGCCATACCGACGGCGACCTCCTGGTGGGTACCGCCAGCACCCTCTTCGTGGGGGACCTCGTGGAGCAGGGAGCCCACCCGTCCTTCGAAGACTCTTACCCGGAGGACTGGGCGGACAGCCTGCGTCACATCTCCGCCCTGCGCCACCGCTACGAGTTCCTGATCCCCGGCCACGGCCAGCCCTGCAGCGATCAGTTCGTCAAGACCATGGCCAACACCATGACCACGGCCGTCCGCCAGGCCCAGCAGTCCATCCGCGAAACCCCCACGGACGCCACCAAGGCCATCCCCATCCTGCCGTATGGTCCGGAGCAGTCACGCTGGTTCATCAAGCGACTGCAGGAGACCCGGCCGCTGCACTGAAGCCCTGGGGCTGACCACGAAGCGTTCCCCGCGGCCGGCCGTCCCTACAGTGGTTGGAGAGGCGCCTCTGCGTCGGCCAGTTCAAGCCCGGTGGACTGGTGTGCGCTTCGCAGCAGCGCGCCGGCCATGGCAAGCAACGGCAACACCTCGCGGTTGCTGAGCCGGTAGTGGATCTGGCCGTCCGCGCGCGCGGAAATAATCAGCCGCTGCCTCCGCAGAACGCCGAGGTGCTGGGACAGGTTGGACGCTTCCAGATCGGTGGCTTGACGCAGCTCGCTCACTCTCACCGGACCGCCTGCGAGCAACTCCAGCACCCGGATGCGGACAGGGTGGCTTAGGGATCGGAACAGGTCCGATTTCGCCTCCACTAACGCCGGCCCGTTGGATATCTTGCTCACAGGGGCAGCCCTTCCGTTTCTCTTGGTCTAGTTGCCGTGGCCGGGCCTGCCGGACCGTGCGTAGCGCAGTGGGACAGACCTGTCTGTCCCACTGACAAAAAGCATACGCCTGGTAGCCCGGAGGGTTCCCTTTTTCGGGGACTTACGGCAGACTCTTTAGCATTTGATGAATTGATAAATTGCGATGTGATAACCGCATCGGCGGAGAGGAATGCAAAGGTGCGTTTCTTGCTCAGTGGCAGCGACGCCGCGGAGGATCCGCAGACCAGGAGGATGGATATGGCTGGGATGTTTGTACTGTTTGTTGATGCTGAATCGAGTTTCAGGTTCCGGGTCACCGCGCCGGATGGAACCGTGATGGCCGTGTCCAAGGCCTTTGACGGCAAGGCAGCAGCCGTGGCAGGCATTGCCGCCGTGCGGGAGTACGCCGGCATGGGACTGATCGCCGACACCTCCAAGGCGGCCGGCCCGGCAGCGCCGCCGGGGGGCCATGAAACTCCTGCTGCCCATTTCCATAAAATCCGGCACGTTCCCGTGGCGGCCTGAACGCCCGTGTCCGTGCGCTGCTTGGGGCGGCGAGCGGTTCCGGCGGGTCTGCGGAGCGCAATGCCGCCGGGCGCCGCGGACGTCCTCATGCCGCGTGGCCAGCAGGCTAGCGTCTTTGTCATTGCCGGGCCGGGGCTATCGCCTGCGCCCCCGCTGTATGGTATTTTCAGGCTACATGCCGGGGGGCGGTCGTTACCCCGCATGGGCCGGCGCCGTTCCTTGAGTGTAAGCCGGACCCGCCACTGGATGAGGCTATGGCGAGACGGTGATCCTTTGAGGAGACATCATGCGCAGATCAGCAGTATTGTGCGGGACAGTGACGGTGGGGCTTGTCCTGCTTACCGCGGCAGGGGCACCTGCGGCTTCCGGGCCAAGCACCAAGTCGTTGCCGAACAAGGAATTCGTAGCTCAATTGTCGCCGTTGAACGCGGGCGCGCACACTGTCGCCGGCACAACTTACACGATTCCGTCAGCGAGCGGGACCGCTGTCATCACAGTCAACGGTGACGATATAACCGTCACTGTGGACGTCCAAGGGGTCACCGCCGGAACGCTCCACCCGCAGCACATCCACGCCGGGACCACCTGCCCCAATGCCAGCGATGACGTGAATCACGACAGCTTCGTGGACGTTATCGAAGGTCTGCCCAAGTATGGGCCGGTTCTGATCTCCCTGGACAGCGACCTGAACAGCTTCGCGCCCTCACTCGATTTCCCGGTGGCGGACGCGTCCGGCAGCTATCACTACAGTGAAGAGGCCGCCAAGTCCCACCTGCAATCAGAACTCAAGCAGGCACTGAAGCTGGGGGACCGGCACGTGGTCATCCACGGCATCAATCCGACCGACCCGCTGCCAACCACGGTTGCGTCCCTGCCCGGACTTCCGGCCTGGGCGACACTGCCGGTAGCCTGCGGCCAGCTGAGCCGAAGCCGGTAATCCACGCAATCAGTAACACATCCATCGACCACAGGCTGCGCGGCTGCCCCGGAGGAGCCGCGCAGCCTGGGGACGATGTGACTTGTCATCAACGTGACCAACGGATAACGTGACCTCTGATCGCATGGGGGATCACTTCTAACCTTCGGAGACCGTTGTGGCTCTCATTGACTATGCCCTGGCGCTGTGCGCACTGTTGGGCACGCTGCTGATTCCCTTCTACGCGACGTACCACGTGCTGCGCCGGAAGCGACGCGCCGTGCGGGTGACCGCCACGAGGAGTAACCGCAGCTAGCCATGCCCTACATCGACATCAACCCGCATAAGGGCCGCCCCAAATGGCAGGCCTACACCGTACTCGCCGTCCTTCTGGTCCTCACCGCCGCCGTGGTGATTGCCGCGCTCAGCCGCGGCTGACCTCGCCATTCCGCACCAGCGCCTAGACTTACTGATTGAATCAGTCCGAAAAGTGCCGCAGAACCTTGTGCCGAAAGTCCTGGGGGAACAGACATGCCCGATCCGGCGGATCAGAACGCACGCCCCATCGCAGATGCAGGGCTACCGCAACCGTCCCGACGACGCCGTGACCTCCGTCGCCCCGACGGCGCCCTTTCGGATGCCCAGACAGGAACCATGCCAGCCGTAACGCCAGATCTCTCCAACACCCCCGACGCCGGCACCCCCGTACCGCGCCGCAGTTCCTGGGCCGAGGCGGCGGCCGCCGCCGACCAAGCCACTCCCGCATCTTCTGCCCCCATCACCTCTGTTCCTGCGCCCACCCGCCGGCCCGCGCGCCCGCCCGTGACCGCGCAGCCACAGGTGGTACCGCAGGCCGGGCAGCCTGCCGGGCCAGACTCAGGCACCCCCGCAACGGCGTACGACGGCGACGACGCCGCGCCGTCGTCGTCGTACGTTCCAGGGGAAGCACCGACGCCGGCGTTCCGGCGCGTCCGCCCTACCGCGGCGGACGTCATCGCCGAGAGCCCCATGCCCGATTTCATCAGCTCCCCGGGCCTGTTTGTGCGCGAACAGAAACCGCGGCCGGTGGGCGGAGTCCGCGGCGCCCTCTACGCGCTCACGGGCGGGGCCTGGAACCTGGGCCCCGGCGCCAAGCAGCGCGAGGAAGACGAACTGGGCCGCCGCATCTCCCGTCAGCTGCAGGGCAGTTTCAACACCGCGGTACTGAGCCTCAAGGGCGGCATCGGCAAGACCTCCACCACGGTGGGCGTGGGCCTGACGCTTGCCGAATTCCGTGGCGACCCGCCCTGCGCCATCGACGCCAACCCGGACTCCGGCGACCTCGTGGAACGCGCCTTGGGCGAAGGCATCTATCAGCAGGCCAGCCCGCGCACCATCACGGACCTGCTGGCGAACATCGAAGGTGTTGACTCCCTTACCGCACTGGCCCGGTACATGCACCACGCCGGCCGGCTGCACCTGATCGCGGGAGAGCAGGACCCGGAGGTCTCGGATTCGCTCACGGCCGCCGAGTACCTGCGGATCCGCAAACTCATCTCCAGCTACTACTCCGTGGCCCTGACCGACTGCGGCACGGGCGTGACCCACAATGCCATGAGCGGGATCCTGCAGTCGGCGGACAACATCATCATCGCCGCCGGGTATGCGGTGAGCGGGGCCAAGCGTGCCCGCAGCACCCTGCACTGGCTGGCGAGCCACGGGTACGAGGACCTGGCCCGGAACGCGATTGTGGTCATCACGGACAAGGACGAGGTCTCCTCCCGCGTGGACAAGGATGCCATCGAGGAACACCTCGCCGGGATCTGCCGCCAGCTCATCGCAGTCCCGCACGATCGCGGAGTGGCCGACGGCGACCTGGTCACACTGGACGTGCTGAAGCCGGAGACCCGGCGGGCGTACAAGGAAATCGCGGCGTCGATCGTGGACGGGTACCGGTAGGGTTTTTCGGACTTCACCGCACCGGGATACGCCGGCACCGGGCTACGCCGGCGGCGGGCTAGAACGTCAGCGCAGCGACGAGGCTGACGGCGCCGAGCAGGACAACTCCTGCGGACAAGGCCAAGACGCCGCCCGCATCGGCGTGGAGAGTTTCGGCGTTAATGCCCCGGGAGCTTCGCCGGTACCGGATCCGTTGGGTGGCGAAGATACCACCGGCCGTGACCGCTGCCGCGGCTACGAGGGCTAGTACCAGCGGCCCGTGAGTCGGCAACCAGCGCAGGAAAATGGCGCTGACGGTGAGCAGGGCCAGCAGTGTGCGGCCCCAGGCCATGACGGTTCGTTCGGGCTGGAGCCCCGGATCCGTATGCACGGACACTGCTCAGCCCGCCAGGATCAGGAAAATGATGAGGCCCGCGGCTATGGCTCCGCCGAGGGCCAGCAGCGGAACCAGCAGCGGCAAAGGCAGCGGCGTTCCAGCCCGCATGCTTCGCTCCACCGAGAGCCACCGGGCGGCGGCGCCCGAGCTGATCAGCATGCCGAGGACAAGCAACAGGACGGACAGCCCTTCCCGGACGGGTCCGCTGAAAAGCCCGCCGGCAAACGCCTCGATCGCGATACCGCCGGCCAGGAACGCCAGCGACGTCCTGATCCAGGCCAGGAACGTGCGCTCGTTGGCCAGGGTGAAGCGGGGGTCCGGTTCGGTACCACCCGGCAACAGCTTCCGGGCCAGCCAGCCGCGCGGTATCGGAGTGGCATCGGATGAGGGTTCGGGCAGTGGGGGCACGCTCCTAGTCTAGGGATGGTGCGGGACGGTTGCGATCAGCACCGGCCTGCGGCACGGCGCCGAATCTTGCGGGAATGCACCCTGCCATCTTTGGCTGATCCTGAGGATCAATAACTAGCGTCGACGCATCAGCCATACGAAAAGGGGCGTCAACAATGACCATTCTTGAATACCTCACAGGCCTGGCAATCATCCTCGGATCCCTGATGGGCGCCATGGGGCTCGCGGCGGCGGTTGTGCGCCACAGGCGAAGCCACTAGTCCGCTGCCCCGGTATTTGCTGGAACGCAATATGCATGCTCAGGTCCTATTGGGCACTCCGCAAGTGGTTGGCGGCACTGAAGTCAGGTACTTCGTACTCGTGTGCGCGCCGGCTGTGCGTCCCTACTCTCGGACCATGGAAGGTGTCGTCCGGAAGGTCGCCCCTATTGCGCCCGTCTCCGGATTTGGCCTCCTGCGTGAGTCCCTGCGGAAGGTCCTGAACCAGGGTTCCAGCACTCGCTGACAGCCCGGCGCGAACTGGGTTTCGACAGGCTCAACCACCGAGGGCGTCACCCGGGGAACCATCGTCAGGCCTGTGGCTGGCCGAGTCGTCTCTGCCGCGGTGCTGCTCGTCATTGGGGCAGGACTGGCGCTGTTGGCTGTGCTGGTCCACCACGAATTCATGAGAATATACGGTGATGTCAGCGGTACCGCGTTCGACGGGCTCACTTGGGGGTTGACGGCCGGTTCCGCCGGATTGGCGGTCTGTTCGCGGTCGTTGCCGTCACCGGCTGGATGCTCTCGACAACGCGGTTGCGGCTTACGTCCGTGGCCATCCCGGTCCCATGCTGATCGGAATGTTCGCTGTCACCCCCGCGGCACTGGGGCAGCGGCCTGAGGTGTAGTTCGATTCGACTCCGCAATGCGTGATCGAGGGCACGGACGAGCCTATGGCCGCTGCAGATCGTGAGTCCCAGCGGGCGTTCGATTCCATCGAGCACATCGGCTATTTCAGTGGTGGCGGCATGAGTGGCGTCGGCGGCTGTACCCGCGGGTTTGTGCTCTCCGGAGACGTCGATGTGTTGCAGCGCTATCGTGCAGCGCTGCCAGCGGCGGGCTGGGAAGTGGTGGAGGATGACGGGCGCCACCTGCCGGCGCAGCTTGATGGCCGGAGTTCCGGCGAACGTCCAGATGTAGGACCGGAGGGCCAGGAATGATCACTGCTACACTCTGCTCATGATCGGGCTTCCCTTCGCGGGAGACGGGCTGGTGCACGCCGGCTTGTTAGGGCTGGGAATCCTCGCAGCCTTGTTGTTCTACGCCTATGAAAAGCGCCGCAGGGGCCTTACCGATCCCCGGCTGTGGCCCATTGCAGGTTTCGCCATCGCTTTCGGAGCCATCGGCTCAAGGGTCCTCACGTGGGATGTTTCCCGTCAGGTCTCCTTGGCGGACTGGTGGGGCAACGGTGACCGCAGTATCCTCGCGGGACTTGTGGGCGCGTGGTTGGGCGTCCATTTGGGTAAACGGCTGACAGGTTACCGCGAGTCCACCGGGGATTTGCTTGCGCCTGCGGTCGCTTTGGCGCTGGTCATCGGGCGCGTCGGCTGCCTCCTTACTGAATTGCCAGGCACCCCGACTGGGGGGACGTGGGGGATATTACTCACGCCCGGGCAGGCTGCGATGTTGGGTGGAGTTTCCGGGGTGGGGCTCCATCCGTCCTTTGCCTATGAAATCGTGTTCCACGTGGCCGCGTTCGCGCTCATGTGGCGTTATCGGGACCGCCTGCCTGGTCCTGGCGACCTCTTCATCTGCTACGTGACCTCTTACGCCTTGTTCCGCTTCGGAGTCGAGTTTGTCCGCGGCAACGAGGTGCTCTGGCTGGGGATGAGCCGTCCCCAATGGTTCCTCCTGGTGGTTCTGCCCCTGCTGCTCTGGCGGATGCTGCGGGTTTTCGGGAATCCTCTCCGCCCGAAGTTGGAGGAAAGAGCAGCATGAGCGAGGAGGAGGATCCCCCTGAACCAGGGCTCGGCCCCATGGGGTTCGGAATCCTGTTGGGGACTACTGCCCTTTATGCCCTCTATCTCGGGGTACCGATTGCTTCCGGTGGACCGTATAACATGCGCTTCCTGACCGGGCCGTCCACCTTCGTTCCCATCGCCGGCTACCTGGCGATAGCGATTATATTGGCGGTCTGGCCGCCCACATCCCGGTGGGGTGCGGGGCTGCTGATTGGTCTGGGGATCTTCACCCTGCTCGGCGGCGGGATCTGCGTCGGGAACCTCGCGCAGATGGGAGGCCTGAGATGAATCCGTCACCGTTCTCTTCCCGGCAGGCGCTGTCCGGCCCGGGCCAGCCGCTGCTTCGTCCGGGGCAACGAGGTGCTTTGGTGGGGGATGAGTCGTCCCCAATAGTTCCTTCTGGTGATTCTCCCCCTGCTGTTCTGGCGGATGCTGGGAGATTTGGAAAACCACTCCGTCCGAAGTGTGAAGGAACAGCGGCATGAGCGACGAGACCCCTGACGGTCCCGGGAACCCGCCCCCACCGCCCCAGGAACAGGGGCCGCCCTCTGAACCACGGCGCGACTCCCTGAGGTTTGGAATCCTGTTGGGGGTTCCTGCCCTTTTTGCCCTTTATTTTGGGACAACAAGTGGTATCGATGAAGGGTACAACGCTTTCTTCCCCGGGCCTGCAGCGTTCACTTCAATCGCCGTTTATCTGGTGGTGGCGATGGTGCTGGCAGGCAGGCCCCGCACGTCCCGGTTGGGGGCGGGGCTGCTCATGGGCCTGGGAATCTTCACCCTGCTCGGCGGCGGCCTCTGTGTCGGAATCCTCGCACAGAGGGGAGGCTGAGATGAATCCGTCACCGTTCTCTTCCCGGCAGGTGCTGCTCGGCCCGGGCCAGCCGCTGCGCGGGGACCGCATTCCGGTTCGGCGTCGAATTCGTCCGGGGCAACGAGGTGCTCTGGCTGGGGATGAGCCGTCCCCATTGGTTCCTCCTGATGATTCTCCCCCTGCTGTTCTGGCGGACGCCGCGGGTCTTCGGGAAACCGCTCCGCCCCGAGTTGGAAAGAAGAGTGGCATGAGCGATGACAACCCTGAAGAAGCCTGGAGCTCACTGCCACCGCCCCGAGAAGAGGAGCCGTCCCCTGAACCAAGACGTGGCTCCATGGTGCTCGGAATCCTGTTAGGGGCTGTTGCGCTTTATGCCCTCTATTTCGGGACAACAGCTGGTATTGCTCCGGATGAAGGGTATAAGACCTTCCTCGCCGGGCCTGCAGCGTTCATACCTATCGCCGTCTATCTGTTGGTAGCGATCGTGCTGGCGGTCCGGCCACGCACGTCCCGGTTGGGTGCGGGGCTGCTCATTGGCCTGGGGGTCTTCATCCTGGTCGGCGGCGGGATCTGCGTCATGGCCCTCTCGCAGATGAGAGGCCTGAGATGAATCCGTCACCGTTCTCTTTCCGGCAGGCGCTGCCCGGCCCGGGTCAGCCGCTGCGCGGGGACCGCATCCACCGGTACGTCACAGCATTCTGTCCCCACTGCCACGAGACAAACCCCCCGCTCGCGCAGGTGCGGCGCCTCTCCGGCGCGCTGCTGATCCGCGATGGCCGGGTCTGGCTCGAACGCGGCTGCCCGGACCACGGCCTCGTCAGCACGTTGTACGACGAGTCTCCCGAAATTCTGCGCTACCTGGAGAAGTGGCAGGCGCCGACCAAGCAACACATCCCGGACCAGGCCGGCAATTACCGCCAGGTGCCGGAGGCTTACGCCTATGGGCTGCCCGCGATGCAGACGCAGCACACGTGCATCCTCCTGCAGGACATCATCGAGCACTGCAATCTGCGCTGCCCCACCTGCTTCACCGCATCCGGCCCCCAGCTGCAGGGAGTGGCGCCGCTCAGCGAGGTGCTCGCGAATATCGACACCCGGCTTGCCCGCGAAAACGGGCGGCTGGACGTGCTGATGCTCTCCGGCGGCGAGCCGACGCTTTATCCCCATCTGGCCGAACTCCTGGATGAGCTCGTCGCCCGGCCGATCGTCCGGATCATGGTGAACAGCAACGGGATGCTGATGGCCACCGACGATGAACTGCTTGCACTGCTGGCCAGGCACCGGGACCGCGTGGAGGTGTACCTCCAATACGACGGACCGTCCAAAGAAGCATCCATCCACCACCGCGGGGGAGACCTGACCCGCTTCAAAGACATGGCCATCGCGCGCCTGTCCGAGGCAGGTGTTTTCACCACCCTGACGATGACAGCGACACTCGGCGTCAACGACGGTGAGGTCGGCGCCGTCGTCATGAGGGCCTTGGAAACCCCCTTCGTGGGTGGGGTTGCGCTGCAGCCGGTGTTCGGTTCCGGGCGCGGCCACGGCATCGACCCCCTGGACAGACTGACCCATACGGGGGTACTCGAACGGCTCGCGGAGCAAACGGGAGGGGTGGTCTCATGGCACGACCTGACAGCACTTCCGTGCTCACATCCGCACTGCGCATCCGTGGGCTACATGCTGAAGGACGACTCCGGGGTCTGGCGGTCGCTGACAGCCCTCATCGGGCACGATCAGCTGCTCGCCTGGCTGGAACTCAATCCGGACAGCATCGCCAACCGCATCGCCGACAGCGCGATCCCGCTCGAGCTGCGCAACCTCATGAAGTCCTCCCTGCTGGACCTGCTCAGCGAGCAATCCTCGCTGTCCCACCCGCGGACAATGGATCTTTGGAAGAACATCTGCACCCAGTGCGACCTCGGCATCGGCACACTCACCACACTGGCTGCCGGCAAGCTCCCGGGCCAACAACAGCGGCTGCGTAGACTCCTCGCCGAACGGATCACCCGCATCATGGTCAAGCCCTTCATGGACATCTCGACCATGATCGAGGAACGGCTCACGCAATGCTGCGTCCACGTGGGAACCAAGAGCGACGCCGGCGACCACCAGTGCGCCCCGTTCTGTGCTGTCCAGGCGTGGCCGGCCCTGGCCAGGCAACGAATGAGCACAGCCACGGGCCGCGAACTTCTCCCGGTCCGGCAGGTCCGAGCCAGCGACAGGGAGGAATGATGAGTTCCGCTTCTGATGCCCGGCGTATTGCAGCCGGGCCGTCGCCGTCCAAGCTCGTGCGCTCCAAGCACGCAGGCCGACACGGACACAGGCCTGACCCCCAAACGGAACCGCAGTCCCCGCCGACCTTCGATCCGCTGCGGCTCTGCATCTTCGCGACGATTGCCCTCCTCGGCTGGGCAGCCGGTCCCGTGGCACTGGCCGTGTTCGCTGCCATCGGGTTCGCAGGATATTGGAAAGCGCGGCGGAGGGGCCTGACGAGGTCAAACTGCTACCTCCGCGATACGAGGCTGGTCCTGGCCTACCTCGGCATCCTGTTAGCGGCCGGGTTATGGGGGATATATTCGCTGGCAGCTCAAGTGTTCGGCTTTTAGAACCAACAACAGTGGGGCCCGATACCCCACGGAATATCCCGGTTCGCGATCACTATTGATGAGTCTCGTCGAGAGCTTTCATGTTGTCTGTCGCGCCCGTAAGCTTGGGGGCTGTGCCCCTTGTCCCGCAGCCGGTGAACAACCCGAATTCGCCCGGCTTCTCTAAAACAGCCGAAGAGGCCCGTGCCTGGGTGGCGGAGGCCAGATCCGATGGCGGTCCGCCCCGTGCCCTTAAAGCCATAGCATCCGCTTTCCTTGCGTTGATAGCACTATCTTTGACACCTGCTCACGCTGATGCTGTAACTGACAGCCCGCCCTTACCGGTCCTCTCTTCTCATCCGTCCTCCTCTGCGCTACCCGAAGGGGAACAGCGATACATTGTGCAATATGGCAGCGATGTGAATGCAGAAGCGGAGTCCAATTCTCTCCAAGAGAGAGGGATCGAAGTCAAAGAGACGCTCTCTCATACGATGAAAGCTTCAGTGGTTGTAGCGACCTCCGATGAGATAGAGACACTGAAGAAATCAGTACACGTAGCATCGGTTGAACTGGACACCCCTGTCTCAATCACCGGCTCCACCTCCATCTGGGGGCTTGATCGAATAGATCAACGAACAGGAAGAGACGGCCAATTCGCTATCGGTAATGAAGGCGCCGGGGTGAATGTCTACGTTGTTGATACCGGGCTCTACATGTCGCACTCAGAATTTACCGGCAGGGTTGCTGCCAGCTGGACGGGTATCAGTGATGGCAATGGGGCCAATGACTGTAACGGACACGGGACGCACGTCGCCGGAACAGTCGCCGGAACCACCTACGGTGTTGCCAAAAAGGCCGCTATCATTCCCGTCCGAGTGGTCGAATGCGATGGAAGCGGCTGGAACTCGACAGCCATAGCAGGAGTCGACTGGGCGGTTGCACACCACATTGCCGGCCAGCCAGCAGTTATGAACCTCAGCATTGGTGGTTTCACCAGTGCCTCCTTTGACCAGGCTGTTCAGGGCGCGGTAAATGACGGCATCACGGTTGTGGCCGCCGCAGGTAACGACGGTGCGGATGCCTGCAATTCCTCTCCTGCCCGAATTCCGTCTGCCATTACCGTTGCAGCGACAGACATCAATGACGCTCAGGCATCATGGTCCAACTACGGTCCATGTGTGGACATTCAAGCGCCGGGAGTATCCGTCAGGTCGGCTTGGAACAATCCTTCTACCGACTACAACACTTTGAGCGGCACTTCAATGGCTACCCCTCACGTTTCTGGTGCGGCTGCTATTATGCTCTCCCGAGACCCCGCACTGTCGCCCGCACAGGTTCACCAGTCAATGATCAATAACGCTACAACAGGTGTAATTAGTGCCAACAAGGGTGCAACCCCTAATAGGTTGCTATTCATCCCCGGCACGCCTCCTGTTCCTCCCTCCTGCTCGAATCTCAAGCCGGGGGATGCATGGGCTGGGGTAGGTACACATTGTGGGCTCCAGGGATCGGCAGCTTCTACTTTCTCTATTACTGAAGACGCCCCGGGTCCCGCCTCCGCTGCTACTCCTGAAGTTCCTGCTCCTGAGGCTCCCGTTACGGCTCCGGACGCAGCACCTTCCATTTCTGAAGACACCCCAGTATCAGCGCCAGCTACTACCGAAGATGCCACGGCTCCCGCACCCTCACCTGCACAACAGGCGCCTGTGCGGACTGATGCTCCATCTCAGGAGGTTGCAGCCACTTTCGCCCCGCTTGTGCCTGCTGCTGGCAATGCGGCCCGGGAAGCAGCGGCGGCAAAACCTGAAGTGATTTCCCCTGAGGCTATGGCGGACGAAGTCACGAAAGAAGCTGAAACGACACCCTCGGAAACGCCGTCGTCAACAGCGATGGTGATCCCGCCAATGAGCGCGACTTCTGCTGCCTCACCAGGTGGTGTCACCTCCATGACTCCTGTTGGCGGTACATATGAAGGCGCTCCGGAAGTTCGTGCCGTCACCGGAGCGAATACCCCTGTCTGGGCGATAACGACCGGGGCATTTATGTCCTTGATTGGTGGAGCGGCCATTACAGGAATGGTTAGGAGACTGGCAGCCGCGAGATGCCAAAGATCAGGATGAGAAACATTGGTGTACGCCGTCGATAGCAGGCCCTTGAGTATGCCGGCCCGGCGACTTCGTCACCTATGCCGCCCGCTGCGGTATCAGAAGATTCGCGTGGTGCTGATGACTTAGGACAAACCAATGTCAACAGTCGCGGAGCATTTGTCCCCGCCCACGGCGCCGGCCGATACGTGCAGATCTACACCACCCACGAACGAGTCATATGCCCACGCCACGGTCTCTGGATCGGCGAGGGCGTCACCGGCTTCACCGATGCTGCCAGGCAACCCGAGACGCACGCAACTACCCCAACCGAGCCCTACACCTCGCCGGCATCACCATCGCCTAAACGACTTTGCAGGAGACCTGGAGCCTGGCCCGGCTGGCTGGCCAGACACGGGTGGCTCCGACACAATGAACCCTGGTGTTGCGCAGATCACATTCCTTGCCTACTCTGAGTGAGGCTGCAGAGGCGCGGCCATTTGGCCGCAGCGTCGCGGCCTCCCCGGCTGCAGTGTCGCAGCCACGCAAGGAAGGCATGATTATCTTGTCCGAAAAGCTCAGCATTCTTGTCCGTGTAGATCTCGACCACGCGAAGGCCCAGGTTCTCGCCAAGGGCCACGTCACCATCCACAGCATCCAGGCCCTCTACGTTGTGGTGAAACGCGCCAACTCCTTGAAGCACAACCTGGACCTGGAATTGGACGTGCGGAACGCCCGCGTCGATCCCGAAGCCCTGCGGCTGCTTCAGGCATGCTCCGAGGCCCATCACCTGCCGGCCAGGATTGACCCGCAGCAGACCCACTGCACGCTCAGCATCCTGGCACCCCGGCGCGTCACCGCGAAGGCCACCGAGTTCAGCCACGTCGCAGCCTGACCCACACACCCTTTGGTGGAGGGCCGCCGTCGGGGGTTATCCGACGGCGGGAAGGCCGCCAGCCAGTTCCGCCGCCGCAGCGAGGGCCCAGCGGTCGCTCTCCGGAGCGAAGAAGACCACCGTGGATGCCTCGGCTTCGCGGGCCTCGTCGAGGGCGAAGAGCAGTGCATCCTCCAGATGCTGTGCGTGTTCCAGCCGTTCGGGAAGCGTGCCCGGAAGCGCGCCGTCGTCAATTACCACGTGGGCCTTGCCATCCACGATGACCTTCAGCGCAAAACCCTGGTCCTCGTGAAGGGACCCCCGGGTGGACGCGATTTCCGTGACCTTGTCGGCCCGGACCAAACCGTTGTTGATGGTGCGTATCCACACTTCACCCATGAGGCCTCCTTGGCTGAGAGGGGCAGGCGGGAGCGCCCCACAAGGCAAACGTTAGTCCTCACGGCGCCGCTTGTGACCCCCTGAAAGCCGGCGAATTTCCGGCGGCATAAGATAAATCTGATGACTTCGCCAGGTACCCCACAGCCGTTCAACTTCCGAAGCATCGCCATACCCGCCTTCGGTCCTGCGCTGCTGTTCTCCATCGGCGAAGGCGCGGTTCTCCCTGTGGTGGTCCTCTCCGCCCGCGACCTCGGCGCGTCGGTGGCGGTGTCCGCCCTGGTGGTCACGCTGATTGGGCTCGGCTCGTGGTTCTTCAACCTGCCCGCGTCCCTCATCACGCTCAAGTTCGGCGAACGTTGGTCCATCGTGGGCGCCGCCGCGGCGGGAGCCCTCGCACTCGCGGCCGCCGCGCTGTCCTCCCGGATCCCCAGCGGACTGTGGCTGCTCGCGGTGGCCATGGTCGTCGTCGGGATGGCCGCCAGCGTCTTCAGCCTGGCGCGGCAGAAGTACCTCACGGAGGCTGTGCCCGTCCAGTTCCGGGCGCGGGCACTGTCCACGCTGGGCGGGGTCAGCAGGATCGGCGTTTTTATCGGACCGTGCCTGGGGTTCGCGGCGGCTGGTGTGTTCGCTGCTGTGCTGCCGAGGCTGAAGCACCGGCGGAATTACTAACTTTGATGGACCGGTTTTTGGCTTGGAAGTTCTTGTGTAAACCTTGATGGATTCCCCCCGGTAGTCCTGATCGAGGCCGTGCATTGTGGTGTTCAGCAGGAATCCACGCAAGCAAAGTCTGAGGGGACACACCATGAAGAACATGACACTGATCACCGGATCCGCAGCCATCGCACTGGGCGGGGCTCTGATGCTGGGCGGCGGCGGCACACTGGCCAACTGGAACGCAGAAGCCACAACCACCCCGGGCACTATCGTTGCCGGCGACCTGAACCTGGTGAACTCCACACCGGGCACCTGGAAGGACCGCGTAGGCGCTGCTGTCAACATCACCACCTACAAGGTGGTTCCGGGCGACAAGCTCACCTTCACGCAGGACCTGCCTGTTACTCTCGTGGGGGACAAGATGGCCGCCAACGTCGCCACCACCGGTATCACCGCCACCAACGGTTTCACGCCGGCCAACGTCACCGTTTCCGCTCCGGTCCTGACCGTCGGCGGTACGGCTGTAGCCAACCCGCTCAAGCCCACCGGCTCCGCCCAGACGGTGACTGCCACCATCACCTTCGAATTCCTGTCCACGACCGCCGGCCGCGCCGACGTGGGTGTTTCGTACAACTTCAACAGCGTTGCCTTCCAGCTGACGCAGGTCACGCAGGCCGGCCTGTCCTAGTCTGAGATTGGCGGTTGGCCAATCGGCCAACCGCCAGGCTGGAAAGATGAGGATCAGGACCAGGAGGAACAATGCGGATCCCGCGGATGCTGCGAACCGGTGTACTCATCGCAGCAGCGGTGGCGCTCGGACTGCTGACAGTCCAAGGCACCTACGCCTTGTGGAACGCCAGCACCACCGCTGCTCCGGGAATCGTCTCCGCTGCTTCCTTCGATGTCGCCCTCACCGCGAGCCCCTCGGGGCAGGTGACCAACATGACCATCGCCGGAGGACAGGCAGGCAGCCTGAACCTCACGCAGACCGCTACAGTCTCGCCAGGAAACTCGGTCTACGCCAACGTTGCAATTGCCAATGGCAGCAACGCCGGCGGAACCTTCAACGCGGCGCTCACCGTTGGCCAGGCAACCCTCGCCAACGTCAACAGCGGCGTCCTGGCCCAGTACCTTACGGTCAGCGCCAAAAATGTCACATCGACCGCACAGTGCGCCACAACCACCGGATACACGGCGCTGACAGCAGCCGGGATGACGTCAGCGTCCGTCCCCAAGTCCACGAGCACCGTGTTCTGTTTCCAGGTCAGCCTCAGTTCCACCGCCCCGTCCACCGTGAAAGGCCAAGCCGTGAACATCACTCTTCCGATCACCGCCCGCCAGCTCTGCGGGGTGCCCAGTGGCTGCTGATCTGTACTTCGCAGGCGACCGCGGTTCAGGCTTCGGTTCCACCCGATCGGGCTCCGCCGGCCGTGACGGCTCCAAGCCTGCCGGCCGTGTTTTCTGGGCCGCGGCCTGGCGGGTGCTGAACCTGGTGGTCATGATGATCGCCGTGTTCGCCGCACTGGTGCTGGTTGTGGTTCCCCGGGCCACAGGGTCCCAGACGTACACCGTTCTGACTAACTCCATGGCGCCCAAGTTCCCGCCCGGCACGTTCCTGGTGATGAAGCCGGCGGCCTTCGACGAACTCTCCTACGGGGACGTCATCACCTTCCAGATGTACTCAGGCCGGCCCGACGTCGAAACGCACCGGATCGTGGGCTTCGGCGCCACCCAGGCGGGGGAAAGAACCCTCGTGACCAGGGGCGACAACAACGGTGCCAACGATGCCGAACCGGTCACCGCCCCCCAGGTCACCGGCAAGCTGTTCTATGCGGTTCCCTACGCGGGATTCGCCGCCAACGCGCTGGGCAATGTGGACCGTGACCTCTGGACCAGGCTGGCCGCAGCCGGCCTCATTGGGTACGGTGCCACCGTGGTCTTCAAAGCAGTGCGCAAAATGCGTAAGCGGGGCACCCGGGCGGAGCAGGCGGAGTGAGCAAACTCCGGAGCCTCCCGGTCCCGGCCCTGGCCGTTGGAGCCTTCGCCCTCACAGTTCTGCTCGGCCTGGGTGGCGGCCCCGCGGCGGCGCTGTGGCAACAGTCAGCCACAGCCACGATGACGGTGACTGCGAACGGCAGCTGGCCCGGTCCCGCCATCACGTCCATCACCTGCTCAAACATCGCCTCGCAGAAGGAAGCCACCCTCAGCGTTACTGTGCCCCTGGCGCCGGCCACACTGACCTACGCCGCCCTCCAGGCCGATGGGAGCTACGGGCCCACCTATTCCGTGGCCACTCCCATCGCTTCCACCACGACGCCGGGCACTATTACCCTGACTGGAGTCTCGCAGATCGTGGTGGACAGCGGCGCGGCCACCCTACTGACCGTGCGCGTCACGGCCACGTACACCACAGACCAGACACAGGCCTCTGCCAGCTACACCCTGAAGGTGGACTCCAAAAACCAGAAGGTCTATTGCTAGGCAACCAGCCTGCGAAGGCCTGTGCGGCGGCAGCCGCGGCGGTGCCGTCAGCGACTGGGCGCGTCCCGCCGTCGTGCGGCATACGCGAACAGTGACGTGGTGGCCACGGTGGCCAGGTATCCGGCGATCACGATAAGCGCGATCCCGGCCCAGAAGTAGTTGGTGGTGCTGCCCTCCTGGAGCGGGCCCGGGGCGATCTTGGCCAGCGAATACACCGCCACCCCCGCCGACGCGAGCCCGATCACCACCGGCAGCGTGAGCCAGATTTTCGCCGAGCCCACATGATTGCCGAAGCCATCCCACACGTTCCATGCGGCGCCATTGCGTATGATCAGCCAGCCGGCGGGGATCATAAACGCGCCCACCAAGAGGAACGCTGCGACTACGTCGGCGGGGCGGTGCCACTGGTTGATCAAGGTGGATACTCCGGAGGCGATTGCGAAGGTGCCGCCCACAAAACCGGCCAGCGGGCGCCACCGCGGCGAAGCCATCAGGAACACCGCCGCCGCAGCCGACGCCGCCAGTGTGGTGTGACCGGAGGGCAGGGAGTTCAGTTCCAGCGTCACCACACCCTTGTCCGGACGCACAGGCAGCACTTCCTTCAGGATCTGCGTGGCGATATTCGCGCCGATGCACGCGGCGACGGCAACCCCGGCAGCCGTCCACCGCCGTCGGATGACCGTGACAAACAGGACCACGACGGCGGCCACCACCAGTGAGATGGTGGGCAGCCAGTCCAGGAACTCGGTGGCTGCCTTGCCCGCGGGTCCGTGGATGTCCACGGCCTCAACCAGCGCGGATTCGTCGATGAACTGGCCCGTGCTGGTCTGGACGAAGTAATAGTAGGTGGCGATCAGGCCCACAATGCAGGCGAGCCAGGCGAACGCGAACATAAAGCCGGAGCCCGGGGTGGGGCGGGCAGGGGTCCGCGGTGGTGCCTGGCGTGGAATGGTCATCGGTTAAGGGTGTCACAGAAAACTGGGAGGAACCGCACGGTTGTTTCAGGCCCAGGCTGGCCGAATTGCGTAACTTTTGGGCGTGCGCCGAGGGCTGGCCCGAGGGACTACCAGCCGGCCGGATGTGACACTTGACACGTGTTAGGTCAGCGTCATATGCTACCTGACACGTGTTAGGAAGGAAATTGACATGACCGGTGCCACAACTGGCCGCCTGCGTGAACTCTCACGCCGGACCGCCCTGGGTGCTTTGGGAGCAGGAATTGTGGGAGCAACGGTGGCATCGTGGCCCAGGCTTTCCGGATCCGACATTCCCGGGCGGGGCGACAACAGCCTCAGCATTGCCATCATGGGGACCGCCGCCGATGCCGCCGCGCGTCAGCGCGCCATCGACGCGTTCACCCGCCTCCATCCGGACATCCGGGTCAAGGTCCAGGCCATCCAGGCCGTGGACTGGAAAGACTTCTTCACCAAGATCCTCACTATGGTGGCCGCCGGCACCCCGCCCGACGTCGTCTATGTGGCCACCGAGGGCGCGCAGCTCTTCGCGGACAAGTTGGCCCACCCGCTGGACGAATACCTGCGCCGCGACGCCGCGGACATGGTCGAGTTTTTCGACGACGTCCACCCCAGCCTGGTGGAGGCCTTTATGTACAAGGGCAGCCTCTTCCAGCTCCCCATGGACTGGAACGCCGCCAACATGTACTACAACACCACCGCCTTCGCGCAGGCAGGGCTGGAGCGCCCGGCGGACGACTGGACCAACGTGGACTTCCGCAACAACCTCGCCGCGATGCGCAAGGTCCGCCCGTCCGACTTCACGCCGTACTACTGGACCAACAGGCTCTTCGGCGGCGTGGTGCCCTGGCTCTACGCCAACGACACCAGCTTCCTGAAGGAAACCCGCTCCACCGGCGGGGACTGGCTCTGGGACTCCTTCTACGCCAAAGATCCCTCCCGCAACCTGCGCTCCGGCGGCTACCAGTGGCTGGAACCCAACGCCGACGACCCCCGCGTGTTCGAGACCTTCGACTACCTGCGCGGCCTGGTCAAGGACGGCCTCGGCGTCCGGCCCGAAGAAGGCGGCGGCAGTTCGCTGGTGGGGCTTTTCGCCTCCAACCGGGTGGGCGCCACCCCGGCTGGCGGCTACTGGGTCCAGGGCCTGCACGAGGCCGGCATGAAGGAGAACGACTACGACGTCCAGTTCTTCCCCAAGTGGCGGAGCCAGCGGCACCAGTTCGGCACCGCCGGCTACGCCATCATGAAAACCGCCAAGGACAAGGACGCCGCCTGGGAATGGATCAAGTTCAGTGCCAGCCGCGAAGCCATGGAACTGATCTTCCCCAACCCGGTCACCACCCCGGCCCGCCGCTCCATGGTCAATGAGGCGCTGTACGCGGGCAAAGGCCCGGCGCACTGGAAGGTCTTCTACGACACGCTGGACAAGTACCCCACCACCGGCCCCATCCCGGCGCCGCCCCAGCAGGCCGCCGTCGAAACGGCCCTGATGAAAAACGTCTCGCTGGCCGTCAGCGGCGATGAGCGCCAGCTCAAGCAGGCCCTCGAGTCCATGCAGCGCGATCTTGAACTGGCCCTGAGGAGGCAGTCATGAGCACCACCATCCCTCGCCGGGACCGGCCGAAGAAGGCCGCCACGGCCATCAAGCCCGGAACGCCCGCCACTTCGCAGACCGAGTCGGGCCGGCACAGCCAGCGCTGGCTCGCCTGGATCTTCCTGGCCCCCACTGTCCTGGGCATGGGCCTGTTCACCCTGGTGCCCATCGCGGCGTCGGTGGTCCTGGCGTTCTTCCGCTGGGACATCATCTCCGCCCCCACCTTCGTGGGCTTCGACAACTTCGCCGAAGTGGTCCAGGACCCCACGGTGCGGGTGTCCTTCCTGAACACCATTGCGTTTGTGATTGTGGCCGTGGCCCTCCAGTTGGGCCTGGCCCTGGCGCTCGCCGTCATGGTGCAGGAGAAAATGCCGGCCTGGCTGCGGACCTTCTTCCGCTCGGCCTTCTTCTTCCCGCTGATCCTCTCCGCGGCCTCGGTGTCCATTTTCATGCGGTACCTCTTCAACGAGCAGTTCGGCGTGGTCAACTGGTTCCTCTCCCTCGCCGGCATTCCCGCGGTGCCGTGGCTGACCACCCCGGGCGGCTCGGCCGCCGTCGTCATCCTTGTCTACGTGTGGCAGAACTTCGGGTTCTCCTTCCTGCTGTTCATTGGCGGTCTGGCATCGATCCCCATGGAAACCTATGAGGCCGCCTCGCTGGACGGCGCCACCGGCTGGCGCAAACACGTCTACGTCACCCTGCCGCTGCTCAGCCCCACCACCCTGCTGGCGTCCGTGATGGCCATCATCAGCGCCCTCCAGGTGTTCGAACAGCCGTACGTCCTGACCCGCGGCGGGCCCGGAGACTCCACCCGCACCGCCGTGATGGTGATCTTCGAATCCGCGTTCCAGCGCCTCGAGTTCGGTGAGGCCTCGGCCATAGGCGTGATCCTGACCCTGATCATCATGGCCATCACCGCCGCGCAGTTCCGGCTCAGCAAACGATTCGTCTTCTACCAGTAAGGCCAGCCATGACTACCACTACAGAGCGTGTCTCCACCCGCACCCCTGCCGTGCCTGCCCGGTCCCGGCCGAAGCCGAACTGGAACCTGGTCCTCCGAATTGTCCTGCTGATGATCGCGGCCGTCCTGACCCTGGGCCCGGTGATGTGGACCCTGTCCACCTCGCTGCGGTCGCCGTCGGAATCGTTCAAGCTGCCGCCGTCGTTCTTCCCCTGGAATCCGGACTTCACGTCCTACGCGCAGGTCTTCCGGCAGCTGGACATCGTCCTCCTGGTGCTGAACAGCGCGCTGGTCACCGGGCTCATCGCCGTGGGCCAGATGGTGACCGCCGCGATGGCCGGCTACGCCTTCGCCAACCTGAAGTTCCGCGGCCGCGGCGCCCTCTTCTCCATCGTCCTGGCCACCATGATGGTGCCGGTGCAGGTGACCATCGTGCCCGTGTTTATGCTGATCCGCGGCATGGGGCTTTCGGACACCCTGCTGGCACTGATCCTGCCCGCCATCCCGACGGCGTTCGGCACCTTCCTGATGCGGCAGTACTTCAGGGGACTGCCCACCGACCTCGCGGAAGCGGCGTCGATCGACGGCGCCTCACCCTGGCGGACCTTCCGCTCGGTCTACGCCCCGCTGGCTGTCCCGGGGATGGCGATCGTGGGCATCCTTGCCTTCAATTTCCACTGGAACGAGTTCTTCCGTCCGCTCATCATGACCATCTCGGAACAGAACTTCACCCTGCCGCTGGGCCTCGTCTCCCTCCAGGGCAACCTGGGCACCGGCAGCATCTCCGTGGTGCTGGCCGGCGTGGTCCTGTCCATGATCCCCGCCCTGGTGGTCTTCATCTTCGGCCAGCGCGCGCTGCAGGACGGCCTCACCGCCGGCAGCGGCAAATAAACCCCAACTACTGAGAGGCTTACTTCCATGTCATCCCCGGACCCCGCCGCCGCCGACGTCGCCCGCATTGCCGCCGCCCACCCCGACGCCGCGTTCCCGCACTTCCACCCCCGCCCCGCGCAAGGCTGGATCAACGATCCCAACGGCATCAGCCACCTCAACGGCCGCTACCACGTCTTCTTCCAGTACAACCCCGAGTCCGCCAGACACCACAGGATCGCCTGGGGCCACATCAGCTCCGCGGACCTGGTCCGCTGGGAAGAGCACCCCGTGGCGTTGAGGCCGCAGGGCGGCGGGCCGGACGCGTTCGGCTGCTGGACCGGTGTGGTGACGGACGACGGCGGCGTCCCCACCGCCGCGTACTCCGGCGTCCGCGGCGACGGCGGCCACTCCCAAGTGGTCATCTCGCGCGGTTCCGCGGACCTCGTTTCCTGGACGCAGGACGGCCACGTCGCGGCGTCCATGCCGGCCGACCCCATGGTCACGGCGGTCCGCGATCCGTTCATCTTCCGCTTTAACGGCAAGCGCTACGCCATGCAGGGCGCCGGGCTGGCCTCCGGCCACGCCGCGCTCCTGCTGTACACGGTGGAGGATCTGTTCGACTGGAAGTACCAGGGCATCTGGCTCACGTCCGAGAACCCGGTCGCCGCTGCCCGGACACCGGCCGAGATCTGGGAATGCCCGCAGCTGGTGCGGGTGCCGTCCGGGGACGACGGCGACGCATGGGTCATGATGTTCTCCCTCTGGCTCTCCGGCGATGACCACGAGCACGCCAACGGCGTGGGCCACCTCATCGGCTCCCTGGCCGAGGACCCCGCCACCGGGCTGCCGGTGTTCTCCCCGGAGACCGGCGGAAAGTCTGACCTGGGCCGCGACTTCTACGCGCCCCAGATCATGCAGCTGCAGGACGGTGCCGGCGCCGGTGCCCCGGGCGTTCCTGCTTCTTCCCCAGCTCTTGCTGCCCTCGCGGAGCCGAAAGCACTGCTGTGGGGCTGGGCCAATGAAGGACCCGGGCGGGACGGCCGCCGGGGCCGCAGCCAGGAACAGATCGACGCCGCGGGCTGGGCCGGCGTTCTCACCCACCCGCGACTTCTGTCCGTGGTGGACGGTTCCCTGGCAGTGGCACCCGCTCCGGAGGTGGATGCGTACCGTGGCACGCAACTGGCGTCGCAGGTTGCCGGGAGCGTTGAGCTGCCGCCGTATGCCGAGGCCGTTGTGGGCGGTGGGCCGGCGGCGCTGCCCGCGGACGCCGTCGTCGAACTTTCCCTGGCGGGCGCTGGATCAATGGATGCTGGATCCCCATCCGACGGCGGGCAAGTGGTGTTCAGCGGAGCGCTGGCGGCGGGGGAGGAGCTGCGGGTGTTTGTGGACGCGTCGCTGGTGGAGGTGTACCGGAGCGGTTCGGTTGCCACCACGCTGCGCGCCTATCCGGCGCCCGGCGAGCGGTGGGTGCTGCGGCTTCCCGACGGCGCGGCTGCAGACGTCTGGCAGCTGGAACAGCCCGAATAACGTACAACGCGGGGTCACATAATGCCCATCCGGAGGCCTCGGACGGGCGTTTAGTGACCCCGCGTTGTCGTTGCTGTTTGGGGGACCGGGCTCAGGCCCGGCCCGCGGGGACCGGCCCGGTTGACTCGCGCACCACGAGCCGGCACGGAACCAGTGTCTGGCCGGGGCGGCTGTGTCCGGCGGGTTCGCCGCCGTCGTCGTGATCCTCCGGCTCCACCGACAGCTCCTGGAGGAGCCCGGTCATGGCCGTGGCGCCCATCTCCCGCAGCGGGAGGGCCATGGTGGTGAGCGCGGGGACCATGGTGGAGGCGATGCGGAATTCGTCGTCGTATCCCATGACGGAGACATCTTGAGGCACAGCCAGGCCCAGGCGATTGGCCGCGAGTACCACGCCGATGGCCAGGCGGTCGTTTGCGCACATGATTGCGGTGGGGCGGTCCGGCGCCGCCACGCCGTCCAGGAGTTTCATGGCACCGTGGAACCCGGCATCGATGTCCCAGCCAGCCTCCAGGATCCGGCCCGGCCGCACCGGCAAACCGGCCGCCTCGAAGGCGTCCCGGTGGCCCTGGATGCGGCGCGGCGCGGCGGGTCTGATGCTGTCACCGGCAAGGAATGCGATGTCCCGGTGGCCCAGCCCCAGCAGGTGCGTTGCCGCCTCCCGGCCGCCGCGGACCTCATCCGGAATCACAGCGGGAAGGCCTGCCTCGGGCCGGTCATCAAAGCAGTTGGCCAGCACCGACGGCACCCGCAACATGTTGAGCGGCACGTGCAGGGGGCGCAGGCCCACGGTGACGTACATCAGCCCGTCCACCTGGCGGTCCAGCAGCGTGGCCACCGCACTTTCGTCGCGGGCCTCGTCCAGCTCCGTATCCATCACCACGGTGACAAAACCCTGGGACCTGGCCACGGCGTCCGCGCCGGCGATGATGTTGCCGTCGAACGGGCTGGTGACCACCTGGTCCGAGACGATCCCGATGATCCGCGACCGGCGGTTCCGCAGGCTCACGGCGATGGCGTTGGGCGTGTAGTTCAGCGTGGCGGCCGCTTCACGGATCCGGAGCTGGCTTTCCTTGGCCACATTTCCGTCGCCGCGCCCGTTCAGGACCAGCGACACCGCGCTGCGGGACACTCCGGCGAGCTTGGCGACGTCGAGTGCTGTGGCTTTGCGGTTCATGCTGGGTTTCCTCCCGCGTGCGGTATTTCCTGCAGTCTACCTAACGCGTGTGAGGTGCGCCCGGACCCGGGGTAGCTGCTTTCGGGAGGCGCGGGATGCTGGCCGTCGCGACCAGCAAGGCCAGGGCCCCGAGACCGAACGGCAGGGCGGTGAGGGTGGCCATACCGCCTACCAGCAGCGGCCCGCCGGCATCGCCAAGTTCACGGCCGAGCTCCGCCGAACCCATGGTCCGGCCCATGCGCTCCGGCGGCGTGGTGTCGGCCAGATGCGCGAACCCGAGCGGCGTGGCCAGGCCGACTCCCGCGCCAATGGCCGCCGCGGCAATGAACAGTGTGACCGGACCCGGGGTGAGGGCGATGAGGGCGACGCCCGCGGCGGTAAGGAGGAGCCCCGTCGTCGTACCCTTGTTGTCGCTGACGCGGTGCGCGTCGCGCAGCCTGCCGATCCAGGGCTGGGTGAGCACCGAGGTGATGGCCAGGACACTGACCGCGGCTGTCCCGGCAACCGGGCCAAGGCCGTGCCGGGTGGCGAGCGCGGGGATGAATCCGATCGCCGCGCCGAGCGCTCCCGTCGAGGCCGCCAGCACGAGCGTCGGCACGAGGAAGCGCCGCTCCGTGACCTGGCGGGCAAGGTCCAGCACGGTGTAGCGCTGCCGGGGGAGCGGCGGCAGGTGGGGAACGGACACCAGCACCCACACGGCGGTGCCCGCCGCCAGTACCGACAGGGCCCCGAACAGCAGGGCAAACCCGCCCGCGAGGATCAGTCCGGCGCCCAGCAGGGGGCCGATGACGTAGCCCAGGCTCTTCCAGGAACCGTACCGGCCGAAGTAGGTCCCGGCCTTCTTACCCGCCGCCAGCCGCGCAACCATCGCGGACGATGCCGGCGAGAAGGCCGAAGCCGCAGCGCCCTGCCCCAGCCGCGCGAGTCCAAGCATCAGCGGATCCACCGCCCAGAGGCCGATCAGTGACAGCACCGCGAAGGCCAGGAGGCCGCCGACGATGACGGGCTTGGTTCCGATCCGGTCGCTCAGGGCGCCGAAGACCGGCTTGAGGAAGACCTCGGAAATGTCATAGAGGGCGAGCAGTATGCCCAGGTTGAGCAGTGTCAGGCCAATGTTCTCGCTCTGGGCACCCATGCCTGCTGCGATGCTGTGGGCGCCGAACGCGGTAACGAACCCGGCCGCGTACAGGGGGGTGGTTGACGCCCGGGCGTTGACCACTGGTGCCGAAGCGCTCACGCGTGTACTTCGAGACAGGGCGCCTGTTTCATTGAAGTCACACCGCAAAGCGTAACAATCGCTGACCTGGTTAGCGCCAACAGCTCGTCTGCACTCAGTGCCCCTGAGATGAAAGTCGAGTACTGACTACTGATGCTTTCGGCATCCCGGCCACATACGGTCGAACGGGGGGAACTTACGGCACGTCCATGGGTACACCGCTTCTCGGGGCAGGAAGGACAGTTATGGCGCCGGAAGACGTCAACGCCCTGCCCCTCCTGGATCAGGCAGTGCTGGACAGGCTGCGCATCGAGCTCGATGACGATGACGGCGTGTGGAAGGTGTTCGTGCAGAACTTCATCGAGAACCTGCCCCACCGGACTGAAAAGGTGCGGCTGACCCTCACCACCGGTGACCTGACCGGTGCGATGGATGCGGTCCTGAGCCTCAAGACTTCCAGCCAGATGGTGGGCGCGGAACGCCTGGCCGGACTTGCCCTGGACCTTGAACGGTCCCTTCGCCAAGAGAGCGTCGATGCTGAGCCTGACCGGGTCCTGCCCCGGCTGGCGGCAGACCGCTTTCGGCAGATCATTCGCTGCGCCCGGCAGACCACCTATCTCTTGCAGAGATTCCTGCACTCCGAGTGAGGCCGTGGGCAGCCAACGCTGCAGAGTCCAACGCGGACCTTTCCGCGCTTGTACAGTGAATCCATGCCTGCCACCTTCCCCGCCCTGGACGAGCTGCTCGCCACTGCCCATGTGGTGAGCCTGCCCATGCGGGTGAAGTTCCGCGGCATCATGGAGCGCGAAACGCTGCTGCTGCGCGGCCCGCACGGCTGGGGCGAGTTTTGCCCGTTCCCCGAATACGCCGACGCCGAGGCCTCCCGCTGGCTCGCCGCCAGCATCGAGGCCGGCTGGGACGGCTTCCCGTCGCCCGTCCGTTCGGTGATCCCCGTCAACGCCACCGTGCCCGCCGTTTCCGCGGACCGCGTGCCCGACGTCTTGGCCCGCTTCGGCCGGGTGGATGCCGTCAAGATCAAGGTGGCCGAACGCGGGCAGACGCTCGATGACGACGCCGCCCGGGTCGCCGCTGTCCGTGCCGCCCTGCCCGACGCCGCCATCCGCGTCGACGCCAACGGCGGCTGGGACGTGCCTACCGCCGTGGCGGCACTCACCCTGCTCGCCGCCGTCGGACTTGAATACGCCGAGCAGCCGGTGCCCACCATCGAGGGGCTCGCCGAGGTGCGCCGCCAGCTGCGCGCCGCCGGAACGCCGGTGCGGATCGCGGCCGACGAAAGCGTGCGCAAGGAGTCCGATCCGCTTAAGGTGGCGCGGGCCGGCGCGGCAGATCTGCTGGTTGTTAAGGTCGCGCCGCTCGGGGGAGTGCGGCGCGCCCTGGACATCGTGGCGCAGGCCGGGCTCCCCGCCGTCGTCAGTTCTGCGCTGGACACCTCCGTGGGGATCCGCGCCGGACTGGCCTTGGCGGCGGCCCTGCCCGGGTTGCCGTACGCGTGCGGGCTGGGGACGGTGTCGCTGTTCGCCTCGGATATCACGCTGGATCCGTTAGTGGCCGACGACGGCGCCATCCGCCTCCGCGACGTCACCGCCGACGCCGGGCTGCTGGAGCAGTTTGCGGCTTCCGCCGAACGCCGCGACTGGTGGCTGGCCCGGCTCGGGCGCGTCCACGCCCTCCTGGCTCCCTGACGCTCTCTCACATCCTGCGGCTTTTCCGGCAACGCTCTCGCACATCCCTGCAGGTCACCGCCGGTTCACCGGAACTTCACCCGGCGGACGGCTGGGCGTTGGAACCGGCTGACAGGGTGGGCGGGACCCGACCGTAAATCTGGAGGCACCCCTTGTCTGACACGACAGCCCGCAAGTTCACCCTTCTGCCCATGCTCGGCCACACCAAGGGCAAGCGCAGCGCCGTCACCTGCGCCTTGAAGTGCGACAACGCCTGTGCCGGCGATGTCTGCAACACCAGCTCCAACAGCTATTTCCGGGACATCGCGTCCGCCACCATGTCCCGCCGCGCCGCCCTGGGCTTCGGCGCCGCCGGTGCGCTCGCCGTCGTACTCGGCAGCGCCATTTCCGCCGCGGAACCGGCAGTTGCCGGCGGACCCGGCCTGGCCCCCGCCGCTAAGGAAGGCTTCGCGAAGTCGAAGCTGACGTTCACGCCGATCGCTCCGGTGGACGCTGCCGTGGACGCTTTCACGGTGCCGGAAGGCTTTACCTGGCAGCCCGTGATCCGCTGGGGCGACCCGATCTTCAACGGCACGCCGGACTTCGACCTGAACAACCAGACGGCCGCCGCGCAGGAGAAGCAGTTCGGCTACAACAACGACTACACGGACATCCTGGAGGTCCCGAACAGCAAGGGCCGCCGCGCCGTGCTGTTCGCCAACCATGAATACACGAACGAGAACATCATGTTCCCGGCCACCATGCCGGCGGCCGACGTCCGCGCGGTGGGGGCCGCTGCGCACGGGCTGAGCGTCGTCGAACTCGAGCGCAAGAACACCACCAAGCCGTGGACCTACGTCCAGGGCGCGCCGCTGAACCGCCGGTACCTGAACAACACCGTCTACGAACTGACCGGCCCCGCCGCGGGCTCCGCCCTCGTCAAGACCGTCGCGGACCCGAGCGGCCGCAAGATCAAGGGCACCCTGGGCAACTGCGCCGGCGGCACCACCCCGTGGGGCACCATCCTGTCCGGCGAGGAAAACTTCAACGGCTACTTCGTCTCCCCGGGCACGTCCGCCAGCGACAAGCGCTACGGACTGTCGTCGTCGGCCACTGCACGCAAGTGGGAACTGGACGATCCCCGCTTCGACACCCGCAACGCCGGCTACGAAAACGAAACCAACCGCTTCGGCTGGATCGTGGAAGTTGACCCGTTCGATCCCACGTCCACCCCGAAGAAGCACTCCTCGCTGGGCCGTTTCAAGCACGAGGGCGCCAACGTGATCGTGGCAGATTCCGGGCACGTAGTGGCCTACTCGGGCGACGACGAACGCTTCGACTACCTGTACAAGTTCGTCTCGGCCGGGAAGTACCGCCCCGGTACTTCGGCTGCCGACCGGGCGCACAACATGACCCTGCTCTCCGCGGGCAACCTCTACGTCGCCAGGTTCACCGGCAACTCACCGTTGGAGGAGATCACCGGAGCCGGCAACGTGCCCGCCGACGGTTCCTTCGACGGCACCGGCGAATGGCTGCCCCTGGTGGTGGACGGCGCCTCCGCCGTGCCCGGCATGACCGTGGAAGAGGTCCTGGTCTACACCCGCCTCGCCGCCGACAAAGTGGGCCCCACCAAGATGGACCGCTGCGAGGATGTGGAACCGAGTCTCCTCACGGGCAAGGTCTACGTGGCCTGCACCAACAACTCGGACCGCGGCAAGGTTGGCAAGGAAGGCGCCACGGAGATCAACCCGCGCAACGCCAACCGCGACGGCCACATCGTGGAAATCACCGAGGCTCCCGGGCAGATCGGCACCGCGTTCACCTGGAACCTGCTGATGGTCTGCGGCGACCCCGCCACCGGTGACGTGACCTACTTCTCCGGCTTCCCGGTGGACAAGGTCTCGCCGATCTCCTGCCCGGACAACCTTGCGTTCGACTCCGTTGGCAACCTGTGGATCTCCACGGACGGTGCCCCCGCCGGCATCGGCAAGGCCGACGGCCTCTTCAAGGTCACCCTCGAAGGCGCCGAGCGCGGCAAGGTGGAGCAGTTCCTGGCGGTGCCGAGGGAAGCGGAAACCTGCGGACCGATCGTCCACGACGAGGAGCGGAACGTGTTCGTGTCCGTGCAGCACCCGGGTGAAGACGGCTCGTTCGCGGACCAGCACTCCTTCTTCCCGGACTACGTTGCAGAAGGCACGACGCCGGCCCGCGGCCAGGTGCGTGCGCCCCGTCCGGCGGTAGTCCAGGTGTTCCGCGGCTAGTTCCCCCCCAGCCCGGACGCTCTCTCACTTTTGGTGGGTTTTTCGCCAACGCTCTATCACTTCCTGCCCTGCTGCGGCAGGGAGTGAGAGAGCCGAAAATTGTCAAGCTGTGTGGAGTCACTGGGCTAGTTTTTGGGGTGTTTTGGTCTCGGGCAGGTTGATCCCGACGTGTTGGGCGGGGGCCGGTGTGGTGGGTCGTTGGCGGAATCTTTCTGGGTGTCGTTCGTAGTAGTCCTGGTGGACTTGGTCTCGCTTGTCCCAGAGCTCTTTCCAAGAGCCGTTGTGGACTTGTGAGGGTGAGAACAGCGCGATGCCGGAGTGTTTGTGATCGGTGCTGTACCAGTGCACATAGTCGGTGAGGTACTCCCTCGCGGCCTCGAGA
>NZ_PZKO01000013.1:0-171048 GCF_014926485.1 Pseudarthrobacter sp. AB1
AAGATCTTCCTGCGCGCCGAACCGCTGCACCCCGGTGCGACACCGACCCTGCTCGACATCGACGGTCACCGTGTAACAGCGTTCCTGACGAATGCCCCACGCTGGCACGGACCGTTCCTGGACGCCCGGCACCGGGCCCGCGGCCGGGCCGAGAACCGCATCAAGACGCTGAAGAACACCGGCCTGAGCAAGCTCCCCTTCTTCGATTTCGCCGCGAACCAGGCCTGGGCGAACCTCGCGGTCCTGGCCGCGAACCTGGTCTCCTGGCTCCAGCTCACCGCCCTGCCCGACGGCCACAAGGCACGGGGCTGGGACATCAAACGCTGGCGCTACCGGCTCTTCGCCACCGCCGGCAAGATCATCACCCGCGCCCGCCGGACCCACCTGCTGCTGCCCGACGCCGCACCGGAGAAACCCCTCATCGCCGCACTGCTCGAAGCGATCAGCCGGATCGCCGCAGCCGCTAACCGCCCCGCACACCTGCTGCGGACCTGACACCGCAGCCCCCGTCAACCAACGAGCCGGAAAGAGCACGCCAACGGGATCAGTGGAAGCCCGCGCCCCGCCCCGCGACCCCGGGGCCCTTCAGCCACGCCCTAAATCCGATCCAGCCCGCCGGGACGACAAAAACCCGGACCCGGCGCCCCGACCGCCGTCCGATGAAAAATCCGGGCTAACATGCGAAGGGCAACAGCGTGGCTGAGATCCAGAAGCTTATCGGCGCTTCACACACGGGACTGCGACGGGTGGGCTTATGTTGCTCGACGGGCGAAGACCAGCGAGGAGAAGCAGTTGGTGCGCCTAAACGTCTCGGAGATCGGGGTTGCCCCCTGCCTTGCGTACCAGATCGGCCACTGCGTCGGCGGATGCACCATCTACGCGGACTTTGAACATCACTTCAGCGTACGACGACTTGCCCTCGTCCACCATGTCGGCAAGGGCCTGCAGCAAGGCATAAAGTGTGTCCCTCGGCTGGTCCTGCAACAGGCTTGTGCGAAGCGAGAAGGCAATCTGCTTCTCCGCCACAGGTGGACGCTGTAGTTTATCTTGGCCACCTGCTTTTTCGCCTTCGCGGCCCGGCGGTACTGACTTCTCCTCGTCAACTGGGGTGTCGCCCAGGGTGGGTTCTTCTGTCAGTGTTTCAGGTTCCGGCGGCAGGGGCTTCGACAGGCGCACGCCGGACTGTCCGATTCCGATTTCCGATGGGCCCGTCACGCTTCGTTCCACGCCGTCATTACCGACTAGAGCAATCGATCCGGCTGCAACTGCCTCGTATATGGCGCGCTGCAAGTCAGATTCGCCGCCCGGCAGCAGCGGCACTCGTGGTGTTCCCCAGAAGAGGTCTCGAACCTCGTCGAGAGGCTTGCCATAGTCGTTAGCGCGAAGGTTGTGAAGCAATGCCTTAGCGTTGAAAGTGCCGACGTCCACTACCTTTTGCGCTTCGAACAGCGCCATCCAAACAGTCGTGCCGTCGAGCGACGACTGATTCTCGTGTTCGAACGTTATAGTCTTCTCGATGCGCACCTCGCCGTTGGACTCGTCCGCTAGGTCGAGGTACATGACATGCTGGTAGGCCCTGCGGATCGCCGTCTCGAGGTTCCGTTTCGATTCCACCTTTTCGGATCTCGCCTTGTCGGCGAGTTCAGGGTCCGACTGGACGTCCGACATCTCGCATACACGCGTCCATGCGAGGTAGGTGACCGCGGCACCCCTGGCAAGGCCCCGTCTCTGGGTGTTCACTATGGCGTAGACAGCAGACGACGCCCACTGCACTGGAAACTTGTCCTCGCCCAAGCCCATCGCTGCGCGCACAGCTGCGCGTGTATCCTTGTCGATTCCGTTGAGAAGGGAAAACTGCCGGGGGTCAAGGACTACGAGGCGCGTGGAGCGTGCATCGTCGATGCCTGCAGTCTCGAGCACCTCCCGAGGGGAGCGGGACAGGTCGCCAGCAACGAACATGGCGACTTTGAACGGCCCCGACGATGAGAGGCGTTCTGCCGCGTTTGCGATCTCTGCGTCGCGTTCTTCTTCACTGATAGTTCCACGAGCCGCGCGCACCAGCATGTTTAGCGTCTGCCGGGTCGATATGACCAGGCGCGGCTGGTGACCCCCCTTGCCTGGGATGACTTCCACCGAGGCCAGTCCCCCGCCGTCGACATCTTTGAGATCGTTAAGGACGGAGTCTGCGTCAGCGAGCCCAAACTTTGCCGACGGTGTGAACATGGCCGCCTTGAGCTCGGGCTCGCTTGCTCCCTGTCGGCCACCCCCTCGTGAACCGACGACAGAACACAAGAAGAGGCAGGTTGCACCGCGTTCAGCAACGCGGGGGTTTACGGTATCGAACGAAGAGCCGTTGCGCTCCTTATCCAAGATGCGTGCTGACCCTGTCTGGTCATCGCCGCTCACAATGTCGGCGGACGCCAAGCTGCGAAAGTTGGACTGCGCGCGCGGATCCGCGATGAGACCGGACCCGATGATCGCTTCACGCACACTATCCTGCGAGAGCGGTAAGTCACCAGGACCGATGAGCAGTGGCGCCCATTCTCCCCTCTCGGTCCGCTTCGACAGCGTATACACCGTGGCTGCAAATATCCGAATAGTCGACCTCACCTTCTGAAAGCCGGAGAGTTTGGACCACTCCTGCTCGGCGAGCGAGATCAGCTGAGGGTGGAAAGGGTAGCAGCGACTAACTTCCTCTTCCCACGTCTTGGTCCAACTGGCCCCGAGGGTGTCGAATACCTTTGACTGCCACGACCCGTTCATCGAGTGCGCGAAGACCTTCGCTGTGGCCTCTACGACCTCGCTAGGCGCAGGAGCCTCAAAGAGTCGTCGTCGAAGAATCGCAGCGAAGTCGGTGTTGTCGTTGATGGTGGCAGGTTTGCCGTTGCGCACAAGCAACTGGTCAAGTTCCCCGCGTCGCGACTGGCCCTCGCGGTCGAGGTCCATGCTGTCCTTCTCGGACGCAATCATCACCACAACCATTGCGACGTTTGCAACGTCGTTTACGGAATCGAGTAATGCACGCAGGAACGCAAGATCCCTAATCGCCAAGTCGTGCAGGGCCCTATCGGACAACTGTCGGATGTAGTCCATGATCTCGTCCACAAGAATTAGGACAGGGCGGTTGACGGCCCTAAGTGCATCGACGATCTTGCTCTTGTCCGCATGGTGGTCCTTGTATCGGTCGTACATGGCCCTGTCTCCGCCGAACAGCCTCCAAAGGAAACGCTCGTGCAGCGTGACGGCGGGACCATCGAGATCATAGACGCCTTTGCCTGCGGTCATGTTGTCGCATGCAAGGACAACGACTTGCGGGCTGTTCAGATCACTGGGGATTCGGTCCCCGGCGATGCTGCACGCTTCCGTTAGTGCCTGCTTGCCTACGTCCGTACCGCTGAGGTTCTTGGGGTCCGCCGCAAGGTGGTAAAGCCCAATCAGACCGTGTGACTTGCCTCCCCCCATGGCCTGATCCAATCGCCAGAGGGCCGGCGCGGCGGTGTGGTTAGCACCACCTGCTAGGCGGACGGCAACGTTAGCAAGCAACTGAATGAACTGCGGTGACGGGTGTGTGATCTTCCCGTAGTAGGCAGCATCCGCGTAGGGTGGGCGCTGCAAGCCTTCCCCGTAGACCGCCTGATAGAGGGACATCTGCACATCGTCAATCTGGCCCGAAGCATGGATAATCTCCGGACGGATGGTCAAGGTTTCCCACCATGGTGTCACCGTCTTGCTCACTTTTGTGCTCCGTCTACAACGTCATCGAACAGGGTCCATGCCTGCGCTTTTTCATCGGCACGCTTCTGGGTCGTAACCACGTGGCGAGTCGCAGAACCGATGCCCCGTTTGCTCCTTACGAGGCCAGTCCACGCGATCCCGTCTTGATCCGCTTCCGGCAGTCGGGAAGACAAGAAGGACATCGCCGCCCAGAGGTAGGGATCGTCGAGACTTCGGTCTGACGCTGCGAGCACGTCCGCCACAGCATCAAGCCCGTCTGTCCACACGTTGGCCATCGCCAGAGCGACGTCTATGACGTGGGATGTGTCTGAAATGTGCGCCTTGAACTCACTGCCGAAGGCAAGTCGGACACCACTGCTTGCTTCCTTCAGCACACCCTTTAGAGCGTCGGCCGGCAGGTCAGAGGCGAGGGTTTGCCAACGAGCCTCGGATTTCGGCGCAACAGTTCTCCCATACAGACGGACCCAGGAGAGGGCGAACCGGGTGCGCGCGTCGAAGGTTTCTATTGGCAAATCATCGATCTGCACCGAGGCTGCCTGCTCTACGGCTCGTCGCGCCACGAGGAGGTATCTGTCGGGTTCGACTGGCTCGCCCAAGTTGTCAAGAACAACACTGTATTTGCCGACGACTTCCATCGCCGGACCAGCTGAGGCCATGAGTTGGTCGGTCGGAGCTAAACCGGCTGATTCCCAGTCAGGAACGCGGGCACTGACTTCACGCTTGACTTCGGCTTCGACCACGTTGGCCCGGCCAGGCTCGCGACCTGCCGGTGCCGGACGACAGGCCATTGTCAGCGTCGTCACGATGTTGGCTGAACCAACCGCGGCTCCGCCCTGCTCCGTCTTTGCCGGCCAGGAGCCTGTGAGGGTGAGCCCTGCGCGAGTAATGGCGGTCAGGAGTCGGTGCCAGACATCGGGGTCACCATGGCCAAACACAATGGTGACCACCCCGTCGCTGTTGACTACGCGCCGTGCTTCGGCGAAGGCCTGACTGATCGTGTCGTCATAGAATTGCTGCGTGCGGTGGTCGTTCGACTGGCTTCCGCCGCGCTTGACGATGATCTCATCCGCTTTGTCTTGCAAACCGTTGCGGTCGAGTGTGAAACTCAGCGACGGGTCAGCGACAGCCATCGCCCGTTTTGCCCACACATAGAACAAGTCAGACGAATCAGAATAATCGATCATGTCGTCGTAAGGCGGATCGGTAACGACTGCATCCTGCGATGAGTCGCGGAATGACAGTTGCGTTGCCGAACCACGGCTAATGTAGGCCGGACTTCCACCCTGCCGGTTCAGGAATCCTTTCAGCGCAGAGACGGTTTGGTCCGCCAGTGACCACCAGGACCCGGGACCGTCGGAAAGCGCGCTCTCGAACCAGTCATAAGAGAACGCCACGGACGACTGATTGACGAAGATGTCGCCGACTCGTGCGCCACCTGTGATTTGAAGGCGCGCTCCGCGTGTCGAGCGACGGATTTTCCGCATCATCGCCGCGGTCGCGTAGCCAGCGAGCGCTTTCGCGTAGTCCGGGGATACGCCTGCCTCGAGGATATCCTCGGAAACGGAATTGATGGCTCTTGCGATGCTGACCAGAGTCAGATTCTGGCGCGAGACGCACAGGTCCCCGTACACGCGATCCCCGTAATTCGTTGACTGAATCGTCCATGTGTTTCCAGCCGGGATGGCCTCATCGGGAACAGCCGAGAGCTCATCGAAGGGCTTTTCCTGCGCGACGGCGTGCTGGGCGGCCTCGGCTGCGGTGAGTTCTTCTTCGGTGGGAGACCTAAACACCTTCGTTCCGGATTCGTCGATGTCCGCGGCAACCAGGAGGGCATCTCGCCGCTGGCCTTCCGCGCTGAGCCTGGTGTGGACGGCCTTCGGGTGCACGTGCTCACAGAATGGGCAGACCGCCACGCGCCCCGAGGACGAATACTTGCTCTTACCGGATTGAATCCTTGTAGGAGTTCCGACGGGAGTGCCTTCGTGGACTTCTGCGCTGAACGTGCCGGCCTGTTGATCAACCACCAATCGGAAACTCTGTCCTGAGTCTCCCTTTTTCAGTCGCGGCTGACGCAAGAGCAATTGCCCGACGAGTGGGAAGCGGTTGCCGCACTCCTGACACGGCAGAGTTGAAGCCCAAAGGTAACCCCAAGGCTGCTTACCCTCGTACTCCGGGTAGAAGGGCTGCATCTCTGCTGTGAAGCGCTGCCCCACCTCGTTGAGCACGCCACGTACATCATCTAGGAGACGCGGTCCGAATGAGGTCTGTCCTGAAGCAAAGGGAATCGGCGGTTCCGCGGACCAGTCGCGAAGTGGGAAGTCCGCCAGGAGAGAACCACCCAAAGTGGCGAATGGCGAGTAGTCGATTCCCGAGGAACGGGCACCCAGTCGAGCCGCCTCGAGTGGAATCATTGCGCGACCGGAGAAGGGATCCAAAATGGCGGCACCGTTAGGGTAGGACTTAGCGAGTTCATCCGCGATCTCCCGAGCGGCAGCCTCGTACCCGTTGAGTGCCCTGCGGACCAGGTCCCGCAGCCGCTGCTGCTCGTCCGGATGGTCCGGCCACGGGAGCAGGCTTGTCAGCACTGCTGCTTTTGCCTGAACGAGGGGCCGCTTAGCAAACCAGACCCAAAGCGCCGATTCCGTGTTGCCGCTGCCCCACCCGGCGGTGGACGCGTCGCTAACTTCCGCGCAGGGGAACCATCGTTCGATCATGCGGGTCATGTGTCGTTCTCCTGATTGCGTGCCGCCTTGAGAGCAGATCCTGGTACAGCAAAGATGGCTTCTTGTTTGATGAGTCCGTCAAAGGTCGAAACCGGGTCGCGATAAACGCCGTACACGTTTCCTTCTCCGTTCGAGCACTCGTCGATGACGTAGAGCCAGTAGTCGTTGCGTTGTTGGGTAGCAGTCAGGATCTCGTTACCCGTGAGGCGGATGCCCTGGCTGGCTGCGGATGTCCACACGCCTTTGACCTCCACACACCGTTGAAGTTGTCCTCGAGTCGCGTAGAGGTCGTACCCGCGCCCTTCGAGGTGTACATCAGCAACTGCAAAGCCATCCCGGACGAGTTCGTCATGAACTTTCCGCATGGCGATGTTTTCACTGTCCTTCTCGGTGGGATCCGGCGGGATGCCGGCGGACTTGACCTTGATGTGCGATGCGAGCCGGACGTCGGTGATGGTCACCTGCGTCATGCGGCGAAGCCCATTTAACCGGGCATTAACCATACTGTCCATTTGAGCGCGCACGGCGAGCCGTTCGCTGCGGTCGGCGATGTCGCGGCTGATTTTGCTTGGCAGCTCGAGCAGTTCCCGTTCGGCCTGTGCGAGCCACGCGTGCAGAGTTTCGCGGTGGGCGTCCTGCTCTGCCTCGGCGAGCTGATCGGCTCGTGACTGGGCGTCCAGAAGGCGTCCGGGGTGGACAGGGCCGGCCACGCCCGCACCGGGGACTAGATTCGCGAGAGTTTCCCACGCGACCCGTCGTGCCCCGACGCGATCTACTCTGATAAGTGCCGCCCACGGCGTGCTGCGCCGCTGGTCGGCGTCGGCCATGGTTCCGTGGAAGGCGAAAAGCTCGTAGTCGCCGATGGTGGTGGGGTCGGTGACCAGTCCGCCGCGGTATACGTCGGGTCCGAGTTCGTCGCGTGCGTAGCCGACAAGATCGTTAAAGGACGGTTCACCGGGCCCCAAGGCGAAGACATTCGCCAGAGACGCGCCACCGCGCTGTGCTTCACTGAGCGCCTTGCCGCTCGTTGCAATGAGGGCGGACCGGTCCATACCGAAGGAGTTGGGGAGTGGTCCGGCTTGACCTTGGATCCTGAGGATCCCATCTCCTGCTGCCGTCTTGACGACGGACAGAACTTTGGCGAGGTTCAGCCGATGTAGATACTCCTCGATGATGGCAGGGTTGATCCGCTCAAGTGCTTCGGCGTTGCGTCGGCGGATGGCCTCGGCGATGTTGACAGTTGTTGCGAGCGCTGCTTCGACGCGATGAGCTTCCTGGGCGTTACTGCGAAGTTGCGCAGTGGTTATGGCCTGAACGGCCCGCAACGCCTCAGAGCGCCTGTCCTGGTCGTCTCCGTAGCTGTCGGACATAAGTCCTGTCAGGCGGTTCTCAGAAAGCCCTGACAGTTCCGCCACGAGGGAGAGGGAGTCGAACATCTTGCCCGACAGTTGGTTGGCGGCGTTGACGAAGTTGGTGAGCAGGACTTCGAGGACCGCACCTTCGCGCGTGCCCTTGGCGATTAGGTTGTACAACTGCACGTCTCTTGTCTGTCCGACGCGGTGAATGCGACCCATTCGCTGTTCGAGGCGCACCAAGCTCCATGGGATGTCGTAGTTGACGAGTACATGGGCTGACTGCAGATCGATTCCTTCGTTGCCTGCGTCGGTAGAAACGATGATTTGGAATCTGCGTGCCATAAAGTCGAGCCGGACTCCGTCACGGCTCGCATGGCTATCCCTGCCGGAGTACCGCTGCGCGGTGAAGCCTTGCGCTCGCAGCCTTGCCACGATCCAGTCCGCGGAATCAGCGTATTCGGTAAAGATGACCGCCTGCTCGCTATTGCCGGGCAGAACACCGTTATTTGCGAAGCAGTCGGTGATCAGCGGCTTCCACTTGGAGACGTCAAGGTCAGAGCTACTCAGGAGCGGCTCTAGACGCCGGAGAAGTCCAGTGATGGCCTTTCGCTCAGCCTTGGCAGCCCGAGACCCTTCAGCGATGACGCGGGCTTCGTCCTGGCCCGACGGGTCTTCGTCAAACGGGTCCAGGCGGTGGGCTGCCTCGGCTGGCGATTCACTTCCCATGAGGTCCCGCCGCCGTTTGAGGGTCTCTCGCAGCGAATGGAGCGAGGAAGCCGCTCGCTTGCCGTAGACCATGCGTGCCAAGGGCACAGCGCTTGGCGGGAAAAACTCGTCAACGAGACGGAGTGCTTCTTCGTAATAGGCATATTCGACAGCGTTTAGGGGAACGATTTCATTATGGGCGGTTCGCCCCCGGAAGAGCCGCGTCCTCCCGTCGTAGTCAACAAGGTCTTCCTTCATTCTTCGGAGGAAGTGGACTGGGCCGGGTTTGATAGGCCGAAGTTCGGCTTTCGGGTCGTCTCCGGGGTCGGGATAGACATCGGGGTCGACAAGGTGGAGAAGGTGCCGGAACAACCACTCTGATCCCCGGTGAGGCGTGGCGGTCATGAGCAGTGCGCGTGGAGTGTTCTGTGCGAGCAGTCGCCCGACCTGGTGGAACGTCTCTGCGGTGGGTGTAAGCCTGTGCGCCTCATCGAATACCACCACGTCCCAGCCTGCCCTGTCGGGCCGAATCGCTTCCTGAACTGCCGGGTTCATGGCGGCCAGTTCAAGAGACACGACCCACATGTCGTGGGGGTCCGAAAGCCCGTGCTGTTGGATGGTTTCATTGGTGATGCGCCTTAACTCCCCGCCGAAGAACCGCTCGAAGTCGCTCTGCCACTTGGTCACGAGTCCGGCGGGGCAAACCACGATTGCACGGCTGACGAATCCGAGTTTCTGCATCTCACGGAGATACAAACCGGCCATGATCGTTTTTCCGGTACCGGGTTCGTCGGCAAGTAGGAAACGCAGCCGAGGTTGCGGGAGCATGGCACCGTACACCGCCGTGGACTGGTGCGCGTAGGGCCGTAGGGGCGTGGAGGCGAGCACTGTGGTGTCCGCGTTAGCTCCGGCCGCGGCCATCCACTGGCTCCACATTCCGGCGAGGACTCGCGCCGAGTTGGCTCCGCCGTCGCTGTCGAGTGTGCGAATCTCCTTGACTTCAGCCTCGGTCAGTTCAACGGGCGTGTACACACCGCTGTCGGTCTCGATGAAGATGGTGCGGCCTAGCGGTGAGTCGAGAGACGCGTACACGGAAACCCACTCGGGAAGATTCTTCCCAGGAATGTGGATTCGCTGCCCCTTCTCAAAAGTCATAATTAGCACCTTACGGTGGTGACGGGATAGGTCGCGTGACTTATCGACCTATCCGACAGTGAGTCGTAAAATGCGCGCATGCACTTTTCTAGGAGCAAAGCCTCTCGGTTAGCCTCGACGTCTTGACTCGGCTTGTACACGGACAACCAGCGGACGTGGCTTTGGAAGAGTCAACCTGCAGCCGCGTCAAGTCTCTTTGAGTCTTCTAGCGGTGCCTGGAAGCTCCAGAATCGCTCCGCACGTCACTACAGCTGTAGAGGCAAAAGACGCTCCCTGACCGGCAACCTCTGGCGCCGACGCGCCTTGCCGGCAAGACAGTGTGGGGATTGGCCAAAACATCCATAAATCATCCATAAATCATCCATAACCAGGAGAAACGCGGAGATTTTCAGGGGAGCTGAAGGAACGCTGCGTAAGCTCAGTTCTCCCCCAGACATAGAGAGGCCCCCGGAATCTCGGGGATTCCGGGGGCTTAGCCTGTAGCGGTGGGGAGGCTCGATCTCCCGACCTCACGATTATGAGTCGTAAGGTCGGGGGCACATCAGTTAGCTACGGCCGCCGCTGCTGCGAACACATCAGCCGGCATGGCCCGGTGCAGCTTCCACGTGATTGCGATCGGCTTCTCGCCGGCGTGCTGCACGTAATCCACCTGGCCCAGGCACCTGTACGGTACCGTCAGCCCGGTCTCGTCTTCAGCCGTGTCCCTCGTGAAGATCAGAACATTCGAGTCGTGCGCGGCCGGACCGAGATATCGCTGGCCCGTCGGGCTCGTCGGTGACGTCGCGTTCTGCGACTCCCAATGAAACAACTCGGGACTGATGGCGTAGTCCTTGTACATCGTCGCCGCCGAGTGCTTCTTGTCATCCTTGTTCAGGGTGACAAAGAAGGCGTCCGTGGATGTCGCAGGGCACCAGGCAACACCCTCCCGATGCTGGACGTTCTTGCCGAGCTCCAGCGACCCGTATTGCAGTGCGGCCAGGACTTCCTCACGCCGGTACGTCGCATGAGACAGCAGCGGAATATGTTGCAGCCCCGCGCCGAGCCCTTTGGCCGCGTGCTTGGACGCGGCCACTCCGAGCTTCACAACCTGGCGGATCTCGTTGCAGACAAACTGGTAGCCGCGCAGGTAGTCGAGTCCGTCGTCGTACGTTTTGAACCCGCCGCCGTCGTCCCAGAGCGTGTAGAACAGCATGCGCGCGAACAACTGCCCCCGCATGCCAAGCTCCGCGTAGCGGGGCGCATGCGGACCGACCAGCATCGAGTAAGCCTCGGCGCGTTCAGGATCGTCCACATGAATAAACGCAGCCATGCGGGCCAGCAGCTTCTTCTCCTCCGTGTCCGACAACGCCTCGACCTTCCCGCGGAGTACGGTCTCTAGAGGTGAGAAACCTTCGATAAGCCCAGCCTGGTGAAGATAGCCAGTCCATGAATCCCTCGTCGACCGGTAGATCGATTTCACGTCGTTCCCGGACCGCTCGAGGTATGCCTCCAACTCCGTCTCGGCATGCGAGGCGATGTCCCGGACCAGCTGTGCCCGGTTGAACCGCAGCTGTGCCTTGATGTTGTCCAGCACCACCTTCTGCGCCACCCTGTCCAGCACGATCTGGGAGCCGGACGGCAGGTAAGGGAACTCATCCTCGACAGCCTTCTCCAGCTCCTTGCGCCCATAACCGGTCAGCGCTCGGTAGCGCAGATCGAAGCGGAATTCTCGGCGCTGCTGGCCGATGAAGTCCATGACTGTCAGCACGGCTTTGCCCTCAGCACGGCGCAGCCCCCGTCCCAGCTGCTGGAGGAAGATCGTGGCACTTTGCGTGGGCCGGAGCAGCAGGATGGTGTCCACCTGCGGCAGGTCCAGACCTTCGTTGAAAAGGTCGACGGCAAAGATGCAGTTGATCTCCCGCCGGCGGAGGCGCTCCAGCGCGGCCGCGCGGTCGACGTCGTTGGTGCTGCCATCGACAGCAACGGAGGCAATGCCGGCCCGGTTGAACACCTCGGCCATATAGTGAGCATGGTGGATCGAGACGCAGAAGCCGATGGCCCGCATCTGGTCGGTGCCAGTGACCTTGTCGCGTAGTTCGCGGATCACCTTGGCAGCGCGGGCATCGTTGCCGGTGTAGAGGTTGCTGAGTTGGGTGGTGTCGTAGTTGCCGCGCTTCCATTCCAGCTGGCTGAGGTCGACGTCGTCCGAGACTCCGAAGTAGTGGAACGGCACCAGTAAATCTGCGTCCAGGGCGTCCCATAGCCTGAGCTCACTCGCGGTGCGCCCGTCGAAGAACTGCTTGGCGACGTCGACTCCATCGCCACGTTCCGGCGTCGCGGTGAGTCCGAGAAGCTGCTGCGGCTTCAAGTGATCCAGCAGGCGCCGGTACGTGGGCGCCATAGAGTGGTGGAATTCATCAATCACGACGACATCGAAGAAGTCGGGTTCCAGCTGCTCGATGCCCAGCGAGGACATTGACTGGACGGAGGCGAAGATATGCTTCCACTCTTTCGGCTTGTGCTCCCCCACATAGAGTTCGCCGAAAGCACCGTCCTGCATGACATCACGGTAGGTACGCATGGCCTGTTTGAGGATCTCCTGCCGGTGAGCTACGAAGAGCAGCTTCAGATCGCGGCCGGCAGCCTCGCAGAGGCGCTTGTAGTCCAGGGCAGCAATGACGGTTTTGCCGGTACCCGTGGCGGCGACTAGCAGGTTGTAGTTGAAGCCCTTGAGGCGCTCGGCTTCCAGGTCCTCGAGCATCTCCTCCTGGTGAAGGTACGGCTGGACTTCAAGCCCTGTCGCTTCGTCCGGCGCTGCGGTGCGCCTGCCGCCGTTGCGCTCCAATGCTGCGTCCAGCTTTTCGCCGTCGCGTTCCGGATCGTAGCTCTGGAACGCCCGCTGCTCCCAGTAGCTGTCGAAGGTGACCTCGAACTTCTGCAGGAGAGTGGGTGTGCCAACTGAGCTGAGCCTGACGTTCCATTCCAGGCCATCCAGCAGCGCAGCCTGGCTGAGGTTGGAGCTCCCGACGTACGCGGTGTCGAAGCCCGAGTTGCGGCCGATCAGCCAGGCCTTCGCGTGGAGACGGGTGGCCTGCGTTTCGTAGTTGATCTTCACCTCGGCGCCGTAGCGGTTGACAAGCTCGTCGATGGCGCGGCGTTCCGTGGCGCCCATGTAAGTGGTGGTGAGGACTCTCAGGCGGGCTCCCCGTTCCTTGAGCCGCTTGAGGGCCGGCTCGAGCAGGCGGAGGCCGGTCCACCGGACGAAGGCGCAGAGCAGATCCACAGTGTCGGCAGACTCGATCTCGGCCCGGAGCTCCGCGGCGAGATTCGGCTCGTCCTTGCTGTTGGTGAGGAGTGCCGAATCACTGAGCTTGGTTGTGGGACGGCGAAGTTGGCGGCGCTTGAGGGTGTCCGGGCGGTTGAGGGACTGAAGTTGAGTGGGACCGGAGGCTATGCGGTCCGTGGTGTTCAGTTCCTTGAGGAACTTGTTCGCGAGAGCCACGCGATCGTCCGGTTTGGCTGCGACGAGTGCCCGCCTGACGGCGTCGGCGACGTGGCGGGAAAGGATGTCCGGGGAGTCTTCCTCATCGACTTCTTCGAAGATCGGCTGTAGTTCTGCCGTGTTGTTAAGTAGTTTGCCTAACGCGTCCGTATTGAGAAGTTCGTACAAACCCTCGGGCAACTGCTCGGCCGACACTCCCCCAATGAAATTAGTCACTGCGCCAGGCTATTTTGTACACGGGCGAATGACCAATGCGGTCTTGTCAAATGTCGGAACCGACGGCTTCGCCGGCACCCGGCGGTTCCCTATGTGCTCCCGGTACGACCTTAGACGTCTCTTTATTCCTTGCAATGCGGAATTCGCACTGGACGAAACTCTGCAGGAACTGACGTTGTCCGCGCCCTGTAAAATTCCGGACATGAACAGAGATTCGAGTCCAACTGAGGCGCCAGTTCCACATGTATTCGTTGCTATGGCTGACATACTGCATCTAAATTGCGATGCCTGGCTCCTCCCAACCAGCACCAAAGTAAGGATTCGAGAAAGCTGGACAGGCAGGATTCCTTTTCTGGATAGCTATGCCCAAGAATCGGCCGGCGCGGACTTTCGCGACGGATCCAAACTCGCCCAGGCAATTCTTGGGTGGACCGAAGATGCTCCGCTGCCGGTGCTAACGTCCGTTACCGTGGACAACTTGTGGCCCAGTGGCGCCTTGAAGGAGCGCATCCATGCTTTCGCTGAGGCCGCCGTGGACGCCATAGCGGCCCGAGCCCGCCCTCGAACGTTGCCGTTGCTGGCCGTTCCTTTTTTTGGGACTGAAGGCGGAGGTGCCGATAGGCACCTGGGCGCGATGCTGACAGCCCTACTCGAAGCAGCCTCCTCAGCCAGCCAGGACTACAACGTGGACTTTGTTATTGTCCTTCGGGATAAGTCCGCGTTTTCGCTTGCGCAGAAACTGCGCCGTGCGGCACGGGACGACTCCTGGGGATCACTCCGTGCCGAGCAATTATCACGTGCCACCGAACTGGGCGAAGAAGCTAAGAAAGGCCGCCTCGTTCCGTTCCTGGGCGCCGGGGTAAGCGTGAGCGCTGGGTCTCCTTCTTGGAGAACCCTATTGAAGCGTCTAACGGGCCACGTCGATCTCGGAGACATCGACCCAGTCACGTTCAGAGAACTCCCCCTCCTTGACCAAGCTGGCATACTTGAAAGATTATTCGAACGGCAGAGGAAGTCTATTCCCATGGGCTTTCGAGAAGCGGTTTGCGCTGAAGTCACACAAAGCCGTTACGGACTAGCGCCGGCGTTGATTTCCACGATGCCCTCTTCGGGCGCCATTACTCTCAACTATGATGCACTGTTCGAAGACGCCTGCCGCGACGCAGAACTCGCGCGCACGGTCATCCCCGACGATCACCCCGTTGCCGGCGATCGATGGCTACTCAAACTCCACGGGACAGTGACTAAACCAGAATCGATCGTGTTGACTCGGGATGACTACCTAGACCACAACACGAATCGCCAAGCACTTTCTGCCCTAGTCAAAGCGCATCTCGTTACGCACCATATGTTGTTCGTCGGATTTGGACTAGAAGACGATCATTTTCACGAGATTATCCATGACGTACGACGCGCACTTCCCAAGCGAAGGTTGAACCAACCTCGACCCTTCGGAACGGTACTGAGCCTCGACGCTGCTGACTCTAAGAGGCATATTTGGCAAGGACAACTCGACTTCATATCAGTTACTGATGATGCGCGCCCTCAGGGGCCCGTCGACGAAGAATCTGCAGCAGCTTTAGTGCTGGCAGCAGGAAGAAAGCTTGAGATATTCCTAGATGCTCTCGGGGCATTTTCCTCAGACAGCCATTCCTACCTCTTGGCCCCGCTGTACACAGAAGGGCTGAGTCATGAGGAGCGGGGTCTTCGTCAACAACTGCTGGCTCTCGCGAGAGAGCAGCGACCTGAAAAGTCGTCCGAAATCTGGTCGGTGCTTGAGGATGCCCTTGTGGAGCTCGGCTGGGAATCGGGAGATGACTACCTAGATGGCTGAGCCTCCGAAAGTCGAGACCCCGACCCGGTACAGGGGAGACCGGCACGGTTGACAGGTCCCCGTTTCACCGCCTGCGCCGTCGCGGTCGAATACATGCTCAGCCCCGATTCTCGGGTGCGGCTTGGCCGGGCTCGCCGGAACGGGACATGTTCCACTTCGTCCCGGGCCGGGTTTTGGGGTCCACGACGGCGCTGGCGCCGGGAGCGCTGATGGCGGCGTCCCGCCCAACAACGGGCAGAGCGTCTCCGGCGGGCGGGCCTGGAGCCGCGCCAACCCGGCATCTTCAACCGATGAGGACTGGTACGTGCACCTTTTCTCGCCTGGGCAGCCGGACTGGAACTGGCACAACCCTGCGGTGGGAGCCTACTTCGATGGTGTCATGCGCTTCTGGTTCGACAACGGCGTGGATGGCCTCCGGATCGACGTCGCCCATGCCCTGTTCAAGGCAGAGGGCCTGCCGGATTCTCCCTCGACGGGCGGGGTGGTGGAGGGACTGCGGTCCAACCCGCAGGTCTCCGACCAGGGGGAAGTCCACGAGGATTACCGCTGTTGGCGCGCCCTGGCCGAGACGTATGAACCTCATCGCCTGCTGGTGAGCGGGGTCAACCTGGAGCCGGCCCGCGCCGCACGCTACACCCGCGCCGACGAGATGCAGCAGGCGTTTGCCTTCGCGTTTGTGAAACTCGGCTGGGATCCGGCGGCTTGGGCCGAAGCCGGAAACGAACTCGAGGCCGTGCGGCAAATGCACGGGGCCACTCCGACCTGGGCGCTGGAGAACCACGACATCGTCCGGTCTCAGACAAGGTTCGGCGGCGGGAAGGTCGGCGCGCTGCGGTCCCGCGCCGCCTTGGTGGCCCTCCTGGGGCTCCCCCGTCCGGGCCTACCTCTACCAGGGGCAGGAGCTCAACCTGCCCGAGGTTGACGTCCCGCCCGCTGCCCGGGTGGATCCGATGCGGGCGCGCGGCGGAGTCTGCCGCGACGGAGCCCGTGTGCCGCTGCCGTGGACAGAAGGTGCTGCGCTGAACCACGGATTCTCGCTGGCTGAGCCCGCGGCTCAACCGTGGCTGCCGCAGCCTGCCGGTTGGGGCACCCACGCAATCGAACTCCAGCAGCAAGACCTGCACTCTGGCCTGAACCTGACCAGGGGTGCCCTGGAGTTGCGTCGCCAACTGTGGGAGAAGGGTGTATTTACCGCGCACGACGGCGGCACCTGGCGCATCGAGGCCGGCGGCCTCCTCGTCTCCGAACGGAGCGCCCACTTCCTGGTGGCCGTTGCCATGGGGACCGAACCGGTCAGGCTCCCGTCCGGCACAGTGCTGCTCAGCGCAGAACCGCTGGCCGAAGAGGGATGGCTCCAGCCGAACAATTGCCCGCCGATCTGCGGGGTGATGGAGCTGGCCATCGAGGCCGAGTCCTCGAACACGCTGGCGGGGTGGACCAGCTGGGTCACGAAGGACACCGTCACGATGGTGCCGCCGCCGATCAGTGCCACCAGCATGATGGCGCGCGGCACAGTCCTGCGCGGGTCGATGGTCTCCTCGGGCAGGGCGGTGACGGCGTCGAACCCCAGGAACGAGCGCGTATGGCGAAGGGCGCGCCCGCCAAAGCCGGACGCGCCCTCCGCATGCACGGAACCCACGAAATGGGTCAAAGCGCCTGATTCAGTCCATGAGCAAAGGCTGCTTAGCACCCTCCGACGATTCGACAACGGCCGGAACCTTGCCCGAACGGTGGTGCAGCCAGTTCGCCACCGCCAGAAGCGCTACGAGTGCGAAAGTGCTCAGGAGCTGCGGCCGGGAGTCCTCGCCGATGAAGCCCACTGTGAAGATCGCCGCGAGGATGAGGAGACCCATGCCGGTGAGCCACGGGAAGCCGGCCATCCGCAGGGGAAGCTCCGTTCCCTCGCGGTCGGCCCGGAGGCGCAGCGCGAGCTGGGCGAGGAGCGCGGACGTCCACACCAGCAGGGACGTCGAGCCCACGATGTTGAGCAGGACGGGGAGGACCCTCTCGGGGAAGGCCACCTCAAGCACGGCCGTGACAACGCCGAACGCGACGCTGGCCAGAACTGCCACCACCGGGACCCGGGCCTTGGACACGGAAGCAAGCAGACGAGGCGCTTCACCCCGCTCCGCTAGGGAGTAAGCCATCCGGGAGGCGCCGTAGAGGTTGGCGTTGAGGGCTGAGAGCAGTGCTGCCACCGCCACCAGGGTGATGGCGGTGGCTGCGCCGGGCATGCCGGCGACGTCCAGTACCGCGGCGAACGGGCTCTTCAGCCCCGCCGAACCGACGGGAACCACGGCCGCAATAATGAAGATGGAGCCGATGTAGAAAACCAGGATGCGCCACAGCACCGTGCGGACTGCTGTCTTCACGCTGCGGGCCGGCTCGGCGGTTTCAGCTGCCGCAACGGACACGATCTCGGTGCCGCCGAACGCAAATGCCACCACGAAAAGTGCCGTGGCAATCCCGGCGAAACCGCTGGGCGCGAACCCGGCACCGGTGAAGTGGGACAGGCCCGGCGACTGCACGCCCGGCAGCCAGCCGAACAGCAGGGCCGCGCCCACCAGCAGGAACCCGACAATTGCCGCCACCTTCAGCAGGGCGAACCAGAACTCGAACTCGCCGAAGTTCTTCACACTGGTGAGGTTCACAGCGGTGAGCACCACGATGAACACGAAGGCCATCAGCCACACCGGGAGGGCCGGGAAGATGGTGGCCAGCAGGCCTGCCGCACCAAGCGCTTCGGCCGCGATGACCACCACCAGCTGCAGCCACCAGAGCCAGCCCACCGTGGCACCGGCCACCGGCCCGTAGGCCTTGGCGGTATAGACGGAGAAGGCACCGCTGTCCGGATTGGCGGCGGCCATCTCGCCGAGCGCCCACATCACCAGGATGATGAGGGTGCCGGCCACGAGGTAGGAGATCAGCACGGCCGGGCCGGCAGCCTGGATGCCGGCGCCGGAGCCGATGAACAGGCCCGCGCCGATGGCGCTTCCGAGCCCCATCATGGTGAGCTGGCGAGGTTTGAGTGCGGCGCCCAGTGCGCGGCCAGACGTCATTGTCTGTTGTTCCATGGGGAGTCCTCTGGTTGTGGGTGGAACGGATTGGGGTTTCAGGTCAGTCGATTGTCGAGACTGTGTGAGCCTCAAGGAGCCGGAGCACGCGATCGTTGGACGCAGGGTCGGCTACGGTGATCCGCACGCCGTCTCCCTGGTACGCCCGGACCAGGATGCCGGCGCGGTCAAACGCGTCCACCAGCTTCGTCTGGAGGCGGTCATCCGTACGGATCCACAGGAAGTTGCCCTGGCTCGCCTGCAGGTTCCAGCCCTGGGCTTCCAGCTGCTCGGCCATCCGGGTGCGCTCCTGCTTGACGGCGGCGACCCGTGCTTCCATCTCCTCCCCGGCGTCCAGCGATGCGACGGCCGCCTTCTGGGCCAGCGCGCTCACCGAGAAGGGAAGGGCGGTCCGGCGCAGTCCCTCAGCGATGGCCGGCGCCGCCACGGCGTAGCCCACGCGCAGGCCGGCGAGCCCGTACGCCTTGGAGAAGGTGCGCAGGATGCAGACGTTCGGGTACCGGCGGTAGAGCGCCAGGGAATCGGGGCCGCTGCCCGCTTCGGCGTATTCCACATAGGCCTCGTCGATCACCACGAGGATGTCGGAGCGGACGGATTGCAGGAACGCCTCGATCCGTTCATGGCTGATCGGCACGCCGGTCGGGTTGTTGGGGGTGCAGAGCAGGATCACCTTCGTGCGGGCAGTGACAGCCGCGGCCATGGCATCGAGATCATGGCCCTCAAAGCTGTCCAGCGGGATGCGGACCGGCCGGGCGCCTGCCAGCTCAACCAGGATGGGGTACGCCTCGAAGGAACGCCACGCGAAGATCACGTCATCCCCGGCGTCGCACAGTCCGGTGATGATCTGCTGGAGGACGCCGACGCTGCCGGGCCCCACCGCGACCTCCCCGGCCGTGACGCCCAGGTGCCCGGCAAGCCGTTCACGGAGTTCGACGGCGGCACTGTCCGGGTAGCGGTTCATGGTGCCGGCCGCTTCGGCCACCGCAGCCGCGGCAGCAGGCAGCGGAGCGTAGTGGCTTTCGTTGCTGGCGAGCGCCGCAATGTCCAGGCCGGCGCCGCGGCGGCCCGGAACGTAAGACGGAAGTCCGGCCACAGCGCCACGAAGGGTGGGAAGCGCGGTGTCCGGTGCGGTCAGGAGCTGATCACTGGTCATGAGGAACGATCATGATTGTGACCCGCCCCACAATGCAAGATACCCTCATCCCATTGGGACTTCTGCTCAACTTCTAGCAACCGTGGTGAAAATATGACCATCCCGAACTCTCGCACCGTGGATTCCCTCGACGGCAGGATCATCCTGGCCCTCGACAAGGATCCGGAAGCCAGCGCCCTGGCACTCTCGCGGACGCTCGGCGTCGCACGGAACACGGTCCACGCCCGGCTGGCACGGCTCGAGCGCAGCGGCGCCCTCCGCACCTTCAGCCGGAGGCTGGATCCGGCCGCGCTGGGCTATGACCTGATGGCCTTCCTCTCGCTGTCCATCAGCCAGACCCGGACAGGTGCGGTGGAAGACGGGCTCGCCGCGATTCCGGAGGTCATCGAGGTGCACGCCACCACCGGGGATGCGGACCTCATGGCCAAGGTGGTGGCCCGCAGCACGGCCGACCTCTACCGCATCACCAACGAGATCCTGGAAATCGAGGGGATCCAACGGACCAGCACGGCCATTTCCGTGCTGGAACTCATGCCGCCCCGCTACGACGGCCTCCTGAGCCGGCTCTCCGAGCAGGAATCCCGCCCTTCCAGCTAGATGGGTGACCCACGCCACAAGTGGGCATATTTTCACTTAGGCCTGCATCGTCCTGCCAAATATCCCAACCAAACCCGCCTCTCTTGCCTATCTGCTGACCAGCCCACAAGCTTCCTGCATGACTACTCTTACCGTCTCCGGCCGCGTGGCACAGGTTCTCAGCAGCTACCTCAGCGACGTCTTCGGCGTCATGGGCAACGGAAACGTCTACTTCCTGGACGCCGCGGAAAAGCTGGGCCTCCGCTTTTCCCCCGTCCGCCATGAAGGCGCCGCCATCGCCGCGGCCGACGCCTACTACCGAACGTCAGGACGCCTCGCAGCGGGCACCACCACCTACGGCCCCGGCTACACCAACGCGCTCACCGCCCTGGCCGAGGCGGTCCAGGCGCAGATCCCCGTGGTGCTGGTCACCGGGGACGCTCCGAGCAGCGGCGCCCGGCCCCAGGACGTAGACCAGGCGGCCATCGCCGCGGGCCTCGGCGCGGCTACCTTCACCGTCACCCGCGACGCCGCGGGCGCCATCACCCGGCAGGCGGTGGAGTACGCGCTCACCAAGCGCACCGCCGTCGTGATTGCCATCCCCTACGACCTCGCGGCACTCGAGGCTGCGGATGAAGAACTTCTGGCGCCGCTGGCACCTCAGGTAACGGACGACGTCGACGGCGGCCTTGGGCAGGTAGCCCGCCTCCTTGCCGGGGCGAAGCGGCCGCTGATCCTGGCCGGCCGCGGTGCGCATCTCGCCGGAGCCGGCCCGGAGCTCCGGGAACTCGCCGACCGCCTCGGCGCACTGACCGCCGGAACCGCCCTGGCGCTCAACCTCCTCAAAGGCGAGGGGTACCTGGGCGTCGCGGGCGGTTTCGGCACCGACACCGCGGCCGGGCTCATGGGCGAGGCCGATGTGGTCCTCGTGGCCGGGGCGAGCCTGAGCCCCTTCACCATGCGGTTCGGGCACCTGCTCGGCCCGGACAGCACCGTCATCCAGATCGACGCCGCCCTGCAGCCGACGCACCCCCGGGTGGATACGTTCGTCAGCGCGGACGTGAAGTCTGCCGCGCGACACATCCTGAGGATGCTGGACGCCCCGGCCTCGCCGAACGCCAGCCGCGCAGAAGCCTGGCGCGCGGAAGCCCGCAAGCGCCTGGCCGAAGGACCGGCCCACCACCCAGGCTCCGACGAGACCCCGGACGGCCGGCTGGACCCGCGCTCCCTTGCCACGGCACTCGATGCCGTGCTGCCGGAGCGCCGCACGGTGGTCCAGGACGGCGGGCACTTCGTCGGCTGGGCACCCATGTACTGGCAGATTCCGCGGCCGCAGGACCTGGTCATGGTGGGGACCGCCTACCAGGCCATCGGGCTGGGCCTTGCCAGCGCCGTCGGGGCAGCCCGCGCGCTGGAGGACGGCCGCACCCTGGTGCTGGCCTCCGGCGACGGCGGTTTCCTGATGGGCCTGTCCGACCTCGAATCGCTCATTGGTGCGGCGAGCAGCGCCGTCGTCGTGATCTACAACGACGCCGCCTACGGGGCCGAAATCCACCAGTACGGCTCCCAGGGCCTGACCCAAAAGCCCATGCTGATCCCCGAGGTGGACTTCAGCGGCATCGCCCGCGCCCTCGGTGCCGAGTCGGCCATCATCCGCTCACTGGCGGACCTTGATGAGCTCAGGGACTGGATCGACGCCGGCGCGAAGGGAACCTTCGTGGCCGACTGCCGCATCACGTCCAGCGTCCGGGCACCCTGGCTGAGCGAATGGATGGAGGCCAAGCAGAAGGCGAAGGCGGCGGTGGCGGGCTGATTCACAGATCCACCACCTGACGTGTCCGCATGAAGGCTGCCCGGGACGGGACCGTACTGGCCAGCCACACCACGGTGAAGCTATTGAAGCCGCCGCTGCCGGAACATTGGAAACGATTCCCGCACCCGGGCCACAGTCTCCGGCGAAACATCCACTGTCCGCACACCGGGATCCAGCCCAAGGTCAAGCTCAACCACACCCATCGGATCAACCAGGACGCTTCGGCCCACCGACACCGGCGGCGCCTGGCACACCCCCGCCACATACACGCTGTTCTCGATCGCCCGCGCCGTGTTCAGCGCCAGCCACTGCTCCGTCTTGTGCTCGCCCGGCACCCAGGACGAGCAGACCAGCAGGACCTGTGCGCCGGCGTCGGCCAGTGACCTGGCCAGCTCCGGGAACCGCAGGTCATAACAGGTCATCAGCCCGTACCGCACTCCCCCGTGCTCGAACACCACCGGGTCGATGGAGGGGCCCGGCTTGATGAACGTGGATTCCCCGAAACCCTGTGCGTCGAAAAGGTGGATCTTCCGGTAGAAAGCCAGCTGGCCGCCGTCGGGCCCGAAAGCCACCAAAGTGTTGTAGGCCCTGCCGGGCTCGTCCGACGTCTCCACCACGCCCGCCACCAACGCGATGCGGTGGCGGGCGGCGATGTCGGCAAGCTCCCGGCAGACGGGACCGTCCAGCGGCTCTGCCACCGCCGGGAACGTCGCGTCCACCTTCTTCTTCTCGTAGGTGGCGTACTCCGGGAAGGCGACCAGCACAGCGCCGTCACGCGCTGCCTCGGCGGCGAACCGGTCGATCACGGCGAGGTTGGCCCGGATGTCGGCGCCCGACTCCAGCTGCCCCAGCGCTATCCTCACGGCAATTCCTTCCCTGGGCCCACCGGCCACACTTCAAACTGTCAGGGTCAGGCGGCGGCCTCGACCGTCGCCTTCTCCGTGGCCGCCATCTCCGGCGGCGAGGCCTTGAAGCCCCGCGTGATCAGGGCCAGGACCACCACGCCCAGCACCACCCAGGAAACCCCCAGCGTAATGGCGTTGCTGTCCAGCCGGGATAGCAGGTAGGCGCAGATGAGGGCGCCGATCACAGGGACCACCACGTAGGACACCGGGTTCAGCTGCTGCCCGGCCCGGCGCTGTCGCACATAGTGGAACACCACCGCGGCGTTCACCAGCGTGAAGGCGGTGAAGGCACCAAAGTTGATGAACGACGTCGACGTGGCCACGTCCAGGAAGATCGCGATCAGGCCCACGATGCCGGTGACCACCAGGTTCGCCACCGGGGTGTGGAACTTCTCGCTGAGCCGGCCGAAGACCGCCTTGGGCAGGACCGAGTCGCGGCCCATCGCGTACAGCAGGCGGGAGGCGCTGGCCTGCGCGGCCAGGCCGGAGGCGAACTGCGCCACCACCAGCCCCGCCAGGAACACGGCGCCGAACAGCTGCCCCCCGATCTGCAGGGCGATGGAGCTGGCCGCAGCCGCCGAGTCCTCGAAGACCCCGCCGGGGTGGACCAGCTGGGTCACGTAGGACACCGCCACGAAGATGCCGCCGCCGATCAGGGCCACGAGCATGATGGCGCGCGGCACGGTGCGGCGCGGGTTGATGGTTTCCTCGGTGAGGGTGGTGACGGCGTCGAACCCCAGGAACGAGTACGCGGCGATGGCCGCCCCGGCGGAGATGGTGGCGAAGCTGGCCGTGTCGTTGAAGAACGGCTGCGTGCTGGCCAGTCCCCCGGCGCCGTTGGCGGACACCACGCTGCCGATGGCCAGCGCCACGAAGAACACGAGGACCAGCAGCTGGAACGCCATCAGCACGTAGTTGGCCTTGTCCGCCACCTTGATGCCCAGGATGTTCAGCAGCGTGGTGATAACGATGAAGCCCACGATCCAGACGCCGATGGGGATGCCGGGGAACTGGGCGCTCAGGTAGGAGCCGCCGATGAGCCAGATGACCATGGGCAGGAAGAGGTAGTCCAGCAGGACGGCCCAGCCCACCAGGAACCCGACGCGGGAATCGATGGAGCGGCGGACGTAGGTGTAGGCGGAGCCGGCCACGGGGTAGGCGATGGCCATCCGGCCGTAGCTGTGCGCGGTGAACAGCATGGCCACGAGCGCCACGAGGTACGCGGCGGGCGCGGCGGGCGCGGCGCCGCCGGTGGTTTCGGCGATGATGCCGAAGATCCCCAGGACGATGATCGGGGTCAGGTACGCCAGCCCGAACAGGACCAGCGAGGGCAGCTTCAGCGTGCGGGTGAGGGTTGTTGTCACGGTGTTTCCTTAGGGCTTGTAGGACGGCGGTGTCCAGGTGGCCGGGTTGATCCGGCCTTGGTAGACGGAAAGTTCGACGGCGGGCTCCCCCTCGCGGAACTGCGACCAGGGCCGGTTGAGGTTCTCCGTGCCGTGCGTGCGGACGCGGTCGACGGCGGCCAGGTCCAGTTCCGCGGTGAGCAGCTGCGGCTGATCGTCGGGTGCCTCAGCGAGGGTGTTGCCCTCCGGGTCCACGATGATGCTCTTGCCCTGGCCGGTGGGGCCTGCGCAGTTGACGCTGACCATAAAGACCTGGTTCACGATGGCGTTGGCCTTGGCGAGGATCAGTTCCTGTTTGCGGTCCGGGGTGGTGGTTTTGACGACGTTGAGGATGACGTCGGCGCCCATCCAGGCGAGCTGACGGGACACCTCCGGGTACCAGGCGTCGTAGCAAATGTTCAGGCCCACCCTGCCGATGCCGGGCAAGTCCACGGTGGTGAACCTGTCGCCGGGATCGTAGGGCTCGAACGGGCGCCATGGGAAAATCTTGCGGTAGTAGCCGGCGAGTTCCCCTTCCGGGGAAAGGACCAGCTGGGTGTTGAACAGCTGGCCTTCGGGGCCGCGTTCGCAGACGCTGCCCGGGACCAGCCAGATGTTGAGGTCGTTGGCGAGCTGTTTGAGCTCTTTGACCCGTGGCCCGTCGAGGGGCTCGGCACTTGCTTGGAGCATTTCGGTGCGCTGCAGGTCCGGGTTTTCATCGCCGAACAGGTGCAGCTCCGGGAAGACCACCAGCTTGCTGTGCGGCTGGGCTGCCAGGGCTTCTTTGACCTCGTCCCCGAAGGCCGAGACAGGCTCGCCGATGAGCCGCGGCCGGGCCTGGGCGGCGATGAGGGGAAGGATGCGTTGCATGGGTTTTTCTCCGCGTTGGGGTGTGATCCGGGTTATATTAGATCAGCATGATCCAATAAAGGGAAGGGGGCCGGTGTGGGCCGTAAAGTAGCGGATATGACCCGTCAGCTGGAGGACACCGTTGATCCCCCCCGCCTCGGCACCGGCAGGCTGCCCGGCATGGAGCGCCGCAGTGCGATGGATGCTGTGCGGATGCGGATCGGGATGGCGATTTCGCTGGGGCTTTTGAAACCGGGCGAGCGGCTGCCGGATCAGGAGGACGTGGCCCTGGGTCTCTCGGTCAGCCCGATAACTGCCCGCCGCGCCTTGGCCAGCCTGGCGGAGCAGGGTGTGGTGGTGCGCAGGCGGGGCCGGGCCGGCGGCACGTTTGTGGCGGATTCACCACCTACGGATGTTTTGGCAGAGCTTGCTGCTTCCCCTGCCGAATCCCAGGCGGTGAACAGGCTGGTGGACCGGCGTCTGCTGTTCGAGTGCGCGGTGACGCATTACGCGGCCGTTAATGCCACGGCTGAGCAGCTGGATGAGCTGGAGCGGCTGACCCGGGAAATGGCTGAGGCGACCGATTGGTCCTACTACCACCGGATGGACGAGCAGTTCCATCAACTGGTGGGCACTGCGTCGTGCCTGGACTCCGCCGTCGAGGTTTATCACGAGACACTCGCCGAGCTCTACGACTACTTCATCCCCTACCCAATCGAGAAGCTGCACAAGTCCAACCGCGACCACATCGCCCTGGTGGCCGCCCTCCGCGCCGGGGACATTCAGGAAGCCGTGGAGGTTTCCCGGAAGCACGTGGACATCCTGCACCGAACGATGTTTATGGGGCTAGCGCCTACTACCGTTTCTCACGACAATGCAAAAGGAAACCAAGTCGCATCAAGTAAGGAAGGACGAAACCATGAAGGACCCTCTGACTGCTGACGAGGCAGCCGACTTAGTAGGCTTCTCCGGAAAAACATTTCGAGCTCATCTTCGGAAAATGAAGGCCAGCGGGACTTTGGATACAGCGGGTGCATGGCAGGATCCGCCAAAGAAGAACGGGATTTGGAGCATCCGACGAAGCTACCTAGCGAAGCTAGCGGCTGACAATGGTTGGCCGTTCGAAAACAGGTAACCCCTCATAGTGCTCGCTCTTGAGCCTCTCGACTGCCCGTGTGCTTCGGTTTCAATCAAACCACCCGGTGTGCGTCCCTGATGCTCGAGCCGATTGCCACTTAGAGAACGGTCCTCCACTCTAGACACATGATGATCGAATCGCTGAAGGATCAGGACTTTAAGGGCTTTATTCGGTTCAGCGAAATACCAAGCGAACCAGTTCCCACAGAGCATGGTGTATACGCTGTAGTGCGCGAAGGCACCCTTGAGCCGCAATTCCTCACACCGGGGTCTGGCCGGAAAGGAAGCCATTACCCACTAGACCTCCTGCGGAAAGCCTGGGTACTGGACAGTGAAATCCTTTACATAGGCAGAGCGCAGTGCAAGCTTGGAATTTATGAGCGCCTGAATAAGTACCGTCGTTTCGGCAATGGCAAGAACAGCGGCCACAGTGGCGGCCGTGCCATATGGCAGTTGGCAGACGCCCAAGAACTCAAAATTTGTTGGCTCGTCACAGGGGAACGTGATCCCGTCGAAACCGAAAGCCTGTTAATCGAACTTTTCAAGACGAAGCACGATGGGCAGCGACCGTATGCCAACCGCATCGACGGCACCGGGTGATTACCCCTAGCTTGTTCACCAAAAGCAACTTTGGGCCTTATGCCAACGGCGAGGCCGTCGGGGTCATCGTCCCAGCAAGCGGCGGGCGCGATCAGATAGTTGTCGTACGCTTCAGCCGTGCCAAACTATTGCGTTGCGCACGAAAGCGGCAATGCGGCGAACCGAGGCTGCACCCGAGGGGTGAAGGGCCGAATGTTCCCCTGCCGCTTGGGCAATGCACTCATTCAATTCCTCCCACGAGATCCAACAGAAGATTTCAGGGATCCGTTTCAGCAGTTCGGACTCTGGCGGGAGGGCTTCGTCGCCTGTGCGTTCGAGAACCGGCCCAAGGAAGTGGCCAACAGCTTCGTGGATCTCTAGAAGTCCGTAGCCTTTGACTCGAAGCGGTGGCGTTACACCGAGAAGTAAAAGAACAGGTTTCGAGGCGCCCGTGTTGGACATGAGCGCTACATATTCACGAGCGAGTTGCTCAGGCTGAAAACTGCCATACCGTATTCGTTTGGCCTCGACCAGTGTGTACGTGCTCGGCGTCTCAAAGACTGCGTCCGGCTGAACGAAGAGCTGCCCTTTGTAATTGCCAGATCCCAGCCGGAGATCGCCCGGAAGAAAATGCATTCGCAGCTCCTCGGCTTCGGCTGCAACCACTGATCTGGTTTCGCTGGCGCCGTGTGCAGATCGCAGGACGCCTCCGAGGAACTCCGTCCTGGGCAAAAAGTCCAAGCCCACCAGCACTTCGGCGGTCAAAACGTTCTCTCGGCCTTGGCCGCCCTTTCTGTAGTCCCGCGCCTTCTCCCATGAAATTTCCTCGAGCAGCTTCCCGACGATGGAGCTGGAGGCCGTGCTTGAAATTTCCAATTGAACTCCGTTGACTAGGCGCCGCGAATATACTGCCGCGACGATAGCTCAAGTAAGACCCTCCAAGTGTGGAACACGCCAAATCAGTTGTGCCGGGCGTCAAGGCAATCAATCACCGAACGTGTACATAAGCTTGTGACCGTGCCCGTATTCTCGGGGAACGATCATGTAAAGGCTGTTCATGGAGAACAATCCCGCGGGCGAACTGCGACTTGGCCACCTGTTCCAGGCCACCGGGCTGGAACAGAGTGACGTACTGGTCATCCGGCACACACTGAACCCTGACGGACTCGAAACCAGGGCTGATGCCATGGGGCCAAACCTACTGCCGTACACGCAGGAACAGGGGCACAACAACAAAGTCGGAAGAACGCCACCGCCAATCTGGCTAAACTTCCTGGCCACCTCCGGTCGGCGGGCACGGTTCATTACTGCCTTCGAGAATCATGGTGAAGTCCACAGCGAGCGAACGGACATTTGCCGATTCTTTGACCTTCGGCCTTCCTGGGTTTTCTCTGCCATGGCGGACCGCCTCGTTATTGAGTGGACTGCGGATACGGTCAATTGGGCGAAGACAGGCAAGACCGCGAGTCTGATGCCCGTGGTCGAGCTCGCCGACCCGCAGACAGAGCCATTTCCCGGCTTCGACTCACTTCTCATCAGCTTCGACGAACTGCAAGCAGTGGTCGCTGATGACCGCTACCGTCAGTGGCAGACAGCTCTCAGTTCCGTCCAGGGCATCTACCTCATCTCCGACACGAAAACCGGCAAACTCTACGTAGGCAAAGCCGATGGTGCCGAACGCTTCTTCGGACGCTGGAGCGAATATGCCAGAAACGGTCACGGCGGCAACGTCGCCCTCCGCGAACTGGCCGGGGCCGACGCCAGCCACGCACGCTACTTCCAGTTCAGCATCCTGCGGGTCTTTGCGCCCAGCGCCACCAGTGCGCAGGTGGACGCTGCCGAAGCCCACTTCAAGAGGGCACTGTTGTCCCGCCAGACCGGCCACAACCGGAACTAGGCGCCAGCGCGTAATTTATGGCAGCAACGGCGACAGATTCACTTCTGCGGCCACCGACGCGGACTGTTCGTCCCGCCACCAGCACCGACCATTTATGCCTAGTCCACAGGCCTAAAAGGAAGGGGACGAGAACGGGCGGGACTTTAGGCTGTCAGCCGCTCTGTCGCGTACTTGTTAAGAGGCATTCCGTGATTGGCCGCTTCAATCGCCAGTCTGCGGTGGAGTTCGGGAGGGACCCGGAGGTTGAGGCGGCCACTGAACTTTTGCGTCGCGATCGGCTCGGGCACGGGCTCACCCGACTGTGTAAGTTCATCGATGACGTCGGTCACCAGGCGTTCAATGCCGCGGAGCGCCTCGAACTGGTCCTCGTCTAGCCAGGAGAGGGAAGGGAATTCGAGAACAGTGGCAACAAACTCTTGATCCTCCGGCGACCACTGGACCGAGTACCGGTACTGCGCCACCGCAGACGGCGCAGCAGCTGCTTTTCGAATGGACATCTACTTCTCCTTGCTCCGATCAATGGCGGCGATGGCTTGCTTCACCTGGTATGGCTTGGCCTTGCCATTCTTGTTCTGCAAGTTAATCCTGGGATCTCCCACCCAGGGCATTTTGAAAATTGCGTTGTGGCTACCGGCCGACAAAACGGAACGATGGTCCTTCCTCCTAGCCTTACTCCCCCATCCCAGGATGGACCGGAACGAAATCGATCTTGTTGCCGGAGTTCGTTCGACCCGCTGGCGTCCTGGAGTATCCGCGCGCATCCAGGCCGTTCTTCGCGCGGAATTCCGCCGGAGCCGCATCGTAAACCTTGTTAAGGGCCCGGCCGGAGAATTCACCGGTGCTGCCGTCGCTGAACGTGGTCCTGATGCGGACGCTGTTGGGGTAGCGCCGGTTCATCCGGACAAAGCCTTGGGCGTCCTGCTGGAGGGTAATCAATGGATCGGCTTTCATTGAGGGACCAAGTTCCAGTCTGACGCAGATTGCGCCGGGCAGATGCCAGCCACAAGTGGATGGGCCCGCAACCACTCGTCGAGCGGCATTGTCTTCCGCCGGGACAGGTCCTACCGTGAAGGGACTGTCAGCCGAAGCAGGTGTAGCCATGCGGACAATGTCCTGGTCATCGCACTGCCTGCTCTTGTGTTTCCTGGTGGCCCTCGGAAGTTCCACTCCCTCGGCTGCCGCCGCAGGGACCGCCACGGAACCAGACAATCCTGAACAGGCCTATGCTGCGGTGGACTCCTTCCTGCGGGACCAGCTCGAAACCCTCGGGATTCCCGGTGCAGCCATCGCCGTCGTGCGTGACGGCAGGCAGGTGCACTCCGGCGCCTTCGGCGATGCGGCACCATCCGGGCGGCCGATGACTCCGCAGACGCCGGTGCTGCTGGCCTCTACCAGCAAGTCCCTGACGGCCATCGCGGTGATGCAGCAGGTGGAGGCCGGGCGGCTGCGGCTGGACGAGCCGGTGCGGGCCTACCTGCCCTGGTTCACGCTGGACGATCCCCGGTCACCGGACATCACGGTCCGGCACCTGCTCCACCAGACCAGCGGCATGTCCTCCAGGGACACGGCCTTCGAAGGGTCCCTTGCCCAGGAGCCGGAAGCCCTCGAAGAAGCGGTCCGTGCGCTGGCCGGCTCCCCGCTGGCCGGCGAACCGGGGCAGCGATTCCACTACGCCAGCGCCAATTACAACATCCTGGGCCTCCTGGTGCAGACCGTCGCCAACCAGCCCTTCGGGGAGTACCTGAAGCAGCACGTCCTCGGGCCCCTGGGCATGGTGCACAGCCATACGACGGCGGCAGCCGCCCGGGAGGACAACGCGGCCGAGGGCTATTACCGCTGGTTCAGCTCGTTCTGGGTTGAGACCGACGTTCCGGCGCCCGCCGCGGGGATGCCCTCCAGCACCCTGTACGCATCGGCCGAGGACCTGGGCCGCCTGCTGACAGCACTGCTCAACGGCGGCCGGTATGGGGACGTCCGGATCCTGCAGCCGGGAAGCGTGGCGGAGATGTTCGAGCCACGGACGTCCGTGGACGAGGCGAAGGGCTACGGCATGGGCTGGTTCACGCGGCCGCTCGTGGAATCCGTTGATCCTGCGGCCCCGGCGCCCGCCGCTGGGGAGTTGCCGCTGCTGCTGGAGCACCAGGGGGAATGGGGCAATAGCCACACGTACCTGGCCGTGGTTCCTGCGTCCGGCCTGGGCGTGGCCCTGGTCATCAATGGCAACGACACTGCCGCCCCGTCCCGGCTCAAGGCCATCGACACCAACATCCTGCGGATCCTCCACGGGCACTCCCCCATCCCCGCCGTGGTTATCGAGGACTGGCTGCAGCAGTCCAGCTGGGCAGTCTCGCTGGCCCTGCTGCTGGCGGAGCTGCTGAGCCTGTGGCTCTCGCTTTCGGTCCTGTTCCGACGGCGGTTCGCGCGGCTTGGCCGGTGGGCTCTCCCGGCGTGGACCGCCGTCGCCCTCGCCCTTGATGCCCTTGCCCTCTGGCTGTACCTCATCTACGCACCCGCCCGGTTCGACACCGGCCTGCTGGTCATCATCCGCCAGTTCCCGGACGTCGGCGTCACGCTGGTGCCGGTGCTGGGGCTGGCCATCCTCTGGCCCGTTCCGCGGACCGTCTTGTTGGTCATCGAGGCATTGCGCCACGCTTCACGCGGCGTACCCTGAAACCATGGCAGCTGAACCCAGTTCCGTGCGCACCCTGGCGGGACGGGTGAAGGCGGCCTACGACAACCTTCCGCTGCCGGCTCCCGTCGTGGCAGCGATGGCCCTCAATATCCTCCTTGCCAGGCTCCGTCCCCTGCCGCTTCCCGGCCCCCGTTCCGTCCACAGGCTGGCGGGGGCGGGACTTATGTTCGCCGGCGCCGGCCTGAATGCCTGGGCCCTGGCTGAACGCCGGCGGCGTTCGGCGGGCCCCTTCGAGCTGGAGCGGCCGGAGGAGCTGGTGACCACAGGCCCGTATGCCATAACCCGCCACCCGATGTATGTGGGCTGGTGGCTCATCCAAATCGGCGCGGGAACGCTGGCCGGTTCAGCCTGGGTCCTCGCGCTGCTGCCCGCCCAGCTGCTGGTGGAGCACCGGTTTGTCCTCGAGGAAGAAGCCGCGCTCGCGGACCTGTTTCCGCAGTCCTACCCTGATTACGCGGAGCGGGTTCCACGCTACGTTGGGCTGCCGCGCGGTTAGGCTCCCCCGCACGTAGGTTCCTTCGGCTGGAACTCAAGCGCCGCCGTCGTACGCCTCCGGACGGCGCCCAACTACGGATGGCGGGCAGGGGCATTGGTGGGCCATGATCTGAAGATGCGCCGCTTCGGAAAGACGCGGGCCTGGTGGGTCCCGCCAGCCCTGCGCGGTTACAGGTCCGAAAGGCTGCGCCACGGCCTGGTGGCGGGCGCTGCGCTCTTCGCGATCCTGGTCCCCGCGGGCATGGCGTACGCCCAAGCCTCCGGCCTTCCCCCGGTGACCGGCCTCTACGCGACGTTCGGATGGGCCGTACGTTGCCGCCCGGCCGTGGCCAAACAAGGCAAGGTCACGGCTGGAGGCCAGCGGGGCGCCGCCTGAGTAAGCAGGTCCAGGGCACTCGGATTGCCTGAGGTTTTCAGGCCCCGGCATGCCCCATTGGGCGTAGACTCGCAAGTGCGTCGGGACGCCGTGACGGGACATGCGGTTCCCCGGCAATGAGCCCCTCTCCTGCAACTCCTCCGGGCACGGCCCTTCCACGTCCTCCCATCAGCCCGGTCCCCGTATCGGCCCTCCCGTAAACCACAGAACCCCGAAAGGCACACCATGTCCGACATGCGCGTCCAAGACGAGTGGCACCGGCTGCCCTCCACAGTTACGCAGTGGCTGATGGATAACCCCGGCTGCGCGATCCTTCCGCGGACCTTGTCCGCAGAGATCAGTGCGGCCACGGACCAGCCCCTCAACGAGGAACCCCACGGCGAAACCCACCTCAGCCAGCAGGATGTAGATTTCATCAGGATGAAAGCACGCGAGGCCGAGACCGGGAAGGCGGACCCCGGTTACACGTTCTTCGACTCCGTGCAACCATAGGCCCCCGCTGAGCCACTGCTGACGGCGCCGTTGCCGTCGAGCCTCGCCGCCAGCGGCCGCCGTCGTAAATTACGACGGCGGCCGCTGGCCAAAGCGCCAATCTCCCCTACCGTCCCGGGGCCCGGTAGGACGGGGTCTTCTTGGCTGCCTCGTCGAGGTCCTCCACCGTCAGGAGCGGCTTCAGGCGGACGTTGACGTTCCCCGTCGAATTGATGAGCAGCGACAGTGCTGCGGCACTGGCATCGTCCGGCGCCTCAAAAACGCCGAGGACGTCGTAGTAGCCAAAGGCGTAGTAGAAGCTTTCCAGCGTTCCCCCTACGGAGCTGAGGGCCTCCTTCAAAGCCTCGCGCCGCTTGGTGCCGCCTTCCTGCATGAGCCCCTTGATTCCCTGGCCCACGTACGTCGCTTCAAACAGGTACTTCGGCATGGTCTTTCCTTCCCTGGATCCCTGTCCCGGTATTCCGCGGCCATCCGGAAGGCAGCCGCGGACCCCGGGTACGTTTGATACAGGATGACGTCCGCACAGAATCCTCCTCACCTGGCTCCATGGCCGTGCAGGAGCGGCCCAGATCCGGCCCCTTATCCCGTGGAAACGGGGTGAATGACCCCGCTACCGCCGACGCTATTCCTCGGGCTTCAGGCCGTCAATACACGGGGATACCTCTCCGGGCCCGAACCTCGTCCCTGGCATCGGCGAGAGAACAGCATCGGAGCGTTCCACCTGTGGAGCGCACGTTACGGGGAAGCTTGTGTCTATCGGCTGACGAGCCGCCACAGTGACGTGACCTCGGCGGCGCGCGCCTCGAACAGAGGATCGTCGCGGTCCGATGCCTTCGGATGGGTGGGCTTGGTGTCGAGCCGGTCCATCACCTTCAGCCCAGCCGCCTCGATGGCGGCCAGCAGATCCTCACGCGTCCGCAGGCCAAGGTGCTCGGCCAGGTCGGAAAGGACGAGCCAGCCCTCACCGCCCGGCTCCAGGTGGTCCGGGAGTTCGTTCAGGAAGCGGAACAGCATCCTGCTGCCGGGGTCGTAGACGGCGCTGTCCAGGGACGAATGCGGCGTGGCCGGAATCCAGGGCGGGTTGCACACGATGAGCGGCGCCCGTCCGGGCGGGAACATGTCGGTCAGGACGGCCTCCGCGCGGTCCTGGACACCGAGGTTCCGGAAATTCTCACCGGCGCAGGCGATGGCACGCGGTTCATTGTCCGTCGCGACCACCCGGTGGACGCCACGGCGGGCGAGGACGGCAGCGAGCACCCCGGTGCCGGTTCCGACGTCGAACGCCAGCGCCTCAGAGGGCAGCGGCGCGGCGGCCACGAGGTCCACGTACTCACTCCGGGTGGGGAAGAACGTGCCGTAGTGCGGGTGGATGCGGTCCTGCAGGGCAGCGACGTAGACGCCGTTCCGTCGCCACTCGTGGGCGCCAATGGCCCCGACCAGCTCATGCAGGGACACAACGGAAGACTCGCCGATATCGCCGTACGCTTCAGCGGCGGCCTCCCGGATATCCGGTGCACGGCGCAGCGGCACCACCGGGCCCGGATCAAGGGGAATCAGCAGCAGGCCGAGAATGCGGGCACGATGCGAGCGGGTCTGGCGGTGCCGGTAGAACTTCTCGGCCGGAGTTCCTGCGATCTTCTTTCCGGCGCCTACCCGCCGGTCCATGGCGTTGAGGATCTGACGTGCGTTGTGGAAGTCACCGTGCCAGAGCATCGCGATCCCCTGTGACGCCATCCGGTTCGCCTCATCGGCCGTGAGGGAGTCGGTGACCACCTCGACGCGCGTCGGCGCCGGCCTGCCGTTCGCCGACCGCCATCGCGCGGTCAAGCTCACACCCGCTTCGGCCCAGGTCACGACGGCGGGATCATCCGCCGCAGCCGTGCGCGCGGGCTGGAGGGCCGACGTCGGGATTCCCACGGGAGCTGGTGTGTCGGTACTGATAAGAGGTCCGTTCCAAGGTTCCGGACCGTCATCCGGTCACGAACTGAGCTTGGTCGATGGCCGCTGGGGCCCTTCAACCTACATTTCAGGATACAGGGGCAGGGATCCGGTGCCGGATTTCGTCCGGCGGCCCGTCAGCCTTCGGTGTCACCAACCGCGACGTGGACCTCGTTGGTGACGGCAGTTCCGTGCTCCACTGTCCGTGACACCGTGCAGTACTTCTGATGCGAGAGGTCCACCAGCCGCTCCACCATGCCGGCGGCCTTCTGCCCCTCGGCCGTATCGGGAAAGCTCAGGTTGAAGGACAGGTGCAGGCCGTCCACACGGTTGGCACCGTCCTCAACCACCTTGTGGCCGGTCGCCGAGACCTGGAAGGACGCGGGCTCGGCGCTCCGTGCCGTCACCGTGTCCACGTCGATGGCCGAACATCCGGCGATCGCCGCCAGCAGCAGCTCCACCGGGCTCAGCAGGCCTTCGCCGTGGCCGAATTCAAGTTCCGCGCCCGCAGCATTGCGCGCCACGTAACGGGCCGTTGCCGCCCGGGTCAGCTCGACGGAACGCAGCGTGGGATTGTTGTTTTCGCTCATTGGACCATGATGCCACCAGCAGGCAACGGTGCATCATGGACATGGCCCGCGGACGCCGCTTTGCCCCGTGGGCTGGTGAACGTTTCGGTACCGACCGGGCCGCCCTCCTAGGCACGCACCCCGGTCTGCTGGGCTTGGTCCCTGCGCGGTGTCCTGCCCACGGGTTTCATCTCGGCGGCGTACTGCAGGGCATCCTCAAAGCTGGCCCCGTCCAGCCGCTTCACCAGGCGCTTGGCCTGCCGGAGCACGCGGGCCCGGTGGCCGGGCGCGTCCGCGGCCAGGGCATCCAGGACGGTGTTCAGGCGTTCCAGTGACTGCCCGCCGATACGTTCCGCCCCGTCCCCCAGCCAGGTGCCGGCGTCGTGCACCAGCCCGTTCAGCGCCTCCTGCACGTCCGGGCGCTGCTCCGCGACCATGGCCAGTGCCGGGCTCGCCGCGGCGAATTCCGCCCACCACGCCCCCAGGCCCGGAGACTCACGGAACGCACCGTCCCGGAAGACCCGCATCGCGTCGAAGCTTTTGGCACGGGACTCCTCCTGCCGGGCCTCGCTGCCGGCGCTGAACGAGAACAACTTCTCGAGGTGGCAGTCCAGCTGCGGGAAGCCGCGGAACACCCCGCTGATCTCCCAGTCACCGTCCCCGGATTCATCCCCCGACCACCGCCGGTTGATCGCGATCACCGGTGCGGCCACCAGCTCATCGGTAGTGGTGGTGAACGCTTCGGTGCCGATCCCGTCGTCGTTGTTCCCGAACGTCCCGAACCAGATCAGCTCCCAACCGGACATGGCGTTCTTGACCGCCGCCTTGACCGACGTGGCGGCGGACGTCTTCACCACCTCGATCTGGTCCTTGATCTCCTGCGGTGTAGGTGCCGCCAGCGCGTGTTGGAAACTCGCGACCACCTTGACCACAGCCAGCTGGACGGCATCCACAAACGCCGAGTACCCCGTGTTGGCCAGGGAGTCCGGCCAGCCGTCCTCCTCCATCAGGGACACCACCACGCCGGCGATGGCGGGGACATCGTCCGCGCCGAGCAGGGCACGCAGCCCGGCATCGTTGACAGGGATGGGTTTCAGCTTGGTGGACCAGAGGCCGACGGCGTCCGGCACCGGCACATCGTCCCCGGCGTCCACGTCCGTGTTGCCCAGGTTCCCGTGGCTTCCGTTGCTGGACACGATGGTGGGCGAGCCGATCAGCCCGGACCCGGCCTCGACGGCGAAGTTGTCCCCATCCACCTTGAAGAATACGGTCCAGATATACGGCTCCGCATTTCCCCACCCATCGCCCTCGTCATGGCAATGCACATTCTGCAGCACCGTTTCCAAATTCAGTGTGGCGCGCATGGAATTACTTCGAACTCTCATCATCACGCGTGGAATGCTCTTTTTCATCCGGTAATGGACGGTGCACCGGCCTGCGGATTTGGTGGCGGGCCCTGGATTGAATCCGCGGCGCTTCCGCCGTCACGGTCAGCCCCGAAACGGCCGATGCGGCGCAGCGCCCCGACGAACTCAATTTGCTGGTAAAACACATTCTTCCCGGACCATACTGGGTACTGCCCCAGATGTTGAAGGAAAACGCCCACCAACTGTAAAGAATTCCGTTTTCGCACCCTTTGAGATGGCTGGCCAGCCCGTAGCCGGTTTCCTCGACCCAACTGAAGTCGTAGCACCACTTGGTCACCTTGCGCGTGCAGGTATCGAACCACTCCCAGGGCCACGCCCCGGGACACCAATAACGTTCCGTTACCACTACTTGCTGCGGCATGGCCGCCTCCTGACACTCTGCCGGCCGCACTGCGGGCAGGCCGGCATCCCGGCATGTTGCCGGGGAAACACGATACCTAGGACCGGTTCCGCTTCCGGAACCGCGGCAGGCGCAAAAGCCTGTTAAGGAAAGCTGCTCGCTGTTCACAGCCGCTGCACGGCGGGATTCCGGCAAAGTTTGTCAGGTCTTTAACCGCATCGCCCAGCCCGATACTCTCCCCATTACTTATCCAAAAAGGAATTATTCGCCGGTCCTGCCAGTGGCGTGATCGCGCAGGCCATTTCCGAAATTGATTTTGGGTCATAACAAATCCCTTTTGAATGTCACCAGCAGGGCCTCTTACCTTTCCGGCTGCCACTGCCTACAATTCAATATCATCCTCGCCGCAGCGCCGTGCGTCAATGGCTTCTGGGGTAATACTAAAGTCGTTGGATACAATGCCGGCGTGGCGAAGCTTAGTCCATCTGTCCAGCCTGAACTTCGCTGCGCACCTAGGCGGGGGCGATGCCGGTCGTTTCATGAGCGTTGGACTCCTGCACATCCTGGATAACCTCGTTGTGCCTCAGGAACCACGGCTTGAACGGCGGATCAAAGCGCGCAAACCGTGGAGCCCCCACAGCCGTCAGCCCGGCCAGGGTCAGCGCGGCCTGCAGCCCCGTGTTTCGGCGCGCAAAGGCCGCGCCGGTGCCGCTGCCCGCGAAGCGAACAGCTGCGGCAAGTGAACCCGGAACGGTGCGGATCCGAACGTCGGGGTTCGTCGGAACCGGAGCTGTCTCAGCCGTCAAGCCCGCCGGGAGCACAAAGGCGATCACAAAATCAGCCTGCGCCTCACTGCCGGGCATCGGACCGGTCTGCAGCACCGGTGCGGTCATCGCCAGTTTCTGTGACGGGCCGCTCTCCTGGATGACCGGGGCCGTCATTGCCAGCTTCTGTTGGGCCGTGTTGCTGCCGCTGATGTAATTGAACAAGTGCCGGAAGGCAGCATTGCCGGCGCGGTCAAAGGTGGTGTTGACGTGCACCTCGGCGACAACGTGCGCGGGATACCGGCGCAACTCGAAGTGCGGGTAGCTGTTGACCAGCTCGTGGGGTTGCTGTTCTGTCATGGTCCTCCAGACCCTACGCCCGTCCGGCACGGGCGGCCAGACACCGGGCCACGTCTACACCCCGGGCGTCCGCTTCCACGCCGCCGCCAACGCCAGCACCACGGTGCCCAGTCCCAGCATCACCAGGACCATCAGCCCCCAGTTCGCCTGGTTCACGCCGGGCCCGTACAGCACCCCGATCAACACCGTCGCCATGATGGCGCCCAGATAGCGGCAGGTCTGGAAAATACCGGCCGCCACTCCCCTCTCCTCCGGCCGGGCGGACACGAACAGGCCCTGGTTCGACGCCGTGCTCACCACCCCGTACGGCACCCCCATCAACGCGGTCAGCCCAAACACCAGGGGCGGCCACAGGGACAGCGTCAGCGCCCCCAGCCCGCCGGAGGCAACGAGCAGGATCAGCACACCGCCGATCAGCACCGCACGCACACCGAACCGCTCAATCAGCCGGACGGTCACCGGGGTGACCAGCACGGACATCGCCGCCAGGGGAAACATCAGCAGGCCCACCAGCCCGGCGTCGTAATGCCCGGCCTCCTGCAGCAGCTGCGGCAGGCCGAAGAACGCAAAGTAGTAGACGCCGCTGAAGACGACAAACACCAGATACACCAGCAGCAGCGGCCGGTTCCGGCCCAGCAGCCGCAAGTCCAGGAACGGCGGGCGGAAGCGCAGCTCCCGCCACGCGAACAGCCCGGCAATGACCGTCGCGGCACCCAGGAGCCACCAACGGTATCCCGGCATCACGTTCAGCAACGCCATCATCGCGAGCAGCAGCGAGGCCACGAAGGCCAGGATGCCGGGGATGTCGGAGTCTCGGATCAGGGCTGAGAGCTTCCCGGTCTCGCGTCCGGAATCGGCCGGCGCCACCCGGTGCACCACAATCAGAGCCAGCAGCGCGAGCGGCACGTTGACGGCGAAAAGCGCCTGCCAGCCCAGCAGGCTCACCAGCAAACCGCCGACGACGGGCCCCACCGCGGCCGCGGACGTGTTCGCCATCTGGATCCGGCCCAGCGGGCGGGTGGACGGCAGCTTCGCCAGCCGGCTCAGTTCGGTGACCATCACGACGGCGGACGGGTGCGCCGTCGCCGTCCCCACCGCCATGAGCGCCCGCGCCACGCAGACCAGCGCGAAGTTGGGCGCGAACGGAGCCAGTGCGCACGTCACGGCCACCAGGGCCATCCCGAACGTAAACAGGCGGCGCGGCCCGAAGCGGTCCGCAAGCCGTCCCATCAGCGGCTGACCGGCCGCGGATGCGAGGTAGAAGGAGGTGATCACCCAGGTGACGGTGGCGACGTCGAGCGCGAAATCCTCCCGCAGGACCACCAGAGCGACGGCGATCATGGAGGAGTTCAGCGGATTCAGGGCGGTGCCGAGGCTGAGCGCAGCGATCGCGAGGCCAGGACGGGGTTTGTTCGTCACGCCCCTAAGTCTGGCGCATGGTTGCCTTGGGTCACGGACCTACTCCGCGGCGTGTGACAAGTTTCCTACCGCCCCCTGGCCTGTGGAATCGGCCGCGGCAGTACCGGCACGTGCTCCATCGTTGCGGGTCCACCTGAGGGTGACAGTGAAATTCGAGGTGGTGCTGGCGGCCGCGATGAACGCTCCGGCTTCGGCGTGCAGGTCCACGCCGAACTGAAGGCTCACCTCATCAGGTTTGTTCGGCAGGTTGATGAGCTCTTCGATGACCCCCTGGACGGCAGGCCGGATGTTGCTCAGGGCCCGTTCGAACGTTTGCTGGGCCCGCGCAAAAACACCCGAATGGCCGTCCCCGCCCCGGGTCACCAGCTTGCCTGTTGCGTCAGCAACTTCCAGGAGAACGCTGCCGCCGTCCTCGGTGGGGAATTCAACCAGCCGTGTCATGCCCGGACCGAACCTTTCCTCATCTGCAGGGCCAGCACCAGGAGGACACCGCCGCATGCCGCGAGCACCAGGCTCTGCAGCATGAACCCGAGGCCAATCACGGCCGACTCCTCCAATCCGATCCACGCCAGCGGCAGGGACCCGGCGGAGACAACCAGCACCCACCCCGGCACCCTGCGTCCTTCACCGCCGCGGATGGCCAAAACACCCGCCCAGATTCCAAAAATCGCATGGACAAAACCGCAGGCTATAGCAGCCCACTGGACCTCGGACCCAAAACCCAGGATCCCTATCAGCGCCACTGCTCCGATGGCCACAGCCAGCGCCACCCGGCCTGCCTCCGTTCGGACCGGAAGCCCGGACAACAGAAGCAGCACATAGCCCGCCGGCACCAGCACCGCGTAGACGAACTGGAGAGTCCCCGATCCGCCCGAATACCACCAGCCGTTTTCGTCATACCAAAGCAGGTAACTGAACAAATACGCGAGCAGTCCACCGGTGACCGCAAGGAGGGACCCTCCGATTCCGAGGAACCGGGGGTCCAGGCCCCGCGGTTCCGTGGGCGGTTGCGCATCCGGAACTGACGGATGTTCCGACGGCGGAACAGGAGACTGGCGGTCCGCACGGCTAACGGGCGGCGGGACCGGGTCCGCCGCGGCGGCAAGGTGGCCGCGCGCCGCCGTCGTCAGTTCTTCCGGGGCCGCTGCGGCCGGATCCAAAGCCTCCAGCTCCGCCGCGACGTCCAGGACTGCCTGCCAGTTGCCGCTCTCGGCATGGTAGTCGAGTTCGCCCTGCAGGTCGGCGGTCCGTTGGCGCCGCTCCGACTGTGCTTTGCGGGCTGAGGCGTCGGGGAACGCGGGGTCGCCTTGGAGCTTTGCAAATTCGCGGATGGCCGTGGACCAGTCCTGGGCGTGTTCGGCTTCACCGGCACGCCCGTAGGCTTCGGCACGCTCCTGGCGTTCCACGGCCGAGAGCCGGAGTGCCGCGGCATCGCGGTAATCGGGATCGAGTGTCAGCAGGTCATCAAAAAGCTCAATCGCCATGCCGTAGTGCTTTGCCCGCAGCTCTGCCGAGCCCTGCACGTAGAGGGCGCGCAGCTGTGCCTGCTGCGACCGGAGCCGGGCACGCTCACGGGCCTCCTCCTGCAGCCGGTCAGGAAGCGCGTCAAGCGTCTGTTGCTGGCCTGCTGTCTGCTCCTGGCCGTCCTGCTGGCGGACAGGCGGCGTGGGCGGGATCGACAGCGTGAAGAGCTGGGTGGACCCTCCCCTGACGTACAGTGCCGGCGTGACCCATTCCAGGGTGCCGTCCGGGCTGGCCATCACGGAAATGCGGCCGATCCTGGCTGCTTCGTCAACGCCCCGGCCGCTGGCGATGGCCGCGTAAAAGCCCTGCGCGAAGGCGATGGCGGCGCCGTCGCTGATGGCGAACTGCATGGCGGCCACCGCACTGACGCCGCTGCGGACCAGCGTGGATGCCGTGCCGGAGAAGAGGTCCTCCTGACCTGACTCACCGGAGGAGCACGAGTTCAGGACCACCAGCCGGGGGCGGGGTGCGGCAACACTGAGGAGGGCCATAAAGCGGATGGCCCGCACCATGGCGGCACGGCCGTCCGCCCCCACGAGGGCGATTCGTCCCTCGTCGCTGCGGGAATCGTAGTCCCCGTGGCCGATGAAGTGGACAACATGCCACGGCCCCGCCAGCAGGCTGGACTGGATGTCCTCCCACGTCCCGCCCGGCGCCCAGACCAGTTCGATCCGGCCCTCGGAGATCGGACCGGCCAGGGCGTCGGCGAGGTGCCGCTTTTCGGCCTCCCCGTCCAGCGACGGCAGGTCCCGCGGAGACGCCACCAGGCCAAGGATGCGCAGCGGTGGCACGATGTCCAGGGGTTTCAGGTGGTAGTCCGGTGCCGGGATGTGCCGCAGGAGCGGTTCGGTCTGGCACAGGTAGGTTTCCGTCTCCGGGTCAAAAAGCATCTCCCACGGCAGCGCCGCGAGTTCCGGCGCGGCAAGCCGCAGCACCACCCGCAGCGGCTGGCCACTGTGCTGCGCCGCGCCCAGGCTGGCACGGTAGGTGCCGTAGACCTCCCGTGTGAACAACGCCTGGAACAGCTGCTGGCCCACGCCGCGGACCGGAAGCTCTGCCACCGGGGTGGTCCGGCGTGCCGCCACCGCCGAGGCCAGGACGGTGGATTCCAGTTCGGTCCGGCGCTCAAGGATCTTCTCCACATCCAGCCGGAAGACACCGGAGGCGTTGCCTCCCGCCGGGGCCTGCACTACGCGTACGGAGTACTCACCCCGCTCCGAAGCGGCTGCGAGTTCCAGCTCGATGTCACCGTCCATGGCTACCTCTCCAGCGACCAGGAGGGCGTCCCCAGAAGGCGTCCGCCGCCGCGCTCTAAAAGGAACGGGGCCCACAACTACAGAGTGGCCCAGGGAACGGGAGTTCACAAGGGATCACACTGACCTGTCAAAGATGGCTGGTCGGCCATCTACCAGGTGGCTAGCCGAACAGCGCCGCCACCCGGGTCAGGGTCTGATAGATCCCGTAGGCCAGCGGGACCCCCACCAGCGCCCAGGCCAGCGCCAACATTCCGGTGGACGCTTTCACGGGCGCCTTCGCGCCGGGGGTGTGTGCAGTGCTCATTTCAGGCCTCCATGGCAGGTTCTTGGGACCGCCCGCGGTCGGGGCGGGGTTCGTGGAACTTCGCGTCCACCGGCTTCACCAACAGGTTCGCTATGAAGCCAATCACCAGCAGCGCCACCATGGTCAGCAGCGCGGGCTGGTAGGACACTGCCGTGAGCTGGCCGGGCTTGCCCTGGGCGTCCAGGAAAGCGTTGACGATCAACGGCCCGGCGATGCCGGCAGCGGACCAGGCGGTCAGGAGCCGGCCATGGATGGCACCCACCTGGAAGGTCCCGAAGAGGTCACGCAGGTAGGCGGGGACGGTGGCGAATCCGCCGCCGTAGAAGGAGATGATCACGAAGGCCAGCAGCACGTACAGCGCCGTGGTGGTGGATCCTGCGAGGGCCAGGACGGTGTACAGCACCGCGCCGACGCCCAGGTAGACCATGTAGATCCGCTTGCGTCCGGTGATGTCCGAGGTGGAGGACCAGGCGAAACGACCGGCCATGTTGCCGATCGACAGCAGTCCCACGAAGCCGGCGGCGACGGCGGCACTGACCAGGGAGACGCCGTCGGACTGGCGGAAGAAGTCCTGGATCATCGGGGCGGCCTGTTCAAGGATGCCGATCCCGGCGGTGACGTTGCAGAACAGCACGATCCAGACCAGCCAGAACTGCTTGGTCTTGATGGCGTTCTTGGCGGAGACGTTGTCCGTGGTGACGAGCACGGACTTCCTGACCTTCGAGGCGTCGAAGCCGGCCGGCTTCCAGCCGTCTGCGGGCACCTTGATGGTGAAGGCGCCGAACATCATGTAGGCCAGGTAGATGACCGCGAGGGTCAGGAAGAGCTTGCCGACGGAGTCGCCGCTGGCCACCCAGCCCTTGGCATCGGAGTTCGGGTCGTACATCTTCAACAGGGCCGTGGACACCGGGCTGGCGATCAGCGCGCCGCCGCCGAAGCCCATGATGGCCATGCCGGTGGCCAGGCCCGGGCGGTCCGGGAACCACTTGATCAGCGTGGACACCGGCGAGATGTAGCCGATGCCCAGGCCGATGCCGCCGATGAAGCCGTAGCCGAGGTAGACCAGCCACAACTGGCCGCTGAAGATGCCGAGCGAACCGATCAGGAAGCCGCTGGCCCAGAACACGGCTGAAGTGAACATCGCCTTGCGCGGGCCGTTCGTGTCCACCCACGTGCCCATGATCGCGGCCGAGAGGCCCAGCATCACGATGGCGATGGAGAAGATCACGCCGATTTCGGTCAGGCTGGCATCGAAGTGCTTGACCAGTGCCGTCTTGTACACGCTGGTCGCATAGGCCTGGCCGATGCAGAGGTGAACCGCCAGCGCCGCGGGCGGTACCAGCCAGCGGTTGAATCCCGGCGGGGCAATAGTTCGTTCACGGTCCAGCCAGCCCATATTTCTGCTCCCGTTGCTTGTCGAAGACGTCGGTGTCCAGCGATCTGGAGGCGAAGGACCCTCAAGACGGACCTTTACCTTGGGCAATCATGGTGCAAATCATAAGCAAACGTAGTATTAATGCGCCGAGCGGCAAGATATCCGCGACGAACGGCAAGTTTAGCCAGTCCGGGCGTGCACCTATTCCGGGGCCGCCCGCCCACCCAGTTGCCTGGCAATCTTCTCTTCCAGTGCCGCCACTGTGGCCTCGGGGAGGACGATCAGTCCATCCAGCTCCCGCCGGGCGCGCCTGTAGGCCGTCTGCCGTTCCGCCGGTGTGGCGGCATTGTCCAGGGCGAGGTTGAGCAGCTTCCTGGCCGTTGCCAGCCGCTGACGTTCGGGACCTGTGAAATTGCTGTCCTTGATCCGCTTGGCTTCGCGCTCTGCGACGTCGAATGCCAGCTCGAAGCCGTGGACGGCCGTCCGGTACTCAGCCAGCCGGGCCGCCGTCGTAATCTCCTCCGGCCTGGCCGGCCGCAAACCGTCCGCTGCTTTCTTCGCCCGGAGGAATGCGACGGTAAGGGGTTCCCGTACATCCGTCATGACCGGGAAGTCGATAAGTTTCCCCACGTCAAGCTCATAGTCCAGCCACCGCCGGTTCACGGCGTCGTGCGCTGCCATCAGGGCGGCGACCTGGGCCTGGCTGGCTTGTTCGGCCTGCACCGCCTGGTTCTTGAGCTTGTACAGCTCCAGACGGCGACGGTGCCGGCGTTCGCTGGCCTTGGACCACTGCCTTGCCCACCCTCCGGCCATTCCGCTGAGAGGGAAGACGAGCCACCAGTAGTGGCGAAGGAAGTCAAAGAATTGGTCCACGGACTCATCCTCCCACTGCCCCCGTTCCGCCGTACCGAAGAGGCGTGCCGCCGTCGCACTCTCCCGCGGCACTCGATTGCCCGGCTCAACCCGCCAGTTCGTTCAGGCGGGTCCGGAGGTAGCGCCGTTCGGCGTCGTTCTCCGTGAGGATCAACGCTTCCTCGAAGGCAACCCGGGCCTCGCCGGGACGGCCCAGCCAGGTCAGGAAGTCGGCGCGGGCCGCAGCCAGGTAGGGGTAGCGGGCCAGCTGGGGCTCGGCTCCGAGCGCATCCAGCTCCGCCAGTCCCTCCGCGGGTCCCACCGCGAAGCCGAGGGCTATGGCGCGGCTAAGTTGGACAACAGGCGAGGGCCGGGTGGCAGCAGGTGAAGATCAACCGCAGCCGGTCATCGGCAATGTCCTCCGAGTCCCGGCCCGGTTGGTCCTCCGCATACTACTCCGGGTCGAAAGGCTTGGGGAGCGCCCGCTGCGCCGTCGCGGCACGTCGATGCATATCCAGGGCCCGACGGCGGGCGGTCACCGTGAGCCACGCACCGGGGTTTTTCGGGATGCCGCGCGGACCCCACGTGGACAATGCACGCGCGTACGCGTCCTGGACGGCTTCCTCGGCGGTGTCGATATCGCCAGCGACACGCGGCGAGATCACCTCCCACCGCTTCTACTTTGACCAGGTGGAGTTCCTGTCGCAGGTCGGATTGATGCGCGAGCTGTCCACGCATTGACCGGTTGGTTGGCGAACCGCGAAAAAGAGATGCCGCGGATACCCTCTTGCAATGAAGGCATCCACGGCACACTTATTTACGGCGGGAGGTAGCACTAGCTCTCGCAGGCAACGCCGTCCTTGTCCCGGTCAAGCGCTGCCCGGTAGCCCGCCTGCCCGGAGTAGAGCGGCGCTGCCCCGGCCGCCTTGGCCTCAGCACAGCTGGCGAAGTAGGCCGAGGCCGGGGCTGGTGCCTGGACTACGGGTGCTGGCTTTACGGCCGTCTGCTGGGCCGCCTGCTGTGCCGCTGCCTCGGCTGCTTTCTGGGCTGCAACCTGCTGCGCGGCTGCCTGATCTGCCGCAGCCTTCTCAGCTGCAGCCCTGTCCGCCACAACCTTTGCCGCAGCAGCCGCCTCTGCCGCCACCTTGTCGGCGGCGGCTTTTTCAGCGGCAGCCTTTTCCGCCGCAGCCTTTTCAAGGTTCTTGACTCCGAGGTGCACCGTGGAGCCCTTTGCCACCTGCGCACCTTCCGTGGGGTCTTGGAACGTCACCTGCCAGTTCTTCTTTGAAAAGATCGTCTTGCCGTCGACGGTGTCCGCTGCCTCGACCTTGAACCCGAGATCTTCAAGTTGCTCCGTGGCCTTGTCCAGAGTCAGGCTCAGCACCCCTGGAACCGTGACAGCATCTGCAACGGCTGCAACAGCGGTTGCAGTCGATGACGCCTGCTTACCGCTGCATCCCGTCAGGATGAGGCCCGTCAGCACAACTAATGCCAGTGTCTTCTTCATTTTTCCCCCTTGGAAAATTTTCTAAATGGTCAAGTGATGGATTCGGCTAGCTCTCGCAGGCCACACCGTCGGAGTCGCGGTCCAACGCCGCCCTATAGCCGGCCTGTCCGGCATAGATCGGGGCGGCCCCGGCGGCCTTGGCGGCCGTGCAGTTGGCGTAGTAGACGGCGGCCGGAGCCGCCGGAACAGGTGCGGGTGCCGGAACAAAAGGCGCGGGAGCAACCGGGGCAGGGGCTGGCACCACGGCCGCCGGGGCAGGAGCGGGAGCGATCGGAGCAGCGGCCACCACCGGTGCCGGCTCAGGTGCGGGCGCCTTCGCCGCGACCGCTGGTGCCTGCTCGTTAGTTGGTGCGAGCTGGCCCGAGCAGTCGGCCAGGATTCTGGCCATCGCGTCGTGCTCCGCCTGGGTGACCCACAGGCTGTACGTTGCTTTCACCGAAATCTGGCGCGCCACGTATTCGCACCGGAAACCCTTGTTCGGAGGCAACCAGGTGGCTGCGTCGCCGTCGCCCTTTTTCATGTTCGTGGGACCGTCCGTGGACTGGAGGTTCAGGGGGTCATTGGCGAAGGCGGTCCGCTGGTCCGTGGTCAGCTGCTGCGCACCCTTCTGCCAGGCGTCGCTGAGGGCAACAACATGGTCGATCTGGACGGCGCTACTGGTGGCACTCCCCCGCAGGAAGCTGATAGTGGTACCCGTGTAGGGGTCCGCCAGAGTTCCGGACTGAACCTTGCAGGGCACGCTGTTGGTGTACGTGATCGCAGAGAGGTCGCGCTTGAGCATGTCATTCCGCGTGTCGCAGCCGTTGCGGTCGACGTCTGCCCAGGCCTGTCCAAAGAGCGCGCGGTCATATCCCGTCTTCGGCGCCCGGCCCTTGACGGGAAGGGTGGCCAGCAGGTCAATCGCCTTGGTAGCAAAGGCGGGCTGCGTCTTCGGAGCCGCTACGCCGTTCGCAACGAGACTCGGAGTCTCAGGATCGAGCGGGGCGCCGGCCGCCTGCGCGGATGGAGCGGACGACGGCGTCGGCGTCACTTTTGCGGATGCGCTCGCTGCTGCAGTTCCTGGCGAGGCATTCGAGTCCGAGGAGGCTGCCTGAAGATCCTCCGCGTTGGTCCGGGGCAACGCGACGGCGACGGCGATGAATAGAACGAAAGAGACCGCCAGGGCGATGCCCCCTGCCTTCCGCTTGGCAGGAAGCCACGCCCAGGAACGACGCCCGGTCACCAGGATGTAGAGGCCGGTAAGGGCTGCCGAGATAGCAAGGAAAACCAGAGCGCCCCCGAGACCGCCGCTGAAAGCACCAATCATCATGAAGAGGGCCGTGATGCCGCCGACTATGTACGTGGAAGCGCGTGGCCTGCGGGGCGGATTAGGCCCGGGCACAGGAGCAGACGATGCTGACCCGAAAAGGGTCTGATGATTCGACATTATTTCCCCAATAATAAAGGCCCGGCAATTAAGCACGGCCTTCTCTTTTGACACCTTGTGTCGATGCCGAGCCTATTTCTTGCTGCGCCCTTGGAACTGAATCTGCGAAGATCTTGGGACAACATTGATTGAGTCTTGAGCAAAAGTTGATGAAAAACGTCGCGATTTAACATTTCTATCGATTTGGGAGAACCGATATAGAGTTCTGGAATTTGCCTTCCGGAGAAGGCCGCACGTCGGACCACTCCCAGGCAATGTGACAACAGCTCCAGCAAATATCCGGATAAGCTGACGCAGCCCTAGACATGTGACCATTCAGTCACCTATTCTTGAACCGTGGACGCCGTATTCAAGGCCCTCGCCGACCCCACCCGCCGGGACCTGCTCGATGAGCTCTTCCGGGAAGACGGGCAGACCCTGCACGCACTCGAGGCCCGTTTCGAGATGACCCGCTACGGGGTCATGAAGCACCTCAAACTGCTGGAGGAAGCGGGCCTGGTGGTCACCCGCCGTCGGGGCCGGGAGAAACTCCATTTCCTCAATCCGGTGCCCATCCGCCTGGTCCACGACCGCTGGGTCAGCAAATATGCACAACCATGGGCCGCCGCCCTCAGCGACCTCAAAACCAGATTGGAACATCCCATGGAAAAGATCTTCGAAATCTACATCAAGACCACCCCGGAACGGCTCTGGGAAGCCATCACGGACAGCGAGATCCGCGGCAAGTACCAGTTCGCGAACACCGTCACGTCCGACTGGACTCCCGGGGGGCGCTTCGAGATGGGAAACCCGAAGGCCGGCGGCCTCCTGGGCGAAGGCGAAAACATCGAAGTCGACCCGCCGCGCAAGCTCGTCCAATCCATGACCGCACTCTGGGGCGAGGACGTCAAGGCCGAGGGCACCTCCCGCATCACCTGGGAGATCGAACCCGTAGGCGACTCCTGCCACCTCACCGTCACCCACGACCAACTCCGCGAAGGCGCCAACGACCAGCTCTACGGCGGCTGGCCCATGATCCTCTCCGGCCTCAAAACCTGGCTCGAAACCGGCGAAAAACTCACCACCCCGGGCTCCCTCATGTACACCTAAGACAAACCCTGGGGAGCCTCACCCAGCCAGGACTACGCCTTTTCGAAGGCGTCTGCGGACTCCTGCACAAAGCGGTGCACCCAGGCCTGAAGGGTGGTGGGCACCACTCCGTAGCGCGTGTTCAGTTCGGTCGCGTCGAGTCGTGAGTCGTAGGTCTCCAGCAGTGCGAGAAATCCGCTGAGCAGATCGGGCAGGCCGGGGACCGGTTGCCCCGGGGGAACGGTCTGCACCGGAATCCGCAGCCCGAGTTCGAGCTCGAATGCCGTCACCACATCACGCCAGGAGACGGGTTCCGGGCCCCCGATGACCAGCAGCTGGCCTTCCTGTTCCGGACGCTTCACTACGGCAAGCACGTACTGTGCGACATCGCGCATTGCCACCAGCGAATGGACCCGCCGCCCCTCCCCCACGAGAGTGACCGCCTGACCCGTCAGTGCCGGCACACCAACCACCATGACCGGCAATTTATCCATGAAGAGGTTGGGCTGAACAATTGTCCAGAACATTCCGCTGCTGCGAAGCAGCTGCTCGGTCTCGCCTTTGGCGGCCATGAAGGCGATAGGGCTGTCGGGACTGGCACCCAGGTTGGAGACGAAGACGAAGCGCCGTACGCCGGCGTCGACGGCCGCCTCGATCAGATTCCGGTTGCCAAGGCGATCCACCGAATCCACGGTATCGCTGCCTCCCCGGGCGGATGAGTTGGCTGTTGTAACTACCGTGTCGATCCCGGCGCAGGCAGCCAGAAGTGAGGGGGGTTCCTTCAGGTCACCGGTCACAGGTTCAGCGCCTGCGCTCACAATGGCGTCGTATGCCGAACGTTCGCGCACCAGGACGCGCACGTGGAATCCCTCATCAAGCAATGTTTGAGCTATGAGGCCACCTAGCTGTCCGGTGGCCCCCACGACAAGAATCATAATGTTTCCTTCTCCCTGGATTCGGGAGTTTTGCCCACCACCCGGCTCACTGCTGCGTCCACGTCGCCGCTGACGTCCTCCACCGGCTCAAGGTAGAACCTGGCGGAGGAAATGAGCCCGTCAGTAATGAAGAAGATGACCACACCCCGCATCAGGAACGGGGCGCCATCGCTTCGTGTCCCGGACATCTCCCACTCTGTCCACAGGGAGTCGCCCTGCCCCCCGGTGCTGTGCACCCGTGCGCGGATATCCGGAACCTGGGAAAAGATCTCAGTCCAGTTTCGACGCACTTGATTCCGTCCGCGGAAACCCCGCTGAGGGTGGGCAGGAGTCTCATTGACGTAATCGTCGGCGAAGCATGCCACGAGATCGTCCAGTTTGTGGGTGTTTATTGAGCGAAGCAAGCGCTCCGGCATTTTTCCGGCGGCATCTGCTGTGGTGATCATTCCAACTCCTCGAATGATTCTGATACAGTGCTCTGTATCTGATACTTCAGCATGGAACGAATAATGGCAAACGTCAAGAGCAAACGTCGCTACGACTCCAGCGGCCGGTTGGAACAGGCCCGACGCAACAGGGAGGCCATCCTTCAGGCAGCCGAGCGGCAGTTCCGCGAACTCGGGTACGCGGGCGCTACATTAGCCGCCATGGCCGCAGAGGCCGGCGTTTCAGTCGAGACGGTTTACAAGGCGTTCGGCGGCAAGGCGGGTTTGGTCCGCTCCATCTATGAGCGGGGCCTGGCCGGTTCCGGACCCGTCCCCGCCTACGAGCGTTCCGACGACATGCGCGAACACGAGAGCGATCCAAAGACCGTCATGCGTGAGTGGGGCCTCCTCACGGCCGAAGTAGCTGCACTGGTCACGCCGATCCGGTTGCTAATGCGCTCGGCCGCCATCAACGATCAGGAAATGGCAAGCCTGCTCGATGAGATCGACGGCGAGCGCCTCAAACGGATGCGGCACCACACCCGGTACCTCAAGGACCGCGGCTACCTCCGCGAGGGCGTCATCGAGGACGAGGCGACCGACATACTCTGGGTCTGCAGCTCAGCGGAGCTCTACGAACTGTTGGTGATGAAGCGAGGCTGGTCCCTACCACGGTTTGCACAGTACGTCACCCGCTTCATGGTCGTCTCCCTGCTCCCCGAGCGGCACCAATGAAGACTGCAGCAGCCACGGAAATCCCTCGTTGGACAACTTCCTCCAGGAGCAGATCGACACCCTCGAGATCCCTGGCGGGTCTCTAGTTCACACTGGACGACAGCCGCTCACCCTTGCATGGTGGCCGGATTTCATCTACCGGCGCGCAGACGGACCCGCACAAACACCCGCCCCTCCGTCCAGCTGACCTAAGGCCTGCCGGGAGCGGGCAATCCTCAGGCGGCGAAAATAATAAGTGCGCTTACGGATTGGGATCTAGACTTAATTATGGACACTATCCCGGCGGTTTTTCTCGTCATTGGGGCAGCGTTCGCCTGGCTGGGCGTGGCGCTAGTCGTCATTCTCCGCTCTCGGCGACGGCGGTATGCATCGAGGCCGATACATCCAACGCAACCGATGGACCAGGCCCACGCCCGGACCGGCATTCGCACGCGCCGTCTCCGCCGGATCGCGGACCAGAAAACTGGAAGCCCGGTGACACGACGCGGCCTGAGAGTCAGGAAGGTCCGCCACTAAAGGCTTCCCACGATAACCGCCACTGGCACTGGCCGTGTCCGCTCCGCCCTCGTGGCGACCGTCGGCACCCGCCCAAGCGCCGCCGCCGTCGTCGTTCTACGGCAGTTCTCCGCCGCTTCAGGACACGCGGCGGAATTCCCCTGGCCGGAGTTGGACATGGATGGGCAGCACCAGCTGGATGTGGGTGTCGCCGATGGGCTTGTCGAGCAGCTCGTTGATGGAGGTCTGCCCTTCCAACTCGCTGTGCTGGTTTTTGCCCATATATCGAGCATATGTGCGCCACGGCGGGAGTTGATCCTAGGACACGGCGGAGCTATGGCCGAACCAAAGCACTGCGGAGCCCTTGGGCGAGGAGCCGCCGTATCACGCACAGGTTTTCGTCCTCACTCATCACCCACGCGAGCCCCTGGAGATGCAGGGCGGCACCACGTTCAACTTCGTGACCGACGGGATCGAATCGGGCTGATGGACGAACTGCGGCTCCACATCTCGCCCATGATCCTGGGAGCGGGCGAACGGCTGCTCGACGGCGTCGGGAACGTCTCGCTTGAGCCGACGGAAGTGAGCGGCACCGGCCTCGTGACGCACGTGCGGTATCGAGTGGTCCGCTGAAAGGCCGCCGCAACCTTGGACAGAGCGGCCTCTCGCAACCGTCTTAGCCCAGGACGGCCCATCCCCGCGGCGGCACGAGGACGGCGTCCGCACCGACATCGACGGTCGCCTGTCCGGCGACGACGAAGGTGGCTCCTGCGGCGCTGATCCGCTGGGTGTCGTGCGAGAGGTTCAGTGCGACCACGAGCGCATCTGCGTCAACGGCGATGCGGTATGCGAGCACCTCGTTGGAGAGCTGGAGGACGTCCGTGGTGGCACGGTGCAGCCATGGGTTCCGTCTGCGCACCCCAATGAGCTCCTGGTGCACAGCGAAGATGGGTCCTCCCAGGGCCGAGAGCTGGTCGGGGGAGGACGGAAAGAGCGGCCTCACGTCGTCGTCGCCCCCTGCCCTGTCCTCCTTGACGCCCCGGTAGCCTTGCTCGTCGCCGTAGTAGATGGACGGCGTTCCGCCAACCGTGAGCAGGACGACGACGGCGTGCGGCACCAGTGCTGCGTCGGTGAGCTTGCTCGCGATCCGGGTGACGTCGTGGTTGCCGATGAAGGTGAGCGGTGCGTAGGAGCCCAGGAGTGCGTTGTGTCGTTCGAACGCGGCTGCGAGTTCGAAGAAGTTCGCGTCGTTGAGCGAACTCCAGACGGCCTTCCAGAGCTCGTATTGCGTGGCGGAATCGAGTCCGCCGGACCGGACCTCCGCTGCATAGTCGCCGTGGATGTACTCGCCCACGAAGTACGCGTCAGGATGGGATGACCGGACGCGCTCGGTGACCGGGGCCCAGAACGACGACGGGACAGCATAGGCGGCGTCGAGTCGCCAGCCGTCCGCACCCCGGCGCAGCCAGTGCTCCATGACCTCTACAACGAAATCGGCGACAGCTGGCTCGTCATGGTTGAGCGCCACGAGGTGATGGTGGCCTTCGAAGTCGCGGTACGCGGGTTCGACGCCGGGAGCAGTACCGTCGGGCCACTCCAGCGAGAACCACGAGGCGGTGTCCGCCTCCGGCCCGCGTACGAGGACATTTTGGAACGGCGCAAAGGAGCGCCCGGTGTGGTTGAAGACGCCGTCGAGCAGTATGCGCAGTCCGCGGCGGTGTGCCTCTGCCACCAGGGTGTCGAAGTCCTGCTCGGATCCGAGCCTGGGATCGATCCGGAAATAATCCGTGGTGTCGTACCCGTGCGTCTCCGACGCGAAGATGGGGCCGAGGGCCAGCCCCGACGCCCCGAGTTCCACCGCGTAATCCAGCCACAGGACAAGATCCAGCAACCGGTGGTCGGCGGCGGGTTCCGGCGTTGCGGTCTTCTCCGCGCCCACGAAGCCGAGGGGATAGACCTGCCACCAGATGGCGTGCTGGACCCAGTGAGGTTCGTTCATGGCGCTGATGCCCTTCACGGATGACCCACCGCTTTCGAGAAAGATCCGCGGCATCCCATTCGTCAGGCGTTGGCCTTGCGCTTGACCCAGCCCCACACGCCCGTCGCGACGAACAGGATGAGGCCGATGATCGCCAGCCAAATGAGGCCCTTCACGGCAAAGCCCACGATCGACAGAACAAGCCAGATGACCAGAAGCCCAATTATTAGTCCCATAGCGGCATCCTACGCCCCCGCCGGTACCGGCCGTCTGCGACACGGCCCCGATCAGAGGTGTGCGGCCCGGACGTCCGATGGTGTTGCGCCCTGGATGACCCAGCGGTTGCCATCCGGGTCAGCAAAGTACGCAAACTGTACTCCGCCCATGTCCTGTATTTCGCTGACCTCGGCGCCCAGGCGGACGAGCTCGTCCCGGACCCCGCCAATGTCGGGCACCACAAGCTGCAGGCCCTCGAGGCTGCCCGGCGTCATGCTCGTCATGCCTGTACCAATGACTATCGAGGCGGCCGAACCCGGCGGCGTCAGCTGCACCACTCGCATTCCCGGGATGTGCTCCACATCGTGGTCCAGGACAAAGCCCAGCTTCTCCGTATAGAACGACTTCGACCTGTCGACATCGGCCACAGGTACCTGGACAACTTCAAGGCGCATCTCCATGCGCCTCACAGTACCGCCGCCGGATGTCCTGTGCGCAACGAAAACTCAATAGTTTTTGCTTCGCCCAGGGATGCCGAAATATGATCATCATGCTTACTATTGACGGGCATTAGGCACATCGGTGTAGTAACTGCTCACTGGGGGCAGCGGCGACCGTGCCGGAGATGGAGTTTCGCATGAGCACTGAACAGGGACTAAACCCGCTGAGCGACGAAGAACTGATGGCACAAGGCGGCACGGCACTCCCCGACAAGGAAGTGGCCTCCGTCCTGGACCTGAACGCCGATTTGGACCTGGGCATCAACGCCGCGGCACCCATCGATCTCGCTGTCGCGGCCAATGCCAACGTCGCAGCCCCGATCGACGCGGCTGCCTCCGCCAACATCCTCTCCTTCGGATCCCAGGCCCAGGCCCTTGCTGACCAGGGAGTCATCATCGACCAGGGCATCACCGCGGATGCCACAGCCGACTCCACCCAGGACAGCACCATTGACCAGGGCGCCGACCCGGCCGCCGGTGGGGACGGAACCGCGGACAGCAGCACCCCCGCAGGCGGCACCACCGCAGGCGGCACCACCGACGGCGGCCTCCTGCCCGGAGATCCCGCTTCAGATGTCGGCGCCCTGCCGGTGGATCCTTCCGCGGCCCTGGACGGAAACCTCCTGAACGTCAATGTGGACCTTGCCGCCCAGGCGGACATCGCGGCCCCGATCAACGGCGCCGTTGCTGCCAACGCCAACGTTGCCGCACCGATCGACGCGGCCGTTGCGGCGAACATCGGCTCCATCGACAGCAACGCTTTCGCCGTGGCCCAGCAGGACGCCATCATCAGCCAGAACATCGACGGCGAAGCCACCGCCTCCGCCGACCAGCAGTCCGATCTCCGGCAGTAGTCCGGACACCACCTCCCACGTGAGCACACCTAAATGAGCACAGTGCATGGCGGGCCGCCCAGGATGGACGGCCCGCCGGCTTCTCCTGCCCCCGCTACGGCTATAGGCGTCGGCCAGCCGGCCTCCCGCCTGCCCGACGTTCCCACGCTGGCCGACGGCGTCGAACTGCTCGGTGAACCGAAGGGTTCGGGTTATCGCGAGCCGCCCTCGCTGGTCCGCAGGGCAGATGGCCAGGCCATCCAGCTGACACGCCTGCTGTACCTGGTGCTGGAGGCAACGGACGGCCAGCGGACCACAGAGCAGATCGCCGCCCACGCCAGCGCCCGCTTCGGAAAGTTGGTCAGCGCGGACAACGTCCGCACCCTGATCACCTCCCAGCTCCTGCCGCTGGGGCTGCTCCGACTGGCCGACGGTTCACAGCCAGAGGTGAAGAAAGCCGACCCCCTGCTGGGCATGCGCTTCCGCTACACCGTGACGGATCCGGAGCGTACCCGCAAGCTCACGGCTCCGTTCGCGGTGCTCTTCAACCCGCTCATCGTGGCGGCCGTGTGCGCAGCCTTCATCGCCGCGTGCTGGTGGGTGCTCATGGTCAAGGGCCTCGCCTCCGCAACCCACGACGCGTTCGCCAACCCGGCCCTTGTGCTGCTGGTCCTGGCCGTGACTGTCCTGTCCGCGGGTTTCCACGAGTTCGGCCACGCTGCCGCCGCACGCCGTGGCGGCGCAACACCGGGAGCCATGGGAGCCGGCCTCTACCTGATCTGGCCCGCTTTTTTCACCGATGTCACCGACTCCTACCGCTTGGGCCGGGGCGGCAGGCTCCGCACCGACCTGGGCGGGCTGTACTTCAACGCGATGGTGGCCGTGGCCATCATGGGTGTCTGGTGGGCCACCGGCTTTGACGCCCTGTTGCTGGTGGTGGTCACCCAAATTCTCCAGATGATCCGGCAGCTGCTTCCGTTGGTGCGGTTTGACGGTTACCACATCCTGGCCGACGCCACCGGCGTTCCGGACCTCTTCCAGCGCATCAAACCGACCCTGCTGGGGCTGCTGCCGTGGCGCCGGACGGACCCCGCAGCCCAGGCGCTCAAGCCATGGGCACGGGCAGTGGTCACGGCATGGGTGCTGGTCACGGTGCCCCTGCTGGTACTTAGCCTGGTCATGATGGTCCTCTCGCTGCCGCGGCTCCTGGGCACGGCATGGGCCAGCGTCCTGAAACAGCAGTCGGAATTGTCCGAAAGCTTGGCTACCGGGGACATCGCCGGAGCCGCGGTGCGCACCCTGGCGATCGCCGCCGTCGTACTTCCCATCCTGGGCGTTGGCTACATCCTGCTCCGGCTGGTCCGGCAGCTGACCACCGGACTCTGGCAGAAAACCCGCGGCAAGACGCTGCAGCGGGCCGTAGCGATGGCCGCCATCGCAGCGGTGACCGCCGGGCTGGCCTGGGCCTGGTGGCCCGGAGCAGACACCTACCGGCCGGTGCAGCCGTACGAACGCGGCACTCTGGCCGACGTCACCACAGCCGTATTTCCGACGGCGGCGTACTCCGCCCTGCGGGAAGGCGGGACCGGGAAGACGGTGGCCCTGTGGCCCGCAGGAGCAGCGAAGCCGACGCGGGAAAACCCGCAGCTCAGCACGGTCCTGGTGCCCCGCACCGCTCCTGCGGGCGCCGGGGCAACGCCCGGCACGACGGCCGGTGCCGCCGCGGCGCCGTCGTGGGTATTCCCGTTCAACCAGCCCGCTGCCCCGGAGCAGGACGGCAACCAGGCTCTGGCGGTGAACACCACGGACGGCTCTGTGGTCTACGACGTCGCCTTCGCGCTGGTGTGGGCCGTAGACGGCGAACCCGTGGACACCACCAACGAGGCCTATGCGTTCGCCAGCTGCGCCGACTGCGCCGCCGTGGCCGTGAGCTTCCAGGTGGTGCTCATCGTGGGTCAGGCCAATGTGATCGTGCCCGAGAATCTCTCCGCGGCCGCCAACTACAACTGCCTCCGCTGCCTGACGTACGCACTGGCCAGTCAACTCGTTCTCACGCTCGACGGGCCGCTGAGCGACGGCGGAACGGCCAGGCTCAACGCTCTGTGGGCCGACATTGCCGAGTTCGGGCGGAACCTCCAGAACGTCCCCCTGTCCGAAATCCAGGGGCGCCTTACCGCGTTCAAGGAACAGATCAAGGAGATCATCCAAAGCGACCCCAGCGCCACAAAGGGAACCGGCACCTCCACGACGCCGCCCACAACAGCCACCCCCTCACCCGGCTCAACCGCCGGATCAAGCGCCGCGCCCACGTCGGGAGCCACCGCCCCGGCATCAGTGCCGACCGGAACGACGACGGCGGCGCCACCTCCCCCGGCGCCTGCCACCGGCGGGGCGGCACCGGAAAGCAGCCCCGCGCAAATAGCTCCCACCACTGAGCCGACCCAACCAGCACCGGTCGCCCCCACGCCGGTTCCGACCACAACCTCGGGCTGAAACAGGCTGGACCGGCAGGACAGGTGCACCTCACGGCGCACCTCACAACGCGGCCCTTCGACAGGACGGTCAGACCAGGCTCGGCTGGCTCGACAGGATGTAATCCACGGCCGCCGGGCCGGTCATGCCCAGCCCCGGCCTGAAGTAGCGGCCTGCGCGGAGCCGGCGCTGATGGTGCCCGCCCTGCGCCATCGCGGCCCAGAACACACGCTGCACACCGGGATTGAGCCCGTTCAGGAAGCACCAGCTGACGTAGACACCGTACATTTCGTCTTCGGTCAGCCCGGAAGCATCGTCCGCCTCGACGGTGATGCATTCGGCAAGGAAGCGGGTGTACTTCAAGTCAGTCATCGGGAACCTTTCGCCTACCGGAATCGTTTTTGACAGCGCCTCACCCGGGCGGGATACATCGCTTCCGATGCGATTCGTAGCCACGTTCGCAAAGGATTGGTCGTCTGCGGGCTGCCGTGATTTGAAGAAGCTCCGAACATAGTAAGTTGCCTTATGATTTTAGGTAATAGTGCCGCAGCGCACCGGGAGGAACGGATATGGTGGCGGAATCGCGCAGCTCCAGCAGGACTGAAGTGCTGGGCGGACGTTATCGGCTGGGCGAGGTGATCGGCCGCGGCGGTATGTCGTCCGTCTATTGCGCGCGGGACGAGAATCTGGGCCGGGACGTGGCGTTGAAGCTATTCGCACCCCAGGCCCCGGACGCAGACGAGTTGAAACGCCAGCAAGCTGAGATCACGCTGCTGGCAACGCTGAACCATCCCAGCCTCGTGACATTGTTCGATGTCGGCGTTGACGCACGCATCCCGGATGAGCCCCGCCCCTTCCTGACGATGGAACTGGTGGAGGGACAGGATCTGCGCAGCCGGATCAGGCACAGCGGGATCCCACTGGACGAGCTCGCCGTCATAGGCGCCGGCATCGCTGACGCACTCGCCTATGTCCACGGCCTTGGCATCCTCCACCGCGATATCAAGCCGGGAAACATCCTCTTGGTGCAGACCCGGCCCGGGGAGCCACTGCGGGCCAAGGTGGCCGACTTCGGCTTAGCACGAATCGCCGACGCAACCCGCCTGACCGCAACTGGAGCAATGGTGGGCACCGCGGCGTACCTCAGCCCCGAACAGGCCGTGGGCTCCCCCCTCACCCCTGCCACAGACATCTATTCCCTGGGGCTGGTCCTGCTCGAATGCATCAAACAGACGATGGAATTCCCCGGCAGCGCTGTGGAATCCGCCGTGGCCAGGCTGCACCGCGCGCCCGGCATCCCCACGGATCTCCCCGCCGAGTGGGCCGACCTGATCCGCGCCATGACGGCAATCGAGCCATTGGAACGTCCTACAGCAGCGGACGTCGAGACGGTGCTGCGGCAGGCCCTCGTCTCGCCGACGTCCACTCCCGGCGAACTAGCACCGGAAACCACGCGTGTGCTGCCGGCCATGCCGTTCAGGACGCCGTCCGTCACAGCCCAGACAAGGCCCGCGCCGGGTGCCGATCAGCGCGGCGGCCCTCGGGGAACTCGCCGGCGGAAGTCGTTCCGTTCCGGACAGAAGGCGCGGCTCTGGGTAGTGGCCATCCCGGTTGTTCTCGCGCTGGCGGGCGGGGCCGCGGCACTGACAGCGGGCCAGGCGCCAGAGACCACATCCGGCGTCGTGACTTACCCTGCCGTGAGTGGCACGCTGGGCGACCACCTCCTGGAACTGCAGAAGAGTGTGGAACCATGACCCGCCTCCATTCCAGGGGCAGGCGCGCCGGAGCCCGGGGCGCCGGACTTGCCGCCACCGTGATGCTGGCGGCGTCGCTCGCTGGCTGCGGCCCGGCCGGTACCGGCCTGCAGCGCGACACCGCCCAAAAGCTCCAGGAACTCGTGCTCGGCGTGAGCCAGGCAGCGGCTGCAACCGATTACACGGCCGCGCTCAAGTCGCTGGACAGCCTGGAAACGGACGTGGCGTCCGCAGCCGGCAGCGGTCAGGTTTCCGAGGAACGGCGCCGGAGCATCGTGACCAGCATCAGCGCTGTCAGGGCCGACCTCCAAGCCGCTGCAGAAGCCGCCGCAGCGGCAGCGAAAGCAGCTGACGAAGCAGCGGCTGCCGCGGCAGAAGCGGCGAAGACCAAGGCCGACGCGGAAGCCGCCGCGCAGGCCGCCCAGGAATACACGGCGCCCGTCGTGCCGGCACCTGTACCAGCCCCTGCACCCGCACCGGCAAAAGGCGAGGGCAAAGGCAAAAATAAGAACGGCTGAGTATTTGCCGTCCGTCACGGTTCCTTGCGTGCGGTAGAACACCGCGGAAACATGAAGGGTATGGGGAAACGAGGCAAACGAGCGAGGGCAGCGGGATGATGTTGCAGCGGGAAGCCGAGTTCATCTCCCTGATCCTGTGGGGCGCCGGGGACGGCATGCTGCCACGCGCCGATCAGGAAACCCTGGCCGCCCGGATCCCCGGTTCCATTCTGAAGGTCTACCCCGAGGTGGCGCACCTGGTGCTGTGGGAGTGTCCGGAGCAGGTGGCAGAAGATACGACGGCGTTCCTCGCCTCGCTCGGGTGAGTGCGGCCTTTTTCTAGGCTTTGAAATCCGCGATGAGCGCCGCGCTCCGTGCCCGGATTGCGGCTAAGTGGGTGCCCAGGCCGCTGAGGACAATGCCGGCGTCGGCGGCCTGGAGGGGGGATTCCGGTGTGGATAGTCCGTCTGCGCGGAGGTTGACGAGGGTCTCCACAAGTCGAAAGGCCAGATCTCCGTTCTGGCCGGTGGCGGTCCAGCCGTTCTCGGGGAGCGCCGCGCCGAGGCGTTGATACAGTGCCCGGAGCTCCGTTCTGTCCCGAATGAAGCTGCTGAACCTTTCGCTGCGCGCCTCCGGCAAGTTATAGAGCACGCCGAGGTTCCACCGGGCGTTACACAACTGGGTGCCGTCGAACAGTGCGACGGCGTGCAGCCGGGCCCCAGCAGATATGGGCTCGCCGTCATTCGCCGCACTGACGATACGGGCAAAATCGAGGCCGCTGGCCACCGTGGCCGCCAGCAGCACCTCAAGAATGTCGTCCTTGGTGCCGAAGTGGTGGTAGAGCGATGACTGGCGGATCCCCACGGCCTCTGCGATGGAGCGGGTTGAGGTGTTGGCATAACCCTGCGTGGTGAACAGCTCGGCGGCGGCGTCGAGGATTTCCTCTCGGGCATTGGCCCCCGGACGGGACGGCTGCTGCTTGCGGGGGCGCCCCGGGCCGGTGGTTGTCACGGCATCATTCTTGCACCCCGGCGGGACCCGGCGCTGCCGCCGCGGCGCGGTGAGATCGGCGAAACGCAACGGAAATAGTCCGTAATCCACCTTTTACACGGGCGACACGAAACCGGGATCTGCGGCTGGAAAACTATCAAGTGACCGGTATTCCGCAGCGTTGGTCCCAGCGCTGCATGTGCCGGAACGGATCAACCCCTAACGCCGTCCCAGCCCCGGAGATTCCGATGACATCCACTGTTCTTCCCTCATCCGCCCAGACCGATGATGCCGATCTTACGTCGCTTGGCTACGAGCCGTCCCTGCACCGCAAGCTGGGCCGGTATGCCTCCTTCGCGGCAGGCTTCTCCTTCGTTTCCATCCTGACCACCATCTTCCAACTCTTCGCGTTCGGGTACTCCTTTGCCGGTCCGGCGTTCTTCTGGACCTGGCCGGTGGTGCTGCTCGGCCAGCTGTTGGTGGCCCTGAACTTCGCGGAGCTCGCCGCACGCTACCCGCTCTCCGGGGCGGTCTACCAGTGGGCCCGGCGGGTGGGCGGCGAGACGGTGGGCTGGTTCGCCGGCTGGTTCATGGCCCTGGCGCAGGTGGTCACCGCCGCCGCAGCGGCCATCGCCATGCAGGTGGTACTGCCCCAGCTCTGGGACGGATTCCAACTGGTCGGCGGCGACCCCGCACTGAATACCACCACCGGCGCGGCGAACGCCGTCGTCCTCGGAGCCGTACTGCTGGTGGTCACCACCGTGATCAACTCCCTGGGCGTCAAACTGATGGCCCACGTGAACTCGGTGGGCGTGACCTGCGAAATCGTCGGCGTCGTCGCCGTGATCCTGGCGCTTATCACCGCCGCCCAGCGCGGACCCGACGTCGTGATGGACACCACCGTCATGGCGGGATCCGACCTCGGCGCTGTGGGCGCGTTTATGGTCTCGGGCCTGATGGCCGCCTACGTCATGGTGGGCTTCAACTCCGCGGGCGAGCTCTCCGAGGAGACAAAGTCCCCCCGGCGCACAGCACCCCGCACCATCCTCTCGGCCCTGATCATCTCCGGCATCGGCGGGGCGCTGATGATCGTGACTGCGCTGATGGCCGCCCCCAGCCTCGACGACGGCCGGCTAGCCACCGAGGGCCTGCCCTACGTGCTGACCGCCGTCCTCGGCACCTTCTGGGGCAAAGTGCTCCTGGTGGACGTGGCCGTGGCCATCTTCGTCTGCACCCTCGCCATCCAGACGGCCGGATCGCGCCTGGTGTTCTCCATGGCGCGGGACGGCAAACTCCCCGCCTCCGCACTGCTCTCCTCCGTCCACCCCACCCGCGGCACCCCGATGTGGCCCTCCATCGCCATCGGAGCCCTGGCCGTCGGCGTGCTCGCCATCAACGTCGGCAACGCCGCCCTCTTCACCACCCTCACCAGTGTCTGCATCGTCATGGTGTACGTCGCCTACCTCCTGGTCACCGTGCCGCAGCTCCTCAACCGGCTCCGCGGCGACTGGGATCAGGTGGGCCAGACCATGCCGGCCGGGCTGTTCTCACTGGGACGCTGGGGCCTGCCCATCAACATCCTCGCTGTGATCTACGGCGCCGTGATGGTGGTCAATCTCGCCTGGCCGCGGCCCGAGGTCTACGACCCCACCGGCGAAAACGGCATCCTCCTCTACTCCGCGCCGTTGATGGTTGGCATCGTGCTCGTCCTCGGACTCTGGATCCGGCGCTCAGCCGCCCGCCGGGCCAGCCGCACCGCAGCCTGACCCTCCGCCGCTTGACCACACGCCCGTGCAGACCCACGCCCCCTCTAGGATTGACATGACGCAGACCACCGAAACACCAGCCACGGCCACCACCGCTGGAGCCCGCGCGCACGCCCGGGAGCAGCACGGCCGCACGGCCCACACCATGCGGCACGTCCCGGCCGTCTCCGCCCCGGCATCGCTGACAGGAAACCTGTCCGGGACCGCCAAGGAAGGCCTGAGCTGGGCCGAGTCCGTGGCCTTCGGACGCTATACGGCGCTGCCGTTGGCCCGGGGCACCCGCATACGGCTTACCGACACCGACGGCGATGCCTGCGTCCACGTCCTGCTCTACCGGGGCGGGGCACTGCATGAACGGCTCAATGTGGCGGACACCGTCAAGGTTCCGTGGCAGGCCTACCCCACCGCGGGACACCCGCTACTGTCCGACTCCGGCCGGCTGATGGGCACGATCGTGGCCGACACCTCCGCCCGCCACGACGCCCTGACCGGTACCACCACGCTGGCGGGGAACACTTCCCGCTACGGCGCCGGGACGGTGCACAGCAGCTCGCCTGCCGGGCGGGAACTGCTGACCCTCGCCGCGCTGAAGCAGGGGCTGGGCGCACGGGATGTGGCGCCGTCGCTCTCCCTGTTCAAGGGCATCCGGGTTGACCCGGACGGCAGCATCCAGTTCACGGGGGCCGCCGGCTCCGGTGCCGCCGTCGAAATTCTGCTGCACATGGACGCCGTGGTGCTCCTGGCGAATACCTCCCACCCGCTGGATCCGCGGCCGGCCTTCACCGGAACGGCGGTGGACGTCCTCGCCTGGCACGCCCCGGAAGACCTCGGACTGCTTGCGGAAGGGCTCCTGACCGGGCCGCTGACCCCCGAACACCGTCAGGCCCTGAATAACACCGAACACGACCTCACTGCAAGGAACGCCCGATGAACACCGCCACTGAAACCCTGACACCCCCGACCGCCGCCGCGACTGCCAGGGAAACGGCGCTCGCGGACGGCGCAGTCATCCTGGATGAATACGTCGAAGCACGCGGACCCTGGTCCGCCGTCGTGGCCGCCGGGGACGTCCTGACCATCGTGGACCTGGAAGGCAACCAGGCGGTGGACTGCCTGCTCTACGCGGCAGACGACACGGAGGTGCGCTACTCCGCGTCTGTCACCCTCGCCGCGCAGCGCTCCATCGTGCTGACCACTGGCTCGGTGCTCCGGTCCGACGCCGGCCTGCCGATGATGACGGTGGTGGCGGATGAAGTTGGCCTGCACGACACCATCGGCGGGGCCTGCTCGCAGGAATCCAACACGCTGCGCTACGGGCAGCACACCCGTGAACAGCATGCCTGCGTGGAGAACTTCCTGATCGAAGGTTCGCGCTGGGGACTCGGTAAGCGTGACCTGGTCTCCAACATCAACTGGTTCATGAACGTTCCCGTTGATCCGGACGGAGCCCTCGGGATCGTGGACGGTCTCTCCGCCCCGGGGAAACGGGTGGCCCTCCGGGCTGAAGTGGACACCCTGGTGCTGGTTTCCAACTGCCCTCAGATCAACAATCCGTGCAACGGGTTCAATCCCACGCCGGTCCGCATGATCGTCACCCGCCCGGACGCTGCCCTGTGAACCGCTTCGACACCCTGCTGATCGCCAACCGCGGCGAAATCGCCTGCCGCATCATCGAATCCGCCCGGAAGATCGGCTTGCGCACCGTGGCCGTGTTCTCCGAGGCGGACCGGGGCGCCCGCCACGTCAGGCTGGCGGATGAGGCCGTGCTTTTGGGCCCGGCGCCGGCCAAGGATTCCTACCTTGAAGTCGAGGCCCTGCTGGATGCGGCCGCGGCAACAGGGGCCGGGGCCATCCACCCCGGCTACGGATTCCTCTCGGAGGACGCCGGCTTCGCCGAAGCTGTGGAGGCCGCCGGGCTGGTTTTCGTGGGGCCCACACCGGACCAGCTCCGGATCTTCGGCACCAAGCACACCGCGCGCGACGCCGCCAGGGCCGCCGGCGTGCCGATGATCGCCGGATCCGGCCTGCTTCCGGACGTGGACGCTGCCGTGCTGGCCTCACGGGAGATCGGATTCCCGCTTATGCTCAAAGCCACAGGCGGTGGCGGCGGCATCGGGATGACGGTATGCCGCACCGAGGACGAGCTCGCCGAAAGCTTCCCACGCGTGGCCCGCCTGGCCGGCGCGAGCTTCAGCACCGCCGGCGTTTTCGCCGAACGATACGTTGAACATGCCCGGCATGTGGAAGTACAGATCTTCGGTGACGGCGATGGCCGGGTGGTGAGCCTGGGTGACCGGGACTGCTCACTTCAGCGCCGCCACCAAAAGGTGCTGGAGGAAGCGCCCGCACCCGATCTGCCCGAGGCCCTCCGGGATGAACTGCACCGCAGTTCGCGGGCACTCTGCGGGTCGCTGGACTACCGCTCGGCCGGGACCGTGGAGTTCGTCTACGACCCCGTCCGGAAGGAGGCCTCATTCCTTGAGGTCAACGCCCGGCTCCAGGTTGAACACCCCGTGACAGAGGCTGTCACGGGCGTGGACCTGGTGGCATGGATGCTTCGGCTGGCCCAGGGCGGCGAGGAGGCAGCCGGTCTGCTGGCCGGGCGCCCGGACAGCATCCCGGTATCCGGGTACGCCGTCGAAGCCCGCCTTTATGCCGAGGACCCGGCACGCAACTTCCAGCCGAGTTCCGGAACGGTGACCAACGCCGTCTACCCCGTCACAGATGGCGTGCGCGTGGACGCCTGGGTGGAAACCGGCAGCGAGGTGTCCACCAACTACGATCCTCTCCTGGCCAAAATCATCACCACCGGCACGGACCGGAACCAGGCCTTCGACCGGCTCGGCGCGGCGCTGAAGGCCACCCGGATCGACGGCATCGAGACTAACCTCGGGATGCTCAGGGCCGTCACGGCCCTGGACGTGGTCCGCGACGCGGCCCACTCCACCGGCACCCTGAACGACCTGGGCGATCCGGAACCGCGGATCACCGTGGGACGGCCCGGGCTGCAGACCTCGGTGCAGGACTGGCCGGGCCGTGCAGGGTTGTGGCAGGTAGGCGTTCCGCCCAGCGGCCCGATGGATGATCTGTCCTTCCGGCTCGGCAACCGGGCACTCGGCAACGCCGAAGGCGCACCCGGGCTCGAGTTCACCATGACGGGGCCCACCCTGACGTTCACGCATGCCACAACGGTGTGCGTCGCAGGCGCCCCCACCATGCTCACCGTGGACGGAGCAAAAGTTCCCGCCTGGGAACCGGTGACAGTGCCCGCGGGTGGCACCCTCGACGTCGGCACCGCTGACGGGTCCGGCCTCCGCGGCTACATCCTGTTCCAGGGCGGACTCGATGTTCCGCAATACCTGGGCAGCGCGTCCACCTTCACCCTGGGCCAGTTCGGCGGACACGGCGGGCGCGTACTCAGGTCCGGTGACGTGCTGCGGGCCGGGACACCCGGGACCGTCGAAGGTTCGTTGCCGGCTGGCCGGCCGGTAGAGGCCCCGGCCGGCCCGGTTCCCCTGGACAGCAGGCCGGTATTGACGTCCGAGTGGGAGTTGACGGTGGTGGAAGGCCCGCACGGCGCACCCGAGTTCTTCCAGCGCGAGGACATCGAGGATCTTTACGCCGCCAGCTACGAAGTGCACTTCAACTCAGCCCGCACCGGGGTCCGCCTCATCGGCCCCAAACCGCGGTGGGCCCGCACCGACGGCGGCGAGGCGGGACTGCACCCGTCAAATATTCACGACACTGCCTATTCGGTAGGTGCCCTGGACTTCACCGGTGACACTCCGATCCTGCTGGGACCGGACGGTCCCAGCCTGGGCGGCTTCGTCTGCCCTGTGACCGTGGTGACGGCCGACCGCTGGAAGCTGGGCCAGCTCCGCCCCGGCGACTCCGTCCGCTTCGTGCCGGTAGAAGCCAACCGGGCGCCGTCGGCCAAGGATCTGGGTCCCGCCCGGCAGTTGGTGCTGCCCGGCGATCACGGCTGGGCATCCGGGGCGGTGTCAGCCCCCGGTCTCCGTCGAGGAGATGGCGACGACGGCGTGCTGGGACGGGTGCCCCAGGCCCCTGGCCGGCCTGCTGTCACGTATCGCCGCTCGGGGGACGACAACCTGCTGGTCGAATATGGTGACATGGTCCTTGATCTCAGCCTGAGAGCCCGTGTGCATGCCCTGCACCAGCACATTGCAGGGCTCCGCTTGCCTGGGATCGTTGACCTCACCCCCGGCATCCGTTCCCTGCAGATCAAGGCCGACCCTTCGGTGCTTCCGACCCCGAAGCTGTTGGGCCTGATGCAGGAAGTCGAGGCTGCCCTGCCGGCAAGTTCAGAGCTGGTGGTGCCCAGCCGCACCGTCCGTCTTCCGCTGTCCTGGGATGACCCGGCCACGCGCGAAGCCATCCAGCGCTACATGGCCGGTGTCCGGGACGACGCCCCCTGGTGCCCGTGGAACATCGAATTCATCAGGCGCATCAACGGCCTGGACTCTGTGAACGAGGTCTTTGACACGGTCTTCAACGCCGAATACCTGGTCCTCGGCCTTGGCGATGTCTATCTTGGCGCCCCGGTAGCTACACCGCTGGACCCCCGCCACCGTCTGGTGACCACCAAGTACAACCCCGCCCGGACCTGGACACCGGAAAACGCCGTGGGAATCGGTGGAGCCTACATGTGCATCTACGGCATGGAAGGTCCCGGGGGCTACCAATTCGTCGGCCGGACCACCCAGGTCTGGTCCCGTTACGCCGATTCCGCGCCGTTCGAGGCCGGTTCGCCCTGGCTGCTGCGGTTCTTTGACCGCATCTCCTGGTACCCGGTCAGCCCCGAAGAACTGTTGGACCTGCGGGCCGACATGGCCGCGGGCCGGGGCCGCGGAGTGGAGATCGAAGAGGGCACCTTCTCCTTGGCGGACCATGAGGACTTCCTTGCCCGGAACAGCGACTCGATCGACGCGTTCCGCGCGAAGCAGGCGGCAGCGTTCGCCGTCGAACGCCAAGCGTGGGCCGACGCCGGTGAGTTTGACCGCGCCGACGCAGCAGCCGCCATAGTTCCGGTCGCTGAAGAGCTGGTGGTTCCCGAGGGAGGAACGCTGGTTGCCTCGCCTTTCGCCGCGAGCGTGTGGAAGGTGGACGTGGCCCCCGGTGACCGGGTCTCCAAAGACCAGCCGCTGGTTTCGCTGGAGGCCATGAAAATGGAAACGGTGCTGGTTGCCCCGTGCGACGGCGTGGTCCAGCAGGTACTGCCTGTGGCAGGTTCCCAGGTAGTGCAAGGCGAGGCTCTCGTGGTCATTGCTCCACCGGTGGACCAGAACGCAACCGGGCACTCCGATGTGGACAGCGACGAACTGGAAGAGGCTGCAGCATGAGCACCGTACCCGCAAGCCGATGCGCCACCGAGCGTGTGAGAGCAGCACTGGCCGCCATTGACGCCGTCGATCGGCCGGAAATTTGGATTGCCCTGCGCCCGGCGGATCAGCTCCTGGCGGAGGCCGGCCGTATCGACACTGCAGTGGCCGCCGGCGCGGACCTCCCCCTGGCCGGAATGCTCCTTGCCGTGAAGAACAACGTTGACGTGGCGGGGATCAGCACCACGGCGGCGTGTCCCGGGTTCGCCTACATGCCGGAGCAGGACGCCGAGGCCGTAGCCCGGCTGCGGGCGGCCGGGGCCGTGGTTCTCGGCGCCACCAACCTGGACCAGTTCGCCACCGGGCTGGTAGGGACGCGAAGCCCACACGGAGCCGTCCGCGATTCCCGCCGGCCCGACCATATTTCCGGCGGTTCCAGTTCAGGCTCCGCCGTTGCAGTGGCCCTGGGGCTCGCCGATGTTGCGATCGGCACGGACACCGCAGGCTCGGGACGGGTACCCGCCGGACTTCAGGGGATTGTGGGCATCAAGGCCACACTCAACGTGGTTTCCACCGCCGGAGTAGTTCCGGCGTGCCGCTCGTGGGACGCCGTCACCGTGTTCGCCCGGGACCTGGCGACAGCCGAACTGGCCATGGGAATCATGGCGGGGAACGCACGAACCTGGCCGTCGGACGCCAAGCTTGCCGCACCGGCCCGGCCACGAGTTGCCTATCCATCGGCCTTGCCGGAACTTCCGCAAGATTGGGCTGATGAATTCGGCCGCCAGATTGCCAGGATTCAGGCTTCGGGAGTGGATGCGGAGCCAATCGAGTTCAACGACTTCCTTGAGGCAGCGCGCCTGCTGTATGACGGCGGTCTGGTGGCTGAGCGCTATGCCGCCATCGGAGCATTTGTTGCCTCGGCTACCGCGGACTCCGGCAATTCTGACGGGTTGGATCCCACCGTGGCCGGAATTGTCCTCCGGGCCGGCGAGGTCCCTGCCCACCGGTACGTTTCGGATACCGGCAGGCTCAACGACCTCAAGAACCAGGCCATGGCGCACTTGCGGGGCTTCGATGCACTGATCGTCCCCACAGCACCTTTCCACCCGAGCCTCTCGGACGTCGCCCGCGACCCTGTCGGAGTGAACTCGAAGATGGGGACTTACACCAACTTCTGCAATCTCTTCGACCTGTGCGCTGTCGCCATACCGGCTGGGGAATTGGACGGCTTCCAGTTCGGACTCACCGTTGTGGGGCGAACGTTCGAGGATGCGGTTGCCGCTGACATCGCCCGCAGAATCGAAACAACGCCTGCCCCACCGGCCCTGTTCGCGGCCGGAGCCGTCCAGGCACCCCTGGCCGGCCCCCGGAAACCTTGGCCGGTGCGGGCGGGCGCCTCCGCTGAGCCGCTCGTTGTGGTTGGGGCACATCGACGGGGGCAGCCCCTGTCCCACGAACTCGAATCCTTAGGTGCCGCCTGGGACGGGAATGTGCGCACGGCCGCCTGCTACCGCATGGTTGCCCTGGACACCCAGCCACCGAAACCCGGGGTATACCGGTCAGAGGACGGGGCGGAGCTCATGGCAGAGCGCTGGCTGCTGCCGGAAGCGGCGCTGGGACGGTTCCTGGCCGCGCTGCCCGAGCCAATGCTCCTGGGTTCCGTCCGTCTGGCAGACGGTACTCGCGCTGTCGGCTTCGCCTGCGACGCTGTGGCTGCCGCCACTGGCCGGGACATCACAAGCCACGGCGACTGGAGCGCCGCAATGGCGGCCGATGCGACCGGATTGGAGGTCCCGGGGCAAGACGCCCGCGAAAGCCTCCGGGACTCGCTCCTGACCGGGTTCACCCGGGGTCGCCAGCCAAACACCATACGCGGGTAGCAATGCTCGGATTACAGGAACCCTCCAGGCTGGCCCACAGATCACAAACCCATATTCAGATTCCCCGGCTCTGACAGGAGTGGAATGAACGATCAGAAGAAGATAACCAGCTGGTGGCCGAAAATTTGTTTCAGTTCTTGCCTTAGTCGTCCGGTGACTGATCCAACGAACGCGGCAGGCGATGCGGAGCGCCAATATTGGTGGCTGCTCCCCGGTGACGCCGCGTACGCGATGCCGGAAAATGCCCAATTAGAGGGCGAGGTGAATCAGTCTCCGGCCGTCGGTTCGTCCAACGCCGGCTGATTGCTGCGGTGCGGAGATTTGCCCGGACCTAAGCGACAGGACGCTGCGCACTCCACCGGCCCCACGGTGGGCCGTTCCCTCGCAGGCCAGCTCCAGCCTCCCGCGAGAGTTCTCTAGCGGTCCGTCTTGACCACTGTGAACAGCACCGCCGAGTCCTCTTCCGCTTCCAGGCTGTGCAGCCCGTCCGGCACGATCAGGAGATCCCCGGCCTTGCCCTGCCACGACTCCCCGCCCGCCCTCAGCCAGACCGACCCCTTCACCACGTAGACCGTGGCCTCGCCGGGGTTCTGGTGCTCGCTGAGCTGCGTGCCGGCACGGAAGGCCATGACGGTCTGGCGCAGTTTCTTCTCATGTCCGCCGAACGCTGTGTCGGCTGCCCGCCCGCTGGGAGCCGCGACGGCGGCAGCGATCTGCTGGCGGGCCAAAGCCTCAATCGATATCTTTTGCATGACGCAACCGTACCTACGATTCCCGGCCTTGCCGAGTGCCGTTCATCCTTCGTTTCGGCGGTGCTCAGCCGTGCGTGACCGCAGCACCCAAAAGCCCGAACAGCGCTCCGGTCGCCAAGGCAATGAGGGCGCGCCTCCCTGTGGGATACAGCCAGCGGACTGCGAACACGGCCACCGCGAAAATGAACCCGTTCACAACGGTCATCGTGACCGCCAACCATTCGGCCCCGGTGGACACCCCGAAACCTCCGCCGCTGCAGCCGCTGATCCCGCACCAGGCAGATCCCGCCACGAACCACTGCGGAAGGCTCAGTAGGACGGCGAGGGGCACCGTCCACCAGAGGTTCCGGACGTTCCGGGTGACCCCGTGAAATGTCACCACCGGAACCTGAGGCACAGCGGAAGGCGCAACTGCTGTTGCGGCGGCCGGAACGGGCCTCCGGATGCTCAGGACCATCCACCGGAAGATCGCTGCGTTGACCACCGCAAGGGCGAGGTGCCCCAGATAGTAGAGGACCGCCGTCGGCCGCAACCCGCCCGACGCCGGCGGACCCGAGGAATCAAAGAGAAAGCCCACGGCGAAATACGCTGTCGAAACGGGAAGCGCCAGGACCACCAAGGACCGCATCAGCCACTCCCGGACCGTCTCATCCAGAGCCAGGTCGAGGGAGCCGGTGACAAGGGCAACGCCAATTATGGCAACCGTCAAAGACAGATAGACGGCGACGGCGATCCTGGCCCAGCGCGGTAGTGACCCCTTATCCGGCAACGACCCTATCCGCATGATCACCACCCGCGCGGCCCCGAACGGACCATGCGGATCTCGGGCAACTCCTCCCACTCGGGTGGCAGCTGCCCGCGCCCTCCGTCAAACCGAAAGCCGTGTTTGAGGTAGAAGGCGAGCGCCCGGGGATTGTTCTCCAGCACCCAGAGATAAGCCGGGCTCTCGCCGATGGCCGCACTCAGCAACGCAGCCCCCAGCCCGCTGCCGTGCGTCCGCCGGAGCGTGTACAGCGAATACAGTTCCAGCGCCTCCGGGCCGTCCTCATTCCGTCCGGGACCCGAATCGGCGAGACCCACCATCTCGTTGTTGGCGTCCACGGCGATGATCCGCGGGTCACTGCTGGCCAGATATGGTCGACGACGTTCGACACGTTCGGGAATGCCGGCCCGCCGGGCGCGGAAGAACTCGGCTGACAGCCGGTCCCCGTAAGTCTCCTCGTGGGCCCGGGTGTGCATGTGCACCACCGCTTCAGCGTCGTCGGGAGTGGCCTGCCGGATAAGAAAGTCCATGGCGCCAGCGTAGCCACTTGCTACTTGACCCAGCCCGTTTTCTGCAGCCAGTCGGTCAGGATGGGCAGAGCTACGGCGCTCTGCATCGCGCCCATATGATCCAGGCCCGGCAGGACACGGACGTCCCACCCAGCCCTGGTCAAGGTTGCCTGATGCCTCGCCAGCGGCTCCCCGATGGCCACCTGTACGCCGCCCCAGACCGGTTTGTAGTCGATCTGGTCCTCGGCGCCGGCGAACGCGAGTTTGGCCAGGTCCACCGGGAGCCCTGCGGCGGAATCGTCAAAGTCCTGCAGCGCTTCGTACAGGGTGACGAACTGCAGCGTCTGCGCCTCGGTGGTCTGGACTGACACTGAATCCCAGTCACCCGGCTCCGGTGCGGCAACCGGGCCGGCGGGTTCGTCGGCCGTCTGCACGGACGTCGCATGCGCCGCCCGGGTGACCGCCAGCATGCTCCGGTACGGACCCTCGAGCGGCGGGAACCCGCCCATGGCGAGGGCCCGCAGACGGTCGGTGCGGAGTGCGAGCTGCAGGCCGCTCAGCGCCAGCCAGGAGTAGCCGTAGTAGGCAAAACGGTCGACGCCGGCGGCATCGGCAATTGCCAGCAGATCCTTCGCGATGTTCCCCGGGGTGAGCGACTGCGGCGCCGGGCGGACCATACGGTGTGCTTCGTAGTCTGTTGCGATCACCCGGTTGGTTGGTGACAGCCCGTTGATGAGGTTCGGGCCAAGGTCCGGATCCCCGCCCCATTGGCGCAGGGTCTCCGCCTCCGCCGTCGTGTGCAGGGCCAGGCTGACCGGCAGGAGAACGGCGGGTCCGTCTCCCTGGAGGGTGACTTGGATGGTTGAGCCGTCATGGAGAACTGCCTCAACTGTGTCTGTGTCCATGCGGTTCTCCCCTACTCGGCGTTCAACCCTTTGGCGTACGCGGCCTGCCCCACGTGCTGGAGGCAATCGGCAATGGTGCTGACAAGCCGCACGCCGAGGGTAACGGGCGGATTCCAACGTTTGTCAACGATACGGTCCAAGTCCTCATCGGTGAGAGTCTCCAGGAAATCCCTGGTCTGCCGGTGGACGGCGTCGTAATACTCAAGGAGAAGTTCCGGCCGGGCCCGCACCGCGTCGACCTGGTGGGTCGAGTGACCGTACCCGGTGTCACGGTCTGTCAGCGGCAGCCCAAAACGACCCGCAAAATCCTGTGCCGTCCAAACCTGGTCCAGGCCAGCGGCGGAGGCCACCTGGGCGTCCTCCACGCGGGCGAGATGCCAGACCAACCACGCAATCGAGTTGCCGGTTCCCGCCGGCCGCTTGGCCAGCGAACCGTCGTCGAGCCCTTCAAGAGTGGCCTCCACCGTCTCCCTGATCCGGCCGAAGGTGTCCAGCAGCAGTTCGTTGGATTTCATCAGGTCCTCCTCGACGTGCCATTTTCACTGAGCCCCATGCTTACACGCTCGCCCCACCACCGGATAGCACGGGATAAATAGAACCCTTAGCCATCCGCGCTGGCGTACTCAAGGAAACCACCATGAGAAAAAGTAAGCGTCACCCTTAACCTGTCGCTGGACGGTGTTATGCAGGCGCCGGGCCGTCCCGACGAGGACACCCGCGGAGGATTCCAGCGTGGCGGCTGGGCGTTGCCCTGCAACGACCCCGTCATGGGACGTGTGATGGGTGAGGGGATGGCGCAAACAGGTGCCCTCTTGCTGGGGCGTCGCACCTACCAGGACTTCGCCGGCTTCTGGCCGCACTAAAAGGACAACCCCTTCACCGAGGTCCTGGACAACATCCGGAAATACGTCGCCTCTAGGACGCTGACCGAACCACTGCCCTGGAAGAACTCAACACTGCTCCAGGGCGATGCAGCAAAGGCCGTGGCCACCCTCAAAAAGGAGCCGGGGCCGGACATCGCCATACTGGGCAGCGGGATCTCTGCACGGCGCAGCCGGACGATATCCTCCAGCACGTCGTCGGGGAGGGGGTGCTCCGGCGTGAACCGGATGGTCCCCTTGGACAGGAAGTACCCTTCCAGCCGGCGCGCGACGGCGTCAAACACCGCCGGGGAAAACGGGAAGGCGGAGAGGTGCTTGGCTGCCCGGACGACGCCCACGAGTGGCTTTCCCTCGAATTTCAGGGCCGGCATCCCGTAGCTGATCCCCTCCACAGCCTCCGGCGCAACGGCCCTTGCAATGTCGATCACATGTTGCAAGCAGCCGCGATCCGGCTCAGGCAAATCGGCCAAGGAATCGTCAACGGTGCCCATTTTATTCCTGAGCGTGGCGCGTCGATTCCTGAGCGTGGCGTGCCAGGGGCGGCACGTACCTTCGCGGCAGGTGCGGCCCTTGCGCGCCAATCAGCCCTGCGCCAATCAGCCTGCCGCTGGCGACGTGCGCTGGGAGATGTTGAGAATGTTCCCTTCGCTGTCGAGGAACCAGGCGGACTTCCCCCAGTCATTGTCGGCAACGCCGTTCTCCGTCTTCAGGCCGGGGAAATCGTAGTCTTCAAAGACGACGCCGCGGCCCCGCAGCTCCTCCATCTCGCCTTCGAGGTTGTCCGTTTCCCAGCCCATCTGGGTGTTCTTGGCCGTCCCGGCATTCTCTGTCTGGTAGATCAGGAAACCGGTTCCGTTGCCGGCGCTGTAATACACGCTGCCGTCCTCCATGGAATCGGACGGTTCCAGGCCCAGCTTGTCCCGATAGAAATCCTTCGCCCTGTTGATGTCCTTGGCAGCGAGGACAGCCATGATGGTTGAATCCTTGAGCATGATGATTTCCTTTGTGCCGTGCTTTCGCGTTGGTGGCGATGCTCTCCCCCCGGGGGCGGCTCCGGAACATCGTTGTCCGGTGCCGCGTGGCCGCCCGTTGCGCCAAGTGCCGGAGCGGCCACCTGGGACTCTCCTGAGCCGCGCCAGCCATCATCGGCACGAGGGTCCCCGAAGCTTATGTGGCCATTATGGAACTGAAAGGGCACCCGCGGATATAGGGGATTTCAACTGCTTCAGGCGGCCCTCCCGGATGCCCCGCTGTGCCCTCACGGATGCCCCCACGGATGCCGCGAGCAAGTGTGGATCTGGGGCTGCTTTTAGTGCCGCACACTTAGTTAGTGCGTACTTTTGGTGTAGAAGAAGAATTTTTGATCGTTGATCCCTCCAACGGCAGTCCCCTGCCCCTGGCCGCAGACCTGCTGCGTCTCCAGGACCCGGGCGAACCTGGGGACCTTTCCACGCACCCGATGCTCGCCGTCGAGCTTCACCAGGAACAGATCGAAGTGATCACCCACCCGCACAGCACCCTGAGCGGGCTCTCCGCCGAGATCCTGTCCGGCCGAGCCCTCGCGGACTCGCTTGCCCGGAAAGCCGGCGCCCGGATTGCCGCCCTCGCCACGTCCCCGCTGGCGGTGACACCCCATTCCACCAGCAACACCCGCTATGACGCGCTGCTGGAAAAGTTTGCTGTAACTGCCCGTAAACAGCTGACCTGCGGCTGCCACATCCATGTCTCCGTTGACTCTGACGAGGAAGGCGTCGCGATCCTGGACCGCATCAGGTCCTGGCTGCCGCCACTGATGGCGTTGACCGCCAACTCCCCGTTCTGGGACGGCGCTGACAGCGGCTATGCCAGCTACCGCACCCAGGCCTGGAACCGGTGGTCCTCAGCCGGCCCGACTGAAATCTTCGGCTCGGCCCAGGCCTACCACCAGCGCGTGGCGGACCTGGCCGGCACGGGAGTAATCAACAACCCTGATTTTGACGCCCGCCTCTCCGCCCGCCACCCCACCGTAGAGATCCGGGTATCCGATGTCAGCCTCGACCCTCGCGACACCGTCCTGATCGCCGCCCTGGTCCGGGGTCTGGTGGAGACCGCGGCCCGGGAATGGAAATCCGGCCAGGGGCCGGACACGGTTTCGGCCATCATCCTGCGCCAGGGTTCCTGGCTGGCGAGCCGGTGGGGAATCCAGGGAGACCTGCTGAACCCGCTGACCCACAAGCCGGAGTCCGCACGCAAGGTCATCGCCGCGCTCCATAACCATGTCCGCGACGCCCTGGTGGAGGCGGGCGACGAAGCCTACGTCGAGGCATCCCTGCACCGGATCTTCAGCAACGGAACCGGCGCCAAACTGCAGCGGCAGGCCTACGCCCGCCACGGCAGGCTGGCTGACGTGGTGAGCGACGCCGTCGTAGTTACCCACCAGGAGCCGGCCTTCTACGAGCCGAGCACCCCGGATGACCTATCACTTTTGGTCCCCAACACGGTGGGTTAGCCACCAAACCTGATAGAGCAAACCCGGGAACCGGGCGCAGGTGGTCCGGGAACCGGGCGCAGGTGGTCCGGGAACCGGGCGCGGGTGGTCCGGGAACCGCGGGATAATGGAAGCATGAGCAATCAGGACCCGGACCCCTGGGCGGAATTCGACCGGCTCAAGCCCGCAGTCCCGGACCGCGTGGCCGGTCATCCCGGCGGCGAACCCGTGGGTTTTGGCTTTCGGACGGGTGTGCGCAGCGCCAAAGTGGCCCTCGGCTTCGCCGTGTACGCGCTGGCGCTCGGCACAACTCTGGTCCTCACCGGCGCCGTGGTCTTCATCGCCCAGGGCCAGTGGCTGCTGCTCGGGCTGATGGCGCTGATCGAGGCCGTCTTTGTGTACGGGTTCATCCGGCTGGCGCGCCAGGCTCGCAACCGGCGCGCGTCCGGCTAGTGACTTAGCGGCGGGTGCCGCTATGACCGCGCGGCGCGGATGGCCCGGCCCGCGGCTGCACCGGCCGCCTGGATTACCGGGACCAAGCACAGCAGGGTGACCACAGTGTTGGGACGGAACGACGCCCGGCCGCCCACGCTCCGGTACACCCCCAACGGCAGCACCATCCCGCCGCCACCCCCGCCGGAGGCACCGTCGCCAGCTTCGCCGCCTCCCCCGAACCCGAACGACACCAGGGCAACCGGGACGATTTCCTCCCCGCCCACCTGGACAGCTGGGCCATACGCCTTGGTGACGCCGATGTTTTTGAAGGTGTCCACAAAGGACGAAAAGGAGTCAGACATACCCTCACCATAGGCGTGGGCCGGGGCGATCACCATGGGTGAGCGGCCGACGTCGGGCCCTCCTCCGGGAGCCGCATTGCCGCGGGGCCGTGCCCTTGCAATACGTCGGGGTGCCCCGGCCACACCGGACGAGTCGTTCATCCTCACGGACCGGGACGCCGTCGCCGCTCCGCGGCCACCGCCGGCGCCAGCGCACCGGCTGCAGGGCACGGGCTGCAGGGCACGGGCTGCAGGGCACCGGGGCCAGCCCCGCCAGGTCGAGCTCGGGTCAGGCCCGGGTCAGGCCTTGTTGGCCGTCGCTGCGGCCGAGAGTGCAGCCAGCCCACGCTCGAAATCGCCGCCGACCATCTTGTCCATGTTCATAAACAGGGCAAAAACCTTCGCGAGGCCCATGTTCTCGCCGGTCATCCGCCACGTGACCTGGGTGCCGCCGTCTGCCGGTGTGAACGTAAACGTAGTGGGATTCACAGCCTTGAACGGCTTTGTGAACTCAAGGCGGACCTTGATACTCCGGGGGAACTCAGACTCGACAATCTCCATATTGCCGCTGCCTGCTTTGCGGTTGCCGCTCCAGGCATACTTGGCCCCCACACCGGCGTCACTGCCCGAATACGAACGGTTCAATTCCGGATCCACGTTCTCCCACGGCGACCATTTGGTCCACTCGAGAAAGCTGTTGACCAGCGGAAACACGTTGTCCGCAGGCGCAGGAATAAGGGCACTGCGAGTGACTTCGTAAGTTGACATGCCGCAATCATAGGCGGAAGGGCGGGTGAATCCGCCAGCCCCGGAGGGCAACAGTTCTTGTGTTCACCACCTGTTCCGGCGCCCGCTACCTGGCCGGCCTACAGTCGCAGGATCCACGGCCGGAAGTGCGGCCGCACCAGTGAAAGAGGCAACGATGACCACCGGACTCCACCAGCACAACCTCAGCCGGAGGGCCGCGCTGACGGCCGCCGGGACTCTTGGCGCACTGGGACTTGCAGTGGCGGCAGCGGCCGGAAGCAGCGCAGCGCCGGGTGCGCAGGCACCCAAGCCCACCCTCGCATTCCGGCCAGACGGCGGTTTCAAGGTGGTCCAGTTCAACGACACCCAGGACGACGAGCAGACGGACCGCCGCACGATCGAGCTCATGGACAAGACCCTGGACGCGGAGAAGCCGGACTTCGTCGTGATCAACGGCGATGTGATCAACGGCGGCTGCGACTCCGAGCTGGAGGTCAAGCAGGCACTCAACCACGTGGTCCAGCCCATGGAGCGCCGGCAGATCCCGTGGGCCGTCACGTTCGGCAACCACGACGAGGATTCCGTGGCACGGACCGGCATGACCGAGGCCAGGATGCTGCAGTTCCTCCAAACCTACGACTTCAATATGAACGGCGACTCCACGCCGGGCCTGACCGGGACGTCAAACTCGCTGCTGCTCGTTCAGTCCGCCAAGTCCAAGGCGCCGGCCTTCGGTCTGTGGCTCATGGACACCGGCCGCTATGCCCCGGACGCCATCAGCGGACAGGACTTCGAAGGATACCCGGACTGGGACTGGGTACGCATGGACCAGGTCACCTGGTACCGCAATCTGTCGATCGCTACCCAGCAAAAGTACGGTAAGACGGTTCCCTCCCTGATGTGGGGACACATTGCGCTCCACGAGCATCGCAACATGTGGTTCGCCAGCCTCGACTCGCGGACAGACGCGGATCACGCCCGGGCCCTCACGAAGCACAACATCATCGGTGAACGGAACGAGGACGAGTGCCCCGGTCCCATCAACTCCGGCCTGTTCAATGCCTTCCTGGAGCGGGGGGACGTCCTGGGCTATTTTGTGGGCCACGACCACGTCAACACGTACGTGGGCAACTACTACGGTGTGCAGCTCGGTTACTCGCCCGGCACCGGATTCGGCGCCTACGGGCTCGCTGGCGCCGAACGGAACCGCTTGCGCGGGGCACGGGTCTTCGAGCTGGATGAGAACCACCAGGGAATCTACAAGGAGACCCGGCTGGTCTTCGCAAAGGACCTGGGTCTAGACCTGACGGCCAACGACCAGCCGATCGTTCCGCAGCCGCTGGATCCGCGGCAACTCTAGCGCTGACCTGCACATGGTAGCGGCGGTGCCTCCATTTGAGGTGGAGGCACCGCCGTTGCAGTGGATTGCCCGCCGCCAGGTCACCCGGCGCAGCCGCACCGCCGCCGCGTCAAACCCGGCAGGGGCTCAGCTGAGGTATCCGTTCGGGTTGAGGACGTACTTCGTGGCCGCGCCGGCGTCGAACTCGGCGTAGCCCTTGGGCGCCTCTTCAAGGGTGATCGCCTTGGCGTTGACGTTCTTGGCGATGTTCACCTTGTCGTTCAGGATGGCCATCATCAACTGGCGGTTGTACTTCATCACCGGGCACTGGCCGGTAGTGAAGCTGAGCGACTTCGCCCATCCGGTACCCAGGCTGAGGCTGAGCGAACCAGTCTTGGCAGCCTCGTCAATTCCGCCCGGATCGCCGGTGACGTACAGGCCCGGGATGCCCAGGGCACCACCGGCGGCGGTGATGTCCATCAGCGAATTCAGCACCGTGGCGGGCGCCTCCTTGGCGTCGTGGCCGTGACCGCGCGCCTCAAAGCCCACGGCGTCCACGCCACAGTCCACCTCCGGCACACCCAGGATCTGTTCGATCTGCTCCGCCGGGTCTCCCTTGGTCAGATCCACCGTTTCACAGCCAAAGCTGCGTGCCCTCGCCAACCGGTCCTCGTTCAGGTCCCCCACAATCACGACGGCGGCACCGAGCAGATGCGCGCTGGTAGCCGCTGCGAGGCCAACAGGACCCGCGCCGGCCACATACACCGTGGAACCGACGCCTACCCCGGCGGAAACGGCCCCGTGGAAGCCGGTGGGGAAAATGTCCGACAGCATGGCCAGGTCAAGGATTTTCTCCATGGCCCGGTCCTTGTCCGGGAACTTCAGCAGGTTCCAGTCGGCGTACGGCACCAGCACGTAATTCGCCTGGCCACCCACCCAGCCACCCATGTCCACGTACCCGTAGGCGCTGCCCGGGCGGTCCGGGTTCACGTTCAGGCAGATGCCTGTCTTGCGTTCCTTGCAGTTCCGGCACCGGCCGCAGGCGATATTAAATGGAACCGAACAGAGGTCTCCGACTTTAATGAACTCGACGTCGCGGCCCACCTCCACTACCTCGCCGGTAATCTCGTGCCCGAGCACCAGGTTGGCCGGGGCAGTGGTACGCCCACGGACCATGTGCTGGTCCGATCCGCAGATGTTGGTGGCCACGGTCTTCAGGATTACCCCGTGGTTGACCGCCCGCCCCACGTTCGCGGGGTTCACGCCCGGTCCGTCTTTCAGTTCGAAGGTTGGATAGTCGATGTCGATCAGCTCGACCTTGCCGGGTTCCTTGTAGGCAACGGCTTTGTTCCCTGTCATCATGCTCTCCTCGCGTCGGCACGGCGTGCCTTCGTGAGGCAGCCGTGAGCTGTGAAGTGTTGCAATGGATCCCCTACGTGCAGGGCCTGCCCGTGGCTTGAGCAGTTGGATGTTTTCCTGACGTCGGGGGTCCGGTCAGTCTAGGCACGGCTGCTCCGCCGGGTCTAGGGTCACGAGCCCTAATGTTTTCTGCGCCGGCCAGACCGGGGTCACGCGAGGGCCGGTTCAGTGCCGGGCGGGGGTTGCGCCACCGCCGCGCCCGGATCAGGCCCGGGCAGCCGAAGCGGCGTCCAGGAATTCCAGGTGCGCCAGCGTAGTAGCCACCGCGGCAGCCGCATACTCCGGATGCTTGCGGAGGTACTTCTTGATGAACGGGCAGACCGGGACGATGGCTCGGCCCTCGTCAACCGTTTCACCGAGCGCCGCCTTGACGAGCTTGCCCGCGAGCCCCTGACCGCCGTATTCCTCGTTGATCACCGTGTGGTAGAAAATCCGCTGCGGTGAGCCGCCGGCGTCGTACTCCTTGTACACGGCTTTACCAATAACGTTCCCGCCGGTCAGCACTTCGAAGCGCTGCCGCTCCGGGTTGTGGCGGATGGTGACATCCTGCATGGGATCTCCTCGGTTCGGCTTTCGCTTCAGCTTAACCCCGGCACCCCCGCCGTTAGTTCGTCGCCCTCCAGAAAGCCAGATCGAGCGCAGCCACCGATACTTCGGCCATCTCGAGCGACCGCCGGTCATCGAAACCAACCGCGACGCTGCGGCATGTCGGTGACGCAGCGGCCCAGGCCTTGTAGTGTCGTGGGCAATGGGCAAGGACTCCCCTGCCGCCCACTAGCAGCGAACCGGAAACCTAGGAGCGAACATGGCTGTTGACGAGAACGAAGCCCAGGCCCTGGAGCAATGGACCCACCGGCTGGCCCAGGCACTGCAGATCCTGGACCTGGCCGTGGATCAGGAACTCCTCCTTGACCTGGCCAGAAAGTCCGCCGGCTCGGTGATCCATGCGGCCGCCCCGGTCACCACGTTCCTGGTGGGCTACGCCGCCGGGCTCGCCGCCGGAAACGGCGCCGGGTCCAAGGCAGAGTCGACGGCGGCAGTCACCCAAGCGGCCGACGTCGCCTTCCGGCTGTGCGAGGACGGGCACGACGGCGGCCCCGCGGCTGGGGGCTGGGCAGACACCGGTCAGTAGCGGGTCCCGGGTCTCCATCAGCGGTTCGGGCCCGACTATGCCGCCTCAACCGCCGACAGTCCCTATCCTGCGGCGGTCGGTTCACCTACCAGCACGGCCACGGGCTCCAGCCTGACGATCACGGCCTTGGACGCCGGCGTCTGGCTGCCCTCGGCCACGCTTTCCAGCGGCACCAGCACGTTGGCCTCGGGGTAGTAGGCCGCCGCGCAGCCGGCCGCCGTGGGGTACGAGACCACCCGGAAGTTGCGCAGCACGCGCTCCACGTTGTCCTGGTACACGCCGTGGATGTCCACGTGCTGCCCGTCGCTGAGCCCCAGTTCGGCGAGGTCCCCGGGGCTGACAAACACCACTTCACGGCCCTTCTTGATGCCCCGGTAGCGGTCGTTGTTGCCGTAGATGGTGGTGTTGAACTGATCGTGCGAGCGCATGCTCTGCAGGATCAGCGTTCCGGCCGGCCGTTCCACATGCTCGAGATCGTTGACCGTGAGCATGGCCTTGCCGGTAGGGGTGGTGAACGTCCGCGAATCCCGTGGCCCGTTCGGCAGCACAAAGCCGCCGTCCTGCCGGATCTTCCTGTTGTAGTCCTCGCAGCCGCTGACCACGTGCGAGATGTGGTCCCGGATGAGGTCGTAGTTATTCTCGAACCCGGCCCAGTCCGCCTGCACCGAGTCACCCGCCACCTTTTGCGCCAGCCTGCTGACGATGGCAACCTCGGACAGCAGGCCCGGCGCCACCGGTTTAACTGTTCCGTGCGAGGCGTGGACCGCGCAGACGGTGTCCTCCACGGACACAAACTGCGGACCGGATTCCTGCATATCAATCTCCGTGCGGCCCATTGTGGGCAGGATCAGGGCTTCTCCCCCGGTGACGGTGTGCGAACGGTTGAGTTTGGTGGAAATCTGGACCGACAGTTCGGTGTTTTCCATCGCCGCGAAAGCGGCGTGGGTGTCCGAAATGGCGCCCACGAAGTTCCCGCCCATGGCCACGAAAACCTTGATGCCGCCGTCGCGCATTTGCCTGATGGTTTCCACGGCGTCGATGCCGTGTTCACGGGGCGGTTCAAACCTGAACTCCTTGCCCAGGGCGTCCATAAAGGCCGGCGGCATCTGCTCCCAGATGCCCATGGTGCGGTCGCCCTGGACGTTGCTGTGCCCGCGGATGGGAGACGCGCCTGCGCCGGGCTTGCCGATGTTGCCACGGAGCAGCAGGAGGTTGATGATCTCCTTGATGGCGGCCACACCCTTCTTTTGTTGGGTGATACCCATGGCCCAGGTGATGATCACCTTCTCCGCCCTCAGATAGCGGTCTGCCAGTTCATCGATTTCCTCGGTCCGCAGCCCGGTAGCCTCCAATACGGCAGCTTCGTCCAGCTGGGAAAGGTGCTCGCGGAGCTCCTCCAGACCTTGGCAGTGTTCGGCGAGGAATGCGTGGTCCAGCACGGTCCCCGGATTCGCGGCCTCGGCGTCGAGGACCCGCTTGGAAACTGCCTGGAGCAAGGCCATGTCCCCACCGATGCGGACCTGTAGGAACTGATCGGCAATCTCCGTGCCGCGGCCAATGATTCCCTTGACCTTCTGCGGGTTCTTGTACCGCATCAGGCCCGCTTCCGGTAGCGGATTCACGGCAACAATGCTGGCACCGGCCTCCTTGGCCTCCTCCAGGGCAGTCAGCATCCGGGGGTGGTTGGTGCCCGGGTTCTGGCCCATGACGATGATCAGGTCCGCTTTGGCGTAGTCGTCGGCGGAGACGGTAGCCTTGCCGATGCCGATGGTCTGGCCCATGGCCCAGCCCGAGGATTCGTGGCACATGTTGGAGCAGTCCGGCAGGTTGTTGGTCCCGTAGGCGCGGACAAACAGCTGGTAGAGGAACGCGGCCTCGTTGGAGGTCCGGCCGCTGGTGTAGAAAGCGGCCTGGTCCGGGCTCGGCAGTCCCTTGAGCTTGTCCGCGACGATGGTGAAGGCCTGCTCCCAGCTGACGGGACGGTAGCGGTCCTCGCCCGCGGGCTTGTGCACCGGCTCGGTGAGGCGTCCCTGCATCCCCAGCCAGTACTCGGACCGCTGCCGCAGCTCACTCACAGAGTTCTCGGCCCAGAATTCGGAGCCGATCACCACCGGGGTGGCCTCCCAGGTGACAGCTTTCGCGCCGTTTTCGCAGAACTCAAATGTCTTGCGGTGCCCGGGGTCCGGCCAGGCGCAGCTCATGCAGTCGAAGCCATCCTTCTGGTTCAGTGCCAGCAGGGTTTTCGCGGTCCTGACCGCCCCCATATGCTGTACGGCCGGCTCCAACGAGTGATAGACACCCGGGACGCCGGCGGCCCACGTCTTCGGGTGGCCGCTGACCTCGATGTCAGCCTCGTTGGCCTCTTCCACGCGCGGGTTCTTGCGTGCCACGTTGCACTCTCCTTGGTTCAAGCTCTCTCGCCGTTAACGCACCGGTTTTCTGCAGTGCGACGGTCCCAGTCCACCCTATCGAGGGGTTCATCCAAGTCAAGAAGGACTAACGGCAAACGCCTAGGTAGGGTGGACAGATGGACGTCCCTCCCCTTGTCTGGACCCTGACCATCGCGGGAATCGTGGGCCTGCTGGCTTTCGATTTCTTCTTCCATGTGCGGAAGGCCCACACACCCACACTCAAGGAATCGGCCATCTGGTCCTCCATCTATGTGGGGATCGCCCTCCTCTTCGGCCTGGGGGTGCTGCTGTTCGGCGGCACCCCCATGGGCACCGAATACTTCGCCGGGTACGTCACGGAGAAGGCCCTCTCAGTCGACAACCTCTTTGTGTTCCTCATCATCATGGCCAGCTTCAAGGTCCCCCGCGCAGACCAGCAGAAGGTTCTGCTATTCGGCATCGTCTTCTCGCTGATCGCCCGGACCGCGTTCATTTTTCTCGGCGCCGCCCTGATCAACAGCTTCGCGTGGGTGTTCTACATCTTCGGCCTGATCCTGCTGATCACCGCAGGGAACCTGCTCAAGCCGGACAATCACGACGACGACTCCGAGGGCTTGGTGGTACGGCTCGCCAAAAAGTACCTCCCGGCGTCGGAACATTACGACGGCGACAAACTGTTCACGATGGAGAACGGCAAGCGCGTCCTCACCCCAATGCTCCTGGTGATGGTGGCCATCGGCGGCACCGACATCCTGTTTGCGCTGGACTCCATCCCCGCCATCTTCGGCCTCACCCAGAACGTCTTCATCGTCTTCACGGCCACGGCGTTCTCGCTGATGGGCCTGCGCCAGCTCTTCTTCCTCATCGATGGGCTGCTGGACCGGCTGATTTTCCTTGCCTACGGCCTCGCCGCCATCCTCGGCTTCATCGGCGTCAAGCTCATCCTGCATGCCCTGCACGAGAACAACTTGCCGTTCATCAACGACGGCGAGCCCGTCAATGTGGTGGAGGTCAGCACCAATATTTCCCTGACCGTGATCCTGGGCGTCCTGGTGGTCACCGTGCTGGCCTCGATCTTCAGCCCCAAGGGCAAAGCCAAAAACGCGGTGTCCGGCGCCAAACGGCATGCCACCGAATACCTGGACCTCAACTACGAAACGGACATGGCGGAGCGGGGCAAGCTGTTCGCCCGGATGGTCCGGGAGGAAGACCAGCTCCGCAGCCTGCCGGAGAAGTACAAACGGCTCATCCGAAACGAAACAGAATTCATGGACCTCCTCCGCAAGGCCCACACCGAGCACGATGAGGCCCAGGTCAGGGCAGCGAACCCCTAAAGCAACGCGGGGTCACTTACCGCCCATCCAGAGGCCCGTGATGGGCCTTAAGCGACCCCGCGTTGTCAGTGGCTGTTGCTAGATTCAAACCAGCGCCAGGGGAACCGTCCACCGGCCAGGCAAGTCACCAGGCACATCAATGAGGAGACCCCGTGTTTCTGCTCGATCCAGCCAGCGTTGATCCCCGCAGTGTGGATTCCAGTACCGCTGATTCCGGCCCCCGCGCGCCGCAGGACCTGGTGTTTTCCGCTAGCGACCTGGTGGCCGCCAGCGAATGCGAATACCGCACACTCCGTATCCTGGACGAGAAACTGGGCCGGTCCCCCAAAGCGCAGTTTCCCGACGACGAAATGCAGCGCCGCGCCGGGGCGCTCGGCGACAAGCACGAGGCCAAGGTCCTGGCCGGCCTGATTGCGCAGTACGGCGCTTGGGACGCCGGCCGCGGCGCCGGGGTGTACTCGATCGAGCGCGGGGAGAACATCCGAGGCGAGCTGCTGGCACGGCACGCTGAGACGGAACTCGCGCTCCGTGCCGGGGCCGACGTCGTTTTCCAGGCAACCTTTTTCGACGGCGAGTTCCTGGGCTACGCGGACTTCATCGTCAACGAGGCCGCCGGAACCGGAAATCCTGGCCGTTACGAGGTCTGGGACACCAAGCTCGCCCGGCACGCCAAGGTGGGCGCGCTGCTGCAGCTCGCCGCCTACGGCGACCAGCTCATCGGCATGGGACTGGAGCCTTCGCCCCGGGTCACACTGGTGCTGGGCGCCGTGGTTGACGGCGACTACCTCCGCAGCCGCCACTCCCTGCCGGACCTGCTGCCGGTGTTCCGCGAGCGCCGCGACCGGTTCCGCGCCCTGACCGCCGCCCACCGCGAGGCCGGTTCAGCGGTGCAGTGGCAACAGCCCGGCGTCGCGTACTGCGGTCGGTGCAACTACTGCGCCGAGCAGGTCCGGTCCCACCGCGACCTCCTGCTGGTGGGCGGCATGACCACCCTCCGGCGGAGGAAACTCATAACCGACCACATCACCACCATCGACGAGCTGGCCGATCTCCCGCCGGGCAAGGCCACGGGTTCGCTGGTCCGGCTCCGCGACCAGGCCCGTATGCAGCTGGGCCGGGACGTTCCGGACGGTTCCCGCACCTACTTCAAGGACGGCGAGGAGCACACCGTCACGTTCAAGGTGCTGCCGGAGAATGCCTTGGCAGCGATTCCGGAGCCCAGTCCCGGCGACATCTTCTTCGACTTCGAGGGCGATCCCCTCTGGCAGGACCCCGCCACCAGCAAATGGGGGCTGGAGTACCTGTTCGGGGTGATCGAGGCGCCGGTGTTTGACGGTGACGCTGCGGACGCCCACGCAGCGGGCACGCCCGTCGTGGATAACAAACCCGTCTTCCGGCCCTTCTGGGCGCATTCGCGCAACGAGGAGCGGCAGGCATTCCTGGACTTCCTCGCCTATGTGGAAGAGCGGCGCGCCAGGTACCCGGACATGCACGTTTACCACTACGCCGCCTACGAGAAATCGGCGCTGCGGAACCTGTCCGTCACGCACCTCGCCGGCGAAGACATTGTGGACAACTGGCTCCGCGACGGCCTCCTTGTGGACCTCTACGCCACCGCCCGGCATTCGCTCCGGATCTCCGAGCCGTCCTACTCCATCAAGAAGCTTGAACCCCTGTACATGGGAGACAACCTCCGCTCCGGGGACGTGAAGGACGCCGGAGCCTCCGTGGTGGCATATGCCGGTTACTGTGCTGCGCGGGACGACGACGACGCCGCCACGGCCGCCCATATCCTGGCCTCCATCTCCGACTACAACGAGTACGACTGCCTCTCCACCCTGTGCCTCCGCGACTGGCTGCTGGGTCTGCGACGGACGGCTGCCTCACGCACGGCGACAACCGGAACTTCCGACGACGGTGGGCAGCCGGCGTTGTTGTCGTCGACGTCCGCTGTTGCGGCCTCGCCACCGCTACCGGAACCCGAGCCAACACCCGAGGAGCGCCGTCTCCAGGAGTATCTGTCCAGCCTGCCGGACAACCGGCCCTGGACCAACGACGAACGGGCCATCGCAATGGTGGCCGCAGCCACCGGATACCACCGCCGCGAGCGCAAGCAGTTCTGGTGGGAACACTTCGACCGCACCGAGTCCGAGATCGACCACTGGTCTGAGCACCGCAACGTGTTTGTGGTGGATACCGCGGAAATACTGACGGACTGGGAGTTCGCAAAGCCTACGGCCCGGATGCGTACCCGCACGCTGAGGCTGACGGGGATCATGAGCGAAGGGTCTGAGTTCAAACCCGGGAGCACCTGGTGCCGGCTCTACGATTCACCGGTCCCCGCTGGCCTGGAGGATCCCCTGGGCACCGCCACGGGCCGCGGGTTCACCTTCGGCACGCTCGTGACCGCGGTGGAGGACCACCCGCGGGTTGCCGGCCAGGCCATGATCACCATCGAGGAACGGGAAACAGGGAAAGTCCCCGCGTACCCGCACATTCCGGTGGCGCTCACCGAGGACCAGCCCATCCGCACCGCCAGCATCGAGGCCGCCCTGGCCGAACTGGCCCAGGGTGTTGGCGCCTCGGTCCCCTCGCTTCCGGAACATCCCGGCGTCGACATCCTGCGCAAGGTGCCCCCGCGCTTCCAGTCGATGCCAGGTCCCGCAGCCGTCGGCACGGACGCCGCCGGTGCAGCGGACTACGTCACGGCGATCACCGCCACGCTGCTGGACCTCGATCACTCATACCTTGCCGTACAGGGCCCTCCCGGCACGGGCAAGACCTACGTCGGCTCCCACGTCATTGCCCGGCTGGTGGAACAGGGCTGGAAGATCGGGGTGGTGGGGCAGTCCCACGCGGTGGTGGAGAACATGCTCTGCACGGCGATCGAAACCGCGGGTGTGGATCCGGCGCGGGTGGCGAAGAAGCTGGCCGCCCCGCATCCGGTGCTGTGGCACCGAACCTCCGACGACGACGTCGCGGCGCTGCTCGGCGCCCCCGGCGGCTGCCTGGTGGGCGGCACCGCGTGGACCATGACGGGCAAGTCCGTGCCAGCAGGATCCTTGGACCTGTTGGTCATCGACGAGGCCGGCCAGTTCTCGCTGGCCAACACACTGGCCGTGGCCCGCGCCGCCAAGCGCCTCCTGCTCCTCGGTGACCCGCAGCAGCTGCCTCAGGTCACGCAGGGCTCGCACCCGGAGCCCGTGGACGAGTCCGCCTTGGGCTGGCTTGCTGCCGGGCACGCCACGCTCCCCGGCGAACTGGGCTATTTCCTGGCGGACAGCTGGCGGATGCACCCGGACCTGTGCCGGGCCGTGTCCGTCCTCAGCTACGACGGAAAGCTGGAAGCTGCGCCGGCAGCGTCCCTCCGCAGCCTCGCGGAGCTGCCGGCCGGAGTGGAAACAGTCTTTGTGGACCACAGCGGGAACACCAAGTCCTCCGCAGAAGAAGCTGCCGAGGTGGTCCGTCAGGCCCAGCGGCACATCGGGCTTAAATGGCTTCCTGGCGACGACAAACCGGCCAGGCCACTGAACCCGGAGGACATCCTGGTGGTGGCCGCCTACAACGCCCAGGTCCAGCTGATCCGGCAGGCCCTGCACGACGCCGGCCTGCCCGGTGTCCGTGTGGGCACGGTAGACAAGTTCCAGGGCCAGGAGGCGCCGGTGGTCCTGGTGTCCATGGCCTGCTCCGCCGTTGCCGAAGCTCCGCGCGGGGTCGAATTCCTGCTGAACCGGAACCGGATCAACGTGGCCGTGTCGCGGGGCCAGTGGCGTGCCGTGATCATCCGCTCCCCCGAGCTCACGAACTACATGCCGGCCAAACCGGCGGTACTGGAGGAGCTCGGCGCCTTCATCGGCCTCAGCGCGGGTGTCCATGGCCCTTGGTACTCACGGCCCGCGCAACACCCTGAGAAACCGTGTTCTTACCGCTGAATCACGGTAAGTTCATGAAGTGACTTCCCAGAGCAACAGGTTGCCAGTTGGCGCCCTGATCGTCCTTGCCGCCATCGGCTTTACCGCCATCACCACCGAACTCCTGCCCTCCGGCCTGCTGCCCCAGATCAGCGCCGACTTCCGCGTCTCCGAGGCCACCGCCGGGTATCTGACGGCGGGCTATGCCGCCATCATCGTGGTCACCGTGATCCCGTTGTCGCTGCTGCTGGCGCGGGTCCCCCGGCACTACCTGCTCATCGCGCTGATCCTGTTCTTCGCGGCCAGCAACGCACTGGTGGCCATCGTCTCCGATTTCGGTGCCGCCATGGGTTCACGGGTGGTGGGCGGTATTGCCCACGGCCTGCTGTGGTCCGCCATGGCCCCGTTTGTGGCGCGGATCGTCCCGGCCCACAAAGTGGGCAAGGCGCTGGCCATCGTCTTCAGCGGCAACAGCCTGGGACTGGCCATCGGCGCCCCGGTAGGCACCGCCCTGGGCAACATCGTCGGCTGGCGCGCGGCGTTCCTGGTCCTGGCCGCCTCCGGGGTGGTGCTGGCGCTCCTTGCCGTGTGGCTGCTTCCCCCGGTGCGGCGTATCCCCGATGCTCCGCACCCATCAATCCGCAAGGCAATCGGCCAGCCGGGAGTGAAGACTGTCGCCGTTGCCTGGCCGCTGATGCTTATGGCCCACTTCGCCTTGTTCACCTACATTGCGCCGTTCCTGCGCGAGGTCCGGCTGCCTGACTTCAGCATCCCGCTGTCCATCAGTGTCCTCGGTGTTGCCGGGCTGGTGGGCATCTGGATCGCCGGCGTCACCGTGGACTCCCGGCCCCGGCGCTGGCTTCTGATCACTGTCGCCGGCGTTGTAATTTCCGTGGCACTGCTCCCGCTGGTGGGAAGCGTCGTGCCGTCCCTGGCGCTGCCGGTCACGCTGGCCCTGATGCTGGTCTGGGGCACAGGCATTGGCGCGATGGGGATTTACAACCAGTCCGCCATCCTCCGGGCCGGGGGCGAGTACAGGGACGCCGCCAATGGACTGACGGTACTGACCATCCAGGTCGGGATCATGATCGGCGCGATGTTCGGCGCCGCTGCCCTCACCATTGCGGGGCCGCTCCTGGTCCCGATCGCCGCTGCAATTCCCGCCGTCGTCGCGTTTGCGCTGATCCTCACGGGACGGCGGCACTCCTACCCGCCGGGGCCAAAAGAGCGCGTCAGCGTGCCGTGAAATCCCGGAACGATCCGTCGGCGGCGGAGATGGACTCCTCCACCCGTTCCACCCGGCCGGGGGCGTTCTCCGATCTCAGCCAGTCCAGGAGCTTGTGGACCTGCTGCTCCGGCCCTTCGGCCTCGATGGACACCGAGCCGTCGTCGAGGTTCCTCACCACGCCCTTAAGCCCCAGCTCGTCGGCTTTTCCCATCGTCCAGAAACGGAACCCGACCCCCTGCACCACGCCATAGACGCGGGCAGAGAGCCGGATGTCGCCGTACTCCCGGCCGGGGATATCCCCGCCAGGGTTATCCCGGCCAGAGTCGTCGCGGCGCCAGGAAAAGCCCATGGCTGTCAGGACTGCTTGACCAGCGCCGCTTCGACGTTGATCTTTACCTTGTCGCTGACCAGCAGGCCGCCGGCTTCCAGGGCAGCGTTCCAGGTCAGACCGAACTCCTTGCGGCTGATCTCGCACTCCGCGGAGAACCCTGCGCGGGTGGCACCGAACGGGTCCACGGCTACCCCGGTGAACTCAACCTCCATCTCCACCGGCTTGGTGATTCCGCGGATGGTGAGATCGCCCGTGAGCGTGTAATCCTCGCCGTCGCCCTCTACCGAGGTGGCACGGAACGTCATTTCTGGGTACTCCGCCACATCGAAGAAGTCCGCCCCCTTCACGTGTCCGTCGCGGTTGGCGTCGCCGGAATCGAAGCTGGCCGTTTTGACCGTGGCGTGAAGCGAAGCCTCGGCCAGGGATGAACCAACGCGGGCTTCGGCCGAGGCGTCCGTGAAACGTCCGCGGACCTTGCTGATGCCCGCGTGCCGGACAGTGAAGCCGATCTCGCTGTGCGACATGTCCAGGGTCCAGACGCCCGAGGTAAGGCCTGAAGGTAGGGTCACTTTTGCATCTCCTTGGTGGGAAACAGTGGGGTGGAAACCGGCCAGGACGGCCGGTTTCCACACTGCTTCACTCCGGAGTTTTTGTCCAGATACTGACCCAAAATCCGCCCGCAGACGCGGATACATGCCCAAAAACTCGGTGGGAGGAGGGGGCGCGTCCGGTCAGTTGATGGTGATGTCCCGCGTGCGGTGATCGTAGCGGATGGTGACCGTGCCGCCGTCGTGGTGCAGTTCGTGGTTGGGGCCATCGAACGTGCCGAATGCGCCGTAGTTCTCGTCCCACGAACGGTTCAGTGCGATTTTGAAGGTGTAAGAGCCGGCGGGCAGGTCGGCGCTGATCTTCCACAGCTGGTCCAGGGCATCGAGCGTCAGCTGGGCTTCGTCGTACTGCGGGGCCCAGTTCTCCGGCGCGCCCAGGATGGTGTTGAAGTCGCCGGCAACCGCTACGGCCTCGGGCTGCGGGAAAGTCTCCACAGCTGGAGCTTCGGCCTTGGGCGCAGCCTTAGCCGCAGTTTTGGGTGCTGCCTTGCGTGAGCGGACGGCCTTGACCACAGGCTCCACGGCGTCCTCAATGGCGTCTTCGATTGCCTTGGCGGCCTTCCCGACGGCGTCGGCGGCCTTCTTGGCGGGAGTCCGCTTCGCCGGGGCCTTTTTGGCGGGAGCCGCCTTCGCTGCCGGCGCAGGTGCCGGGGCCGGCGGAATGGCGACGTCGGCAGGAACCGGAGTGCCGGCGTCGAGCGCCGTGGCGAACGAATCCGCATCGGGGAAGGCCACCGTGGCGCGCATGCCGTCATCGGTGATGGTCCAGCCGGAACGGCCCTTGACCAGCCAGCCGGCCTTGACCAGCTTGGCCGTGGCGGAGGTGAGCGTCTTGTGTCCACGCGGGATGCCGCCGCTGAGCAGCGTGGCCTCGTGTTCACTGAACGGCACGCGCGCAGTGGCTTCCGCCAGAACCTCGCCAGCGTTGAGTGAACCGCCGGACCAGACGCCTTCCGTCAGCACGTGCAGCACGGTCTTGAGTCGGAGGTCGGTGTTATCTGCGATGGACTTGGCCATTTTTCCCCTTGCATAATGCGATCTGTCACTAGGCATCCTGCCAAGTCCCTGTTAAATCGCGCGACTTGAATTGGTTAACTCTGCGTGTCGTGACCGACTATGACGCGGATTACAGCAGAAGTGAGGCAGGAGTCTCGGCTAGGGGGCTGTTTACTCAACCCTGGAGCACAAATTCCGGGTATCGCCGGACTCTTTCCGGCCGCGCTCGCGCACCAGTGTATCGAGCAGGGCGGACCGGAGCTAGCCGGCGTTCAGCTCGTCCAGGAGCTCGGCTTTGCGCTCCTCGGAGGCGAACGACGAATGGATGGAATTGGCCGCCAACCGTGCCCTGTCAAAGTCTGAAAGGTCAAAAACGGCCTTCAGCTGGGAGAAGTTGTCGTCCACGTACCCACCGAAGTACGCCGGATCGTCCGAGTTCACGGAGACGTTGAGCCCGGCGGCGAGCATGGCCGGCAACGGATGGTCCGCCAGGGTGTCCACGGCACGCAGCCGGACATTCGAGAGCGGGCAGACCGTCAGCGGAATCCGGTCCGCCACCAGCCGCTCCACCAGTTCGGGGTCCTCCATGCAGCGGATGCCGTGATCAATCCGTTCCACTCCGAGGACGTCCAGAGCGTCGATGATGTACGACGGCGGCCCCTCCTCGCCTGCGTGGGCGGTCAGCCGCAGGCCCGCTTCGCGGGCTTTGGCGAACAGCCGCTCGAATTTTGCCGGCGGATTGCCCACCTCGGCGGAATCCAGACCGATGGCCGCGATGGGGGCGTTCATGGCAAGCAGGCCGTCCAGGACTTCCAGCGCGGATTCCTCGGACAGGTCCCGCAGGAATGCGGCGATCAGGAGGGTGGATATGCCGAAGTCTTCCTGGGAGGTGGCCAGGGCCGACGCCACGCCGTTGACGCAGGTTTCAAGGCTGACACCGCGGGAGAGGTGGGCCTGCGGGTCCATCATGATCTCCGCGTGCCGGACCCCTGCAGCGGCGGCGCGGGCCAGGTAGGCGCGGGTCATGTCGGCGAAGTCCTGTTCGGTCTGCAGCACTGCCATGTTGGCGTAGTACAGGTTCAGGAAGGACTGCAGGTCAGTGAACTCGTACAGTCCGCGGAGCTCTTCCAGGCCGGAGTACGGCAGGGTGATGCCGTTGCGCCCGGCCAGTTCGAGGATCAGCTCCGGCTGCAGAGTGCCCTCAATGTGCAGGTGCAGTTCCGCGACGGGCAGGAGCTGCGCCGCCTCGGTCTCCGGCAGGTCCGTCTCCGAAGGTTCTGTCCCTGGAAGTTCCGTCCCGGGCACTTCCGTGGCTGGTGGTCCCGTCTGTGGCAGCGTATCGGCGGCGGTGTCCCGGTTGTTGTCCATCGGGTCAGGATATCGCCCGCCGGCCGGTTCGCGGCTAGAGTCGGATCGATGCGGAACCTTAAACAGGCTGACGATGTTTCCCTTCCCACTCCTGGCCATCTGGCGGACGGCTTCGTCCGGGTCCGGGGCGCGCGGGAGAACAACCTGCGGAACGTGGACGTGGATGTGCCCCGCGACTCCATTGTGGCTTTTACCGGGGTCTCCGGCTCGGGAAAGTCCTCCCTCGCTTTCGGCACCATCTACGCCGAAGCCCAGCGCCGCTACTTCGAATCCGTGGCTCCGTACGCACGCCGCCTTATCCAGCAGGGCCACAATCCCAAAGTGGAGATGATCTCCGGGCTGCCACCCGCCGTCGCACTTCAACAGCGCCGCGGCGCCCCCAGCAGCCGCTCCACCGTGGGCACGGTGACCACGCTCTCCAATTCGCTCCGCATGCTGTTTTCCCGGGCGGGCACTTACCCGGCCGGTGCCGAGCTACTGGACTCCGACGCGTTTTCGCCGAACACCGCGGCCGGCGCCTGCCCTGAATGCCACGGGCTAGGGGTGGCGCACACCGTCAGCGAGGAATCCCTGGTCCCGGACGCCAACCTGACCATCCGGGAAGGGGCCATCGCGGCGTGGCCCGGCGCCTGGCAGGGCAAGAACCTCCGCGACATCCTCAGCCACCTGGGCTACGACGTGGACGTGCCCTGGCGGCAGCTGCCCAGGAAGCAGCGCGACTGGATCCTGTTCACGGACGAGCAGCCCGTCGTGGAAGTCACGCCCGAGCGGGACCGCGTGGCCAAGCCATACAAGGGTCGCTTCTGGAGCGCCAAAAGCTACGTCCTGCACACCCTGGCGGACTCCCAGAGCGCCTCCATGCGCGAGCGCGTCCTGGCGTTTATGGAGTCCGGCCCGTGTCCGCGCTGCGGCGGCACCGGGCTCCGGCCCGAAGCCCTCGCGGTCTCGTTCGGCGGCCGCAATATCGCCGACCTCAACGCCACGCCGATGGCGGAGCTCGCCGAAATCATCCGCCCCACCGCCGGGCTCAAGGAAGCCGGTACCGCGTCACGCCGGCAGTCCTCCGGCGAGGAAAACGAGGTGGCAGTGGCCATCACCGCCGATCTCCTGCAGCGCATCACCGTGCTCCTGGATCTGGGCCTCGGATACCTGGCGCTGGGCCGCGTCACCCCCACTCTCTCCCCTGGCGAGATGCAGCGGCTCCGGATCGCCACCCAGCTCAGGTCTGGACTGTTCGGCGTGATCTACGTGCTCGACGAACCGTCCGCCGGCCTCCATCCGGCCGATGCCGAACCGCTCCTGGCGGTCCTGGACCAGCTCAAGGCTTCCGGCAACTCGGTGTTTGTGGTGGAGCACAACATGGACGTGGTCCGCCGGGCCGACTGGCTGGTGGACGTTGGTCCCCGCGCCGGGGAAGGCGGCGGCGAGGTGCTTTACAGCGGGCCGGTTGCCGGGCTCGCGGCCATCGAAGCGTCAGTCACGCGGCCCTTCCTGTTCAACGACGGCGTGGCGCGCGGCAACGGAGGGCTCCGAGGAGCTTCCGACGGCGGCACGGCACCTCGTGCAGGCACCGCGCCACATGCCGGCACCGTGCCCCATGCCGGCGGCGCCCGGGAGCCCGACGGCTGGCTGGAACTCGCCGGGATTACCCGGCACAACCTCAAGGACCTGGCCGCGCGGTTCCCGCTGGGCGTTCTGACCGCAGTCACAGGGGTGTCCGGCTCCGGCAAGTCCACCCTGGTGACGCATGTCCTGGGGGAAGTCGTGGGATCCGGGCTGAAGAATCACCAGGCGCCGCAGCTGTCCGAACCTGATGATGCGGGCCCGGCCACGGCGTTGTCCGTGGGACCGGTCAGCGGCGCGGAACGGATCGACAGGCTGGTCACTGTGGACCAGAAACCCATCGGGCGAACCCCCCGCTCCAACCTCGCCACCTACACCGGCCTGTTCGACGCGGTGCGCAAGGAATTCGCGGCGACGGAGCAGGCGAGGGCACGCGGGTTCGGCGCCGGGCGGTTCTCGTTCAACGTGGCCGGAGGCCGCTGCGAAACCTGCCAGGGCGAAGGCTTTGTGGCGGTTGAACTGCTCTTCCTCCCGGGCAGCTACGGGCCTTGCCCTGAGTGCGACGGGTCCCGCTACAACCCCGAGACCCTGGAGGTGACGTATCGGGGCAAGAATGTGGCGGAAGTGCTGCGCCTGACGGTGGATGCGGCCACCGCGTTCCTGGCCGACATTCCGGCCGCGGCCCGCAGCCTGAAGAGCCTCGGGGATGTGGGCCTGGGCTATCTCCGTCTGGGCCAGCCCGCCACGGAGCTTTCCGGCGGCGAGGCCCAGCGCATTAAGCTGGCCACCGAGCTTCAGCGAGCCCAGCGGGGACATACTCTCTACCTCCTGGACGAGCCCACCACCGGGCTCCACCCCGCCGACGTCGAACTCCTGATGGCCCAGCTCCACGGCCTGGTGGACAGCGGCAACACCGTGGTGGTGGTCGAGCACGAAATGGCCGTTGTGGCGGCGGCGGACTGGGTCATTGACCTTGGCCCCTCCGGCGGGGACGCCGGCGGCCGGATTGTCGCCACCGGCACCGCCGCCGACGTCGCGGGTTCCACCGCCAGCCGCACCGCGCCCTACCTGGCCGCCGCGCTTCCCCAGCCGGTCACCAGCTGACCACCAGAAATCATCTCGGTTTGATAACGGGCCGGCGATGTCCTAGCGTGAAATGCAAGCCCGTTCTTCGGGCGACATGAATGCCCGGTGCTGCCTCCACCAGAACTGCCCGGCCGGCAGACACCGAAAATTGACCTCTATATCGTCAGGGGCGGGCAGTGGCGCAATAACCTCCGGGGACGGACCGAGCGCTGGTGGCCTTCAGGAGCATCACACTATGAACAACACCACCATTCGTACTGCCGCACGCCGTGGAGTAGCCGTCGCCGCCATTTCCGCGGCAGGCCTTGCACTCTCCGTCACGGCAGCCAACGCGGCCACCGACGGCGCAACCTGGGATTCCCTGGCGCAGTGTGAGAGCGGCGGAAACTGGGCCACAAATACCGGCAACGGCTACTCCGGCGGCCTGCAGTTCAGCGCCACCACATGGGCTGCCTACGGCGGCACCGGTTCCGCGGCCGATGCCAGCCGTGAACAGCAGATCGCAGTGGCCGAACAGGTCCAGGCATCGCAGGGCTGGGGAGCGTGGCCGTCCTGCGCCGCGGAACTCGGCCTGAGCGGCGGAGGGGGCACGACGGCGGTGACCCCCCAGAGCGTGCCGGTCGAGAGCGTGCCAGTCCAGACACCCGTGGAGCAGGCACCAGCCCTGCCAGCCGCGACGGATGCCGCGACCGCTCCGCAGCACGCCGCGCCCGTGGAACTGAGCGGCGAGACCTACACGCTCGAGCCCGGCGACACCCTGAGTACGGTCGCCGACAAGCTGGGCGTTGAGGGCGGCTGGCAGAGCCTGGCGGACGCCAACCTGGACACCATTGCCAACCCGGACCTTGTATTCTCCGGGCAGGTCCTGCAGCTTCCCGCCTAAGCTTCAACACTTTCCGCGGGAACCGCCCCTTTCCCCAAGAATGACGGTCCGCGGAAACAACAAAACCCGGCAGCAACAACGCCGGGAAACAACGACGCCGGAGCGCCCCTCGCTGGGGAGCTCCGGCGTCGTCCGTTGTGTTCTGAATGGCGGGCAGGCGCCTGATATTCCCGCCCGGCTATCCGCGGTCCTGCTCGCTTAGGCTGCTGCCTTGGCGGCCGGAATCTCGCGGATGATGCGGACCTTCCACGCGGCGTCGTCCGTGGTGTCCAGCAGGGCCACCGTGCCGTGGGCGAGGTTCAGTGCCACACGCTTGGCCGCCAGCAATTCGAGGTAGAGCTGCTCGTTCATGCGGCTGGGGGTGTCGATTATGTACTTCACAGCGTCGCGGACCTTGCGGTAGTTGGCACTCTTCTCGCGGTGCAGGTGAAGTTCCAGCATCTGGCGCTGGCGCACTTTGGGCTCGTGCTTGTTGAGCCAGGAGACGGCAAGGTGTACACCAACCACCAGGGCGAGGGAAACGGCGTAGATCCACCAGCCGCTGGACATCAGGAACAGAGGCAGGTTGCCGATGGCCACGAGCGCAATCACGATCCGCAGAGCAACGATCCGGCGAAGGGTCAGGGCAACGGCGGCCATGGCGGCACGAAAACCGTGCTGCTCGGTCCGCGCAGCAGCCGGGTCGAGGGTAAATTCATCAAGGACCAGGATGCCCTTGGCCTCCGGATCCAGCATCTGCCCGAACTTGGGCACAAACAACTGCGTTGAACCGGTGGGCGCAACAGGAGAAATTGTCATTGGGGGGCTTCCGGGACGGTGGGGCGTTTCGGCGATCTTAGTGGTTAGCGTTACCCGTTGTATGTATCGGTCCACTATGTGAACTATTTATGGCGCTGTTGTGATTGAGGGACCCCGCCACCGGATCCCGCGCGTGTGGCGCCGGGCACTGCAATTGGCACATCCGCCGCATGCCGTCAGACTGAAGGGATGCAAACCTTCCTTCCGTATCCCGATTTCCGGCAGAGTGCCGCAGCACTGGACACCGCCAGGCTTGGCAAGCAGCGTGTTGAGGCGCTGCAGACCCTGCGGGCTCTGGTGATTCCCGAGTACGGCTGGCTGGACCACCCCGCCGTCCGCATGTGGATGGGCCACGTTCCGGCGCTCACCATGTACGGCCTGGCGATGGTGGACGAATGGACCTCCCGCGGCCATGAGGACAATACCCGCGCCAACATCACCGAGTTCGCGCCCCAGGCAGCCCATCCGGACTACGCGGCCAGGATCCCGTTGCCGGAGTGGCTCGGAAATCCTGATTTCCACCTGAGCCACCGCGCGAAGCTGCTCCGCAAGGAACCGAAGTTCTACAAGACGGTGTTTCCTGACGCCGACCTGGACCTGGACTTCATTTGGCCTGAGCCCAAGCACGAGTTCTACCCGGCAGAACCCGAGGGCGACATCCTCTGGATCCTCCGCGACCCGCACACAGAAATCGATCCGCAGACGCTGGATACCGTGGCCCTGCCTCCGATCCGCCGCGGCGGCGCTGCTGCACCCGCCGCACCAGAGGATGGCTATTCCCCCGTATACGTCGACGACGGCTCCCGCCGCCCGTCCAAGCAGCCGCGCAAGCTGCCGCCCAAGCAGCTCGTGAAGAAGCCCACCCGCAAGCGCCAGGCTCAGGAGGAAGCGTTCGCCACCCTCCCCGGCAAGACCACCGTTGCCGTTTCATTTGAGGACGGCACCAAGTTCGCCGTCGGGCAGGTGCTGGGCCGTCCCATCACGCTCGACGACGGCCGGTTCGGCCGCACATTCAGCGTCACCGAGGTAATCGACCGGGCCGCGTTCGATTACCCGGCACTCCTGCAGGACCCCCGGGTGTTCTTCCCGGTTCCCGCTCCCTGAGTCCGTGACCATCCTCATAGCCGGCTGCGGCGACCTGGGCACCGAAGCGGGCCTGCGCTTCGCCGCGGCCGGACACCGGGTGGTGGGCTGGCGCCGTTCGCCCGAGAAACTGCCTTTTGCGATCGAAGGTGTAGCGGCGGACCTGGGCTCCACGGACCTGCCCACTGTCCCGCCGGACACCACGGCCGTCGTCGTAGCCGTTGCGGCCGACTCACCCACGGAAGCGGCCTACCGGGCCGCCTATGTGGACGGGCTGACGCACGTCCTGGACGCCCTGGAGCGCGACGGTGTGACGCCACGCCGGGTACTTTTTGTGTCCTCCACCGCTGTTTACGGCGACGCCGCCGGTGGCTGGGTTGATGAGAGTACGACGGCGGCAGCCGGCAGTTTCTCGGGACGCATCCTCCTCGAAGCGGAGGAACTCGTGGTTTCGCGGTTGCGCGGCACTGGCACCTCGCCCGTTGTGCTGCGGCTTGGCGGGATCTACGGTCCGGGCCGGACCCGTCTGATTGATCAGGTCCGCGGCGGGACTGCCGTGGTCCCCGACGAGCCGCGCTTTACCAACCGGATCCACCGGGACGACGCCGCTGCTGCAATGGTGCGCCTGGCCTGCATGGAAGCTATGCCCGCGCCGGTATATGTCGGTGTGGACAACTCTCCCGCTGACCTCGGGGATGTGCTGCGGTTCCTGGCCGCCGAAATGGGCTATCCGGAACCGCCAGTTGGTCCGGCAGGCGAGGCCCGCGGGGGCAACAAACGCTGTAGCAATGAGCTGCTCCGGTCCACGGGTTTCCAGTTCGCCTATCCAACCTTCCGTGAGGGCTACCGCGAGGTCTTTGCCGGAACTGGAGTCCGCCACCCCTAGGCTGCTGTCGTAAGGCACCTCTTCCAAGGGGCGGCAAGCACGTTACACACGAGGAGCAGGGTGGATTTCCAGCAGATCATCGAGACCGTGGGTAAATTCATGGACTTGGCGGGGGTATCCGTGATGGTTATCGGCGCTGTGGTGTCCATTCCGATGGCCCTGCGCGGTTATCAGCCGCGAAAACTGCCGGCCGGGGCCGAGAAGCTGACGGTATACCGCGCTTATCGGCAACTGCTGGGGAGGTCCATCCTGCTGGGACTGGAGCTCCTGGTGGCCGCCGACATCATCCGGACGGTAGCCGTGACGCCCACCTTCGAGAGCGTCGGGGTGTTGGCCATCATCGTCCTCATCCGTACGTTCCTGAGCTTCTCGCTGGAGCTGGAAATCACGGGACGATGGCCGTGGCAGAAAGCACCCGCGGGTACGGCGCGAACGGACGCTTAAGCCCCCACCAGCGGAGAGGCAGTAAGGAGGACAGCAGTAGTGATGATTTCCCACGCGAAGGAGCTGGATCCTTGGCCGGATGCGCCCCAACTACCGCGGCCCATCATCATGGACCAGCGTTGGACTGATGCCTTGTTCCTGCACTGGCGTCTGCCTGAAGCCGAGGCAGCGCACTTCATGCCTCCCGGGGTGGTACCTGACGTCTTCGACCGCTCGTCCTGGGTGGGCCTAATAGGTTTCCGCATGCGGAAGGCCGGGCTCGGCAGCGGTCCCGCGATACCTTTCTTCGGGGACTTCAATGAGATCAATGTCCGTCTTTACTCCCGAGAACCGGATGGCACCCGAGGCGTGGTGTTCCTGAGCCTGGACGCCAACCGGCTCGCTGTGGTCTTGGCGGCCCGGGCGGCGGGAATCCCCTACGTCTGGTCCCGCGCGGGCTTCCGTCGGTCGGCGATAGCTGACTCCATCGGCTTCACTGTCCGCCGGTTCAGGGACGGGGCCCGGAGCGACTTCGGCGCCGTACCCGATTTGGACACCGTCGCTGCCGATCCGCTGTCCGTTCACCTGACAGCGAGGTTCGGCCTCCACACCACCATCGGGCGCCGCACGCTGTACGTCCCCAACACGCATGCGGCGTGGCCCCTGCACCGGGCCAAGGTGACAAGACTCGACGACGAATTGATCAGCGCCGCCGGAATCAACGTGTCCGGTCCCCCTGACTCTGTCCTCTTCTCCCCCGGAGTTCGGACCCAGTTCGGGCGCCCCCGCGTGCTGCTTCCTTAGCAGCGTTGGCTGGCCCCGTCTCTACCGGTGCTAGGCGTCCAGCCAGCATGACAGGTTACTTGCCGAGGCCGGCCTTGCGAAGCGCCTCAGCCATGGCTGTATCGACAGGAGCCGGCATGCTGGCCTGAGGCCGATTGTCGGGACGTTTGCCGGACGATCCCCGTCCCGGTTCAACGTTCTGGCTGCGGGGGCGGGGTTCACCGGAGGCGCCGGGCCGTCGCGCGCCTCCGGAGCCGCTGTCACGGTCGCCTGCGTTCCGCCCGCCACGATGGCCCTCGTTTCCCCGCTGGTTGCCACCCGAAGTCGACGGCTCGTCGTCGAGCCGTAGCGTGAGCGAAATCCGTTTCCGCTCCGGATCGGCCTCCAGCACCTTCACACGGACAACCTGCCCGGACTTCACTACCTCGCGGGGATCGGAGACAAAGCGGTTGGCCAGCGCAGATACGTGAACCAGGCCGTCCTGGTGCACTCCCACGTCCACAAACGCACCGAACGCGGCCACATTGGTGACGGTCCCCTCCAGCACCATGCCGGGCCTGAGGTCGGAGATCTTCTCGATGCCCTCCGAAAACGTCGCCGCTGCAAAGGCAGGCCGTGGATCCCGGCCCGGCTTGTCCAGTTCGGCCAGGATGTCCTGGACCGTGGGCAAACCAAAGGTGCCGTCAACGAAAGCGCGGGGATCCAGGGACGATGCCGGCGCCGAGCCCGCGGCCACCAGGATTTTCCGGGCAATCGGATACGCCTCGGGGTGCACGCTCGATGCGTCCAGCGGTTCTGCTCCTCCGGTGATCCGCAGGAAGCCAGCGCACTGCTCAAACGCCTTCGCACCCAGGCGGGGCACCTTCTTCAGTTCGCTGCGCTTGGCAAACGGCCCGTGTTCGTTCCGGTACGCCACAATGTTCTCGCTCAGCAACGGCCCGACGCCGGCCACACGGCTCAGCAGCGCGGGCGACGCCGTGTTCACGTCAACGCCGACAGCGTTCACGCAGTCCTCGACCACCGCGTCCAGGCTGCGGTCCAGCTTCGCTGCAGTGACGTCGTGCTGGTACTGCCCCACGCCGATGGACTTGGGATCGATCTTCACCAATTCCGCCAGCGGGTCCTGCAGCCTCCGCGCGATGGAGACGGCTCCGCGCAGGGAAACATCCATGCCCGGCAGCTCCGCCGATGCGAGCGCCGACGCGGAGTACACCGACGCCCCAGCCTCGGAAACCACCAGTTTCTGCGGTTTCGCATCCGCGGCCGGCAGCAGCTTGATCAGTTCCGCGGCCAGCTTGTCAGTCTCCCGGGACGCTGTGCCGTTGCCGATGGCCACCAGCTCTACCTTGTGCTTCTGGGCGAGCCGCACCAGGGTTGCGAGGGCCTCGTCCCACTTCCGGGCAGGCGCGTGCGGGTAGACGGTGTCGGTGGCCACCACCTTGCCCGTGCCATCCACAACGGCCACTTTCACGCCGGTCCGCAGTCCGGGGTCCAGCCCAAGAGTGGCGCGGTTTCCAGCGGGTGCCGCCAGGAGTACGTCGCGCAGGTTCGCGGCGAATACGCGGACAGCTTCGTCCTCGGCGGCCGTGAACAGCCTTCCCCGGAGGTCGGCAGTCAGCCGGGCCAGTACCCGCGAGCGCCAGGCGAGCTGCGCGGTCTGGATCAGCCACGCGTCAGCGGGCCGGCCGCGGTCTGCGACCCCGAGGCACCTGGCCACGGCGGATTCGTAGCGGGCACGCGCAGCGGCCAGGGCGTCGTCGTCGTTCGGATCCGCTTCGGCGAGTTCCAGCTCCAGGACGCCGTCCTTCTCGCCGCGCAACAGCGCAAGCACGCGGTGCGAGGGCATTCCGGTGGGCGCCTGGACGAAGTCAAAGTAGTCGGCGAATTTCTGCCCGTCGGACTCCTTGCCCTTCTTGACCCGCGACACCATCCGCCCCTGCGTCCACAGCCGCTCGCGCAGGGTCGCCGCGAGGTCCGGATCCTGCGCAACCCGCTCAACCAGGATGGAACGGGCGCCGGCGAGCGCGGCGGCCGCGTCACCAATGGAGTGTTCGGCGTTCAGGTACCTGGCAGCCTCGCGTTCCGGGTTCAGGTCGGGCCGCTTCAGTAGGGCATCAGCGAGCGGCTCCAGCCCGGCTTCACGGGCGATCTGGGCCTTGGTGCGGCGTTTGGATTTGAACGGAAGGTAGATGTCCTCCAACCGTGACTTGGTGTCCGCGGCAAGGATCGCTGTCTGCAGTTCGGGCGTCAGCTGCCCCTGGGCGGCGATCGCTTCGAGGACAGTACGACGGCGGTCCTCGAGTTCGCGGAGGTAGCGCAGGCGCTCGTCGAGCTCGCGCAGCTGCGTGTCATCCAGCGTCCCGGTGACTTCCTTGCGGTACCGGGCGATGAACGGAACGGTGGACCCGCCGTCGAGCAGGTCCACTGCAGCCTTGACCTGCCAGGTCTTCACGCCAAGCTCGGCGGCGATCTGGGCATGGATGGCGCTGTCCGGAGTTGAGGCAGACGTGGGGGCGGACGGGACGTGCGGGAGTTGGGTCACCTGAACATTTTGCCCTACGGGCCTGATGGTCTCCAGTGACGCACTGCCGGGCAGCCGGCCGGGGTATTCCGCTCCGGGCCGCGAAGTGCTGTAGTTGATATGCCGTCACAGGCAATCATTTCGAGGAAGAGGCCACCATGCGGGAACTGCTCATCGTCTTTCAGGAAGGATTCGACGAGGCCAACATCACCGTTATGGTCAATGGCAAGGAGGTCCGCCGCGATATGGGGGTGTCCACCAACCCGCTGCTGGGGGAAGCCTACGAAGCGTCCGTGGAGCTTCCCGCGAAAGGGGCGCAGGTAGGTGTGGAAGTCACCAACCGGGGCCTGAAAGCCATTACCAAAGTCAGCGGAAAGCCCAAAAGCCTGCTCGTCTCCATTCAGGATGACAAGCTGGTGATGCGCGAAGGGACGGGCCGGGAGGCATACCTGTAGTTTTCCTAGCAATAATCCATTCGCTTGAGTATTCTGGAGTTACCGCTCAGCACTTGTGAATCTGGGCGACCCAATGTTGAAAATGAGCCAAAACAGCCGTCGGATGGCTTATTGGCGCGGGCTGCCGGGACAGCACACCGAGCAGCCAACGACGGCGGCACCCAAGCCGGGTGCCGCCGTCGTCGTTAAGCTCCGGTCAAGGCGAGAATTGACCGCTAAGCCGAATACGCCGGGTAATCCGTGTAGCCTACGGAGCCGTCAGCATAGAAGGTGGACGGGTCCGGCTCGTTCAGCGGAAGGCTATCCTTCCAGCGACGCGCGAGGTCCGGGTTGGCAATGGCGGGGCGCCCCACCACCACCGCGTCCGCATGTCCGTCGGCCACCAGCGCGGCTGCTTCCTCACGGGTGGTTATGGTGCCGAAGCCGGAGTTCACCAGGAATGTGCCGTTGAAGCGCGCCCGGAGATCCTGGACCAGCTCACTGGTGGGCTCGTGGTGCAGGATGCTGACGTAGGCGAGGTTGAGCGGCGCAATGCTGTCCACCAGCACCTCGTACGTGGCGCGGACATCGGCCGCATCCGTTTCGGCGATGCCCTGGACGCTGTGCTCCGGCGAGAGGCGGATACCCACGCGGTTCGCACCCACCGCGGCCACCACGGCGTTGACCGTTTCAATCACAAAGCGGGCTCGCTTTTCCGGCGAACCGCCGTAGCTGTCGTCCCGGACATTGGAGTTCGGGGCCAGGAATTCGTGGAGAAGGTAGCCGTTGGCCGAGTGCAGCTCCACGCCGTCGAATCCCGCTTCGATGGCGTTGACCGAGCCGGCAACGATTTCCTGCATGACAACGGGCAACTCGTCGGTGGTCAGTGCGTGCGGGACGGGGTATGGCTGCTTGCCGGCCGGTGTGCGGACCTCACCCTCAATGGCCACGGCACTCGGACCCACAATGGTGTGGCCGCCGGTGATGTCCGCATGGGAAACCCGCCCGCCGTGCATGATCTGCGCGAAAATCCGGCCGCCTTCAGCGTGCACCGCGTCCGTGACCTTCTTCCAGGCAGCAATCTGCTCCGTGGTGACCAGACCCGGCTGACCCGGATAGGAGCGTCCTGCGGGGCTCGGGTACGTGCCCTCGCTGACGATGAGTCCCAGTGATGCCCGCTGCCTGTAATGCTCCACGACCAGGGCACCCGGAACACCATCCTCGCCTGAGCGAAGGCGCGTCAGGGGCGCCATGACCAGGCGGTTGGGCAGTTCAAGCTCGCCAAGAGTTAAGGGGGAAAACAGCATGCGCAGTTCCTTTCGAGGTGAATTGGTACTGCTGTGCCCAACTGCGCGGCGCGTGCAAGTATTCCGATGGAGGCGCGGATCACTCTCGGACGGGGTGGCTTGGCCTGGAGTCCAGGCGCGCCTGCCGTCACATACGCGGCTTCCTAGCGGGGCGATGCGACGCCAGGGCAACCCTGACCCTGCGGGTTCTGGTTGCAGTCGTCCGCGTAGTTCCGGGTGATGGACCGCCAGACGCTGATTGTCTGCGGCGGTGCACTGAACTGCCCCTGGCCAGGTATGGGCAGCGGCGGTCCGTTGTTCACGGAATATGTGCCATGGAAGGACGTAGTGAGGGAAACCTGGAAGTCGCCCGTGTCTGCGTAGACGTGGCTTGTTCGGGTCTTTTCACCCCAGCGGTCCTGTGGCAGCGGCCCACCCATGGAAGGCTGCGGTCCGAAGACGGTTCCGTCGCCGTAGTTCCAGGTGTACTGAACCGGCGTCGCGACAACGTGCACCTTCTGCCCGAACATCGTCACGTCGAACTGTTGCTCAGACGCGTCGGCGTAGAAGTTCGTCTCAGCACCGCGGAGCGTGTTGGGGCTGGGCTGCGCGACAACCGATCCGGCGCTGATCGGGAGGCTCTCAAACTGCTGTTGAATCTGGGCGGCTATTCGTGGCAGGAGGTCCTCGGGTTTGGCGTCGTAGAGGCAAGTGGGTCCGGAGTGGATGGCCCAAACGGCCCCAGGAACGCCTCTCGGCATGGAATACCAGATGACCGGGATCCCGTCTTCGCCGTCCGGCCCGTTCGTGCATTCAATCTGATTCCGTATGCAAACTGAGTCGAAGTCACCCCCGCCAAGATGGCACTGCAGTTCGTACTTGTAGTTGTTGGGATCCAAAATTGGGACCCCGGGCTCAGGCCTGGCGAAGTTTCCGCTTGCCGGATCCAAAACCCACCCATTTAGTTCCGCCGCATCCGATCCCCATTGCCCCTTGACGGGTGGCGGCTTTTCAGCGGCCGCGGGCGCGAAACCACTTGGACCGGCTGCTAGCGCAACCGAGACTGAAGCATTCGTCAAAAGGAACGCGGCGAGGACCCCTAGCCCAAGGCGACACAGTAAGTGGGCCACTGTCAGCCGACGATCGGCTCGATGGTGTTCACGAACCATGATCCATTCTTGAAGACCACGAGCATAAGGCTTCCGGAGTCCGCCGTTTTCGGATCTGAGCTATCCACAGAAGCATCTACATTGTGGTACGACATGGCTTCCTGAGAAACCTGCACGGCAACTTGGTAGTTCCCGTCGGCCGAAACGCGAAAATTTGTGGTGACGGCGGGTGTGCTTACTCGGCCGCCCTCAAGCCACCTGCCATCACTGTGCCACCCCTGCTGGACTTCCTTGGCGCGTTCACACATAGTGCAGTCGGTACTTGTGATCGCGGAAATCTGGGCTGCGTCGCCGGTCTCGTAGCCATAGCTCAACAGTTGAAACCAATAGCGGGCGAACGCCTCGAGCCCCTCTTTCGTCTCCGTCTTGGCGACCTCGGGCAGCACCGGCACCGGCACATTCTGAGCCCGGCCGCTAGCCGAAGCCGGCACATAGACAGGAGTCGCCGTCGGAGTGGGGCTGGGGCTGGCCGTGGAGCTCGCAGTCGGAGCCTCGGACGATGTACCACCACTGTTGGGATCGCCACCCGGGTTACATCCGGTCAAAAGCAAAGCGGACACGGCAACAGCAGCAACAAAGTGCATGCGCAAACGCCTGGCCGTGGAAGTGATGTGCGATGTCATGGGCAGCTAATCCCCCGTTAGTTTCAAGACGTTTCGCTCCGAACAATGACCTTAAGGGTAGCCCAGGACACATTTGAGCGATGAAAGTTATCCACAGCCACCCGCCATCGGTTCTACCACCGTCAAGGACCAATAAAAAGTCACACGGACAATCGCCCTCCCGGCCCTCGGGCCCAGAATTTCCGCGCCAAAACCCTAGAATTCTTCTACCGAACGTAGAAGAATGGCTTGCATGATGTTTACGCACGCAGATGGCAACCCCGTTCTTGAGCTCGACGACGAGCAGTCCTGGAAACTCCTGGAAGCAACAAAGCACGGCCGGCTGGTGGTCTCTGTGGCCGGTGAACCGGATATCTTTCCCGTCAACTACCTGACCTCGGACCGGAAAATCTACCTCCGCACCGCGCCAGGCAACAAGCTGGCGCAGCTCACCATCAACTCCCGAGTGCTGCTCGAAACGGACGGTATTCTCTCGGATGAGGCGTGGTCGGTGGTCCTCCGGGGCACGGCGCGCGTCCTGGCCAACTCAACAGAGCTCGCCGCCGTCGAGGAGCTTGGACTGAAATCCTGGGTGCCGACCCTGAAGGATTTCTACGTGGAAATCGTGCCGACGTCCGTCAGCGGCCGCCATTTTGAACTGGGCGATCAGCCGGAGCGCGAAATCTAGGAGCTCCTAGACTGGAATCATGGCGGACAGGCTCACTCCCGAGCAGCGCAGTTGGAACATGTCCCGCATCAGGGGCAAGAACACCAAGCCGGAACTGCTGGTGCGCCGCCTCCTCCACGCCAAAGGCTACCGCTACCGCTTGCACGGCAAGGCAGGCAAAAGTCGACTGCCCGGTCGTCCGGACCTGGTGTTCGCAAGCCGTCGAAAGGTCATCTTCATCAACGGCTGCTTCTGGCACTTCCACGACTGCCGGGTAGGCCAGCACGCGCCCAAAGCGAATGCCGCCTTCTGGGAAACCAAGCGCACCCGCACCAGAACCCGCGACGCCGACCAGCGCCAACAGTTGACGGCCGCCGGCTGGGAGGTGCTCACCGTGTGGGAGTGCGAGTTGAAGGACGGCTCCGCCCTCGAAGCCCACCTTGTGGAGTTCCTCGGTGCCCGGCAAGCTGACGCCCTGCAGACGGGCGCCGGTCAAACCCACAGCAGGCAAACCCACGGCAGGGAAGCAACGCCAGCGGGAAGTTGAGCCAATCTTGAGCCTTTGCCGCCTCCCGAATTGATCGGCACCAGCAAAGATGAACTCCTATGAAAAACCCGCATTCTCCTCAGCAATCCCGCAGTCCTTGTCCCGGACGGCTGCATCTCCAGGGAACAGATTTACGCTGAAAGTGGACACAAACCCAAGTCACAGCCCCCTACCCGGGCGGCAGTCGCGAGCGGAAAGGACGGAAATGGCTCCATCCGACGACGCAGGGCGCCCCCTGGTAGATCCCTCCGTCCTTGACCGGCTACGCGTCGAACTCGACGAAGATGACGGCTACTGCAGCGTCTTCGTGGGAAACTTCATCGACTGCCTGCCGTTGCGGATCGGCAAGCTGCGGCTCGCTCTGACCACGGGAGACCTGGACGGGGCGGTGGATGCGATCCTGAGCCTCAAAACATCGAGCCAGATGGTAGGCGCCGAACGGCTGGCGGGGCTTGCCATGGATCTTGAACGTTCCATCCGGGAAGAGTCACCGCGTGCGGAACCATCCGTTGCACTGCCGCAACTGGCCGTCAACTACCTCCGGCCGATCAACCAGTGCTGCCGCCAGACCCTGCACAGGCTACAGGCTCAACGTTCCTCAGGCGCCAACCGGTAACCCACGCCGCGGACCGTCTGCAGCCAGCGCGGTTGCTGCGGTGAATCACCAAGCTTCTTCCGGAGGTTGCCCATGTGCACCTCAACGGAACGTTCGTCCGCTTCGCTAATGTAACTTCCGACGTCGTAATCCTCGTCCCGGAGCCGGCGCACCAAATCCGATTTGGTCCGGACAGTCCGGCCCGCCTCGAGCAGGGCATAGAGGAGTTCAAACTCCGTCCGCGTCAGGTTGAGCTCCTGGCCGTCCACAGCGACAGACCGTGAGGCGTAGCTCAGGTCCAATCCATTGTGGCTGTAATGACCGTTTCCGCTGCCAGTGCCGACGACGACCGGGCGATCAGATACTGGAGGGGCGCTCTCCCCCGCGTCCGGAAGCGCCCGGGGGCGGCGCATCATCGCCGCGATCCGCGCGCGGAGCTCACGTGGGCGGAAGGGCTTGGTGAGGTAGTCGTCAGCCCCAGACTCGAGGCCGATCAAAGTATCCAGTTCTTCAGCCCGTGCCGTGAGCATCACGATGTAGGCATCCGAAAACTCGCGGATCTGGCGGGAGACCTCGAATCCGTCAATGTCCGGCAGTCCCAAATCAAGTGTTATGACGTCTGGATTCAAGGTTCTGGCAGCCTTGACCCCTTCGGATCCGCTGCCCGCCACGGTGACGTCAAAACCCGCCTGCGTCAGGACCGCCCGTACCAACTCCCGGATATCCTGATCGTCTTCGATGACCAGACCAACTCGTGCTTCACTCATACCAGTCCCCTCACCCAGCTTGACAACGTGAGAAGTATAGCCCGCTGCCGATATCCTGCTGGTATGTATTCCCCCTATCCTCCCACTTCAGGCCGCCGTTCATGAGTGAACCCGCAACGTGGGCCGCGGGCCGCCTTAGGTTTTTCCGGAAACCCTTCCACGAATACCGGCTGACGGAAAGAGTTGCCCTCAGCCAAATGCCGCTTTTCATCACCACACTGCTGGCCGTGGTACTCGTGTCGGCGTTTTTCCCCCGGACCATGGACAACCCGCTGTTCGTGTTGTTCCTCTTTTCCCAGCTGGCCCTCATGGTGCTGTGCTACGTGGTGCCGTGGGACCGCCTGCCGTACACCAGCTTCCTGGTTATCCCGCTGTTGGACTTCGCCTCCATCGGCGTGGGCAGGGAGGGCGGACAGGAGAGCCTGGCCGGGATCAGTCTGTTGGCAGTCTTCCCCGTCATCTGGCTATGTGCCTCAGGCTATTACCCCCGGGTCTCCCTGTGGTTGTCCTTCTTCGCGCCATTGGCCATCATCTGGGTTCCGTTGCTGATTCGCGGAGATGTGTCTGGCCCTACCCTGGTCAAGCCCCTCCTGCTTCCCGTCATGATGCTCGGAATCGGTGTATCGGTCAGTGTGTTGACCCTGAGCATGACGCGGCAGCAGCGGATCCTGGAAGAGAAGGACAAACAGCTCCAAGCCAGCCTGCTCGGCACCAGGAGGCAGGAAGCCTTGCTCAACTCCGTTCTGGACACTGTGCACTTGGGCGTCCTCGCCGTCGACGCAGACGGCCACGACATCCTGATGAACCGGAAACAGCGCGCCAACCACGAACTGGCCCGTCCGAAGGACCTCGACGATCCGAACGAGTCCCAACTGCTGGTCTTCGCGGCGGACCGTACCACCCCTGTCCGGGTGGAGGAGCGTCCCGTAAGACGAGCCGTCCTGGGCGAGACCTTCACCGACTACCTGGTCTGGCTTGGCGCAGGCAAATCACAGCGCGCCATCACCACCAGCGCCCGGCCCATGACGGACCCCGACGGGACGTTCGTCGGCTCGGTGATCGTATTCAGCGATGTGACAGACCTGGTGGACGCCTTGGCCGCCAAGGATGATTTCGTCGCCAGCGTGTCCCACGAATTCAGGACTCCCCTGACCTCCATCCTGGGCTACGTGGAACTCCTCCTGGAGGACGATCCCGGCAACGACCAACTGGAACCGCTGAACATCATCAAGCGCAATTCAGAACGCCTCCTCACCTTGGTGTCCGACCTCCTCGCCACCAGAAACGGGCAACTGATCGTGACCCCGCACGCCGTCGACGTCGCTGAACTGGTGCGCGCCAGCGTGTCCGCCGCGATGCCCAGGGCTGACGCCTCCCGCGTGGCGCTGACAGCCGACACGCCAGGACGGCTGGATGCCCATGTGGACGGCCCCCGCATATCCCAGGTGCTGGACAATCTGGTCTCCAACGCGATCAAATATTCGCCCGACGGCGGGAACGTGGTGGTGTCGTTGGAGCACGACGACGGCCACCTCGCCTGCCGGGTCAGTGATACGGGCATGGGCATGAGCGCCGACGACCAGGCCCAGGTGTTCGCCAAGTTCTTCCGGACCAGCAACGTCCGCCGGACAGCTATTCCCGGTGTAGGCCTGGGCCTACCCATCAGCAAGGCCATCGTGGAAGCCCACGGCGGAACCATCCAAGTGGAAAGCAAACTGGGACAGGGCACCACGTTCACGTTCCGGATGCCGGTCTAGGTTTCCTGGATCTCGACAGGCCCGATCACCGGGAGACGGGCTCGATCACCGGACCGCGCGGGCGGCACGAACCACTTCACCCCAGGACTGCCGCGCAAGGTCCGCCACCGCTGCCAGAATGTCCGACGGCGGCATCGACAGATCCAGCGGAAACTCCACAATGTCGATGTCAGTGTTGAGGATCCTCCGCAGCTTCATCTCGCCCACCCCCGCATAGACCAGCCAGGCAGTGGGCACACCCAGGGCGGTGCAGTGGGCGAGCATCTGGTAGTGGTCGGCGGTCAGGGAGGCGCCCAGGTCCGTGCCGGCCTTGTACTTTGCGTTGTAGACCACCACCGGCCGACCGCCCAGCAGGTGTACCGCGTCCGGGCGCACGGACAGCCTGTCGGCATCATGGACAGCTTCGCTCAGGAGTGCGTTGAACTGCCGCCGCATCTCCCCCGGATACGCCGCCATGGCCTCGCGGAGCGCCGTGCCCACAAAATCCTCGAACACCTGGGCCATGTCCACCACAAACGACGCCGTCTGCTGCTTCCCCTCGCCCGCCTCGGCGGACGCATTCTTCAGGATCAGCTCGGCAAGGCGCAGCACTGGCTGGTAGCGAACGTTCATCCGGCTCGGCGTCCACGGCGGCAGGGGCGCACCGGCAGGTAGGCGGGTGACGGCGTCGAGCTTTCCCTTCAGCTGGCGCAGGCGGCTCAGCACATCGGGGCGGACCCGGGGCACCTGGCCCATCCGTTCCAGCGCTGCGCGCAGGATCCGGTTTTCGGCGATGTCCTCGGTGAACTCGTCATAGGACACTTCCAGCGGCACCAGCATTCCGGGGCGCCGGGAGATCTGGTCGGAAATCCGGATACGGCCCTTGACCGTGCGGAGGGACTCATCAACGGTCAGGTAGCCCTGCAGCACCCCTCGCCCCAGGGCACGCTCTGCCATTTGCGCCAGGGATTCGGCCAGGGCGCTCCAGAGTTCACGGTCCTCGGTTGCGGCCACGGAGTCGGCTCGGAAGCCCTGGTTGCCGGCGTAGCTGAGGAGGAAGAGCAGCCGGCTCAGTCCCAGCCGGTCTTTGGGGCGCACATCCAGCTGCAGGGTGGCCGTGCGGACCGACCCCACCTTGTCCGCGGGCTCGATCCGGTACAAACCCATGCCCATCGGGGAGGCCTTGGCTAGTCCACTGGCGTTTATAAATGCCGCGCTGGCCGCATCGAGGCGTTCCACGGTGCCTTTGGACAGCTCGTCGAGGACCAGGTGGCGCACTGCGGAGCCGCCACCACGCTGCAGGGCGCCGCCCAACGGTGCGCCACCCAACTTTGCGCCGCCTAACGCTGCGCGACCCTGCGCTGCGCGACCCTGCACGGCCCCTCCTGTCGCGGCGCCGCCGTGCACGGGAGTGTGGCCTGGCTTAGCTGGTAACAAGGCGTCCCAACAGCTGCTCCAGCCCGAACCGCTCCTCCAGCTGCGCGCGCGTCAGCTGGCCGTGGTAGTGCTCTTCCAGCAGCGGCATCAGCTCGTATTTCCAGATCCGGCGCAGCCCCTTCGGCGTCTGGGCTGCGGTCTTCATGAAGTACGACGGGCCGATCATCAGGTCCCGGTCCCACTCGTCGATGGCGGCGTTGAGCGCATCCAGCAGCAGTGCCGGCGTGGTGTCCAGGTCCCGCGCCTGCAGGAACCGCAGCAGCGACCCCTGCACCGGCTCCGTCTGCGGATGCAGCTCGATGAACGCAAACCGGCGGCGGATGGCGGCATCCATCATGGCGATGGACCGGTCCGCGGTGTTCATGGTGCCGATGATGTACAGGTTGTCCGGCAGCGTGAACGGCTCGTTGGGGCTGTACTGCAGGTAGATCCGGTCATCGCGGTACTCCAGCAGGAAGTAGAGCTCACCGAACACCTTGGCCAGGTTGGCGCGGTTCATCTCGTCAATGATCAGGAAATAAGGCTTCTTCTCGTTCCCGGGCTTGGCGGCTTCCTCGGCCAGCCGGCGCAGCGGCCCCGCCACGAGCTTGAATGCCACCTGGCCCTCGTCCGTTTTGTCCGGCCGGTAACCTTCGAAAAAGTCCTCATACGCGTACGACGGGTGGAACTGCACCAGCTTCACCCGCTCGTCAGTGCTGTCCTGGGCCAGTTCCGCCGCGAGATGCTTGGCCAGGTACGTCTTGCCTGTTCCGGGCGGCCCGTACAGGACCAACTGGCGGTTCTCCTCCAGCAGTTCCGCGATCTCCTGCAGCGGCTCCAGGTCCATGTGCAGTGACTCCGCGAAGTCGCGGCTCAGCGGGCGGAAGCCCTCCTGCAGAGGGGGCACGACGGCGGCAGGCTCGGCGTCGTCGTCGTCCTCCGGTTCCGCTTCGGCCGGCACAAGCGCCTGCAGCGCCTGCACCACTTTGGTGACGTCGACAACGATCCCCGAGGTGGCCAGCTGCCGCTGGACGTGACGGGGCAGATCGGTGGTGGCATGGCCGTCGTCGTCCAGCCAACGCACCTTGCGCCGCAGGCGGCGGTTGTCATCGTTGTGCTCGGGCTCGCCCAGCACAACGCCCAGCCGCACGATGCCGGCGTGCTGGAACAGAACCAGGTCGCCGGGCTTCATGACGGTGAGGAAGGCGAACACCGCTGTTTTGGTGTCCTCCCGCTCCACGTAGCCCAGGTGCTTGTAATCCTCGTCCACCGCGTGCTGCACCAGCCCTGCAGTCACCCCCGGGTCCAGGTGTCGGAGATGTTCGACGTCGAGCGTCACCTTCTCCTCTTCCTGCCACGCGGTGAGGAGCTCGGCGTTGTCGCTGTGGGTACGCAGCAGCCACGCGCGGCGCCCGGGATCCCCGACCTTGCGCCACTGGCTGACCAGCTGGCGGGCGTACCAGTCGATGCGCTGGCCGGCCTGTTCATCCAAATGCAGCCGGATGCGGTGGATGTCCGCGGTGATGTCTTCATCACTGTCGCCCTTGGCCCCGCCCACCAGGGAGGCGAACGCGTCCCGGATTTTCTGCCGTTCCACGTCCGCCACAACGGGCTCGAAGTAGCTCGGCCACGCCAGGTACTCGATGCTGCGGCGGATGGCGGGCTGGTCCCCCGGTGTGCCTGCGGCGAGTTCGTGGAAATGGAGCGGGTCCTTCAGCGCCTTGGCGATGGCTGCAGGAGTCTGCTGGTCCACGTGCTGCACAAACCGGCAGAGCCATTTGAGGTGGTCCCAAATGGTCCAGTTGAATTCGGCGGTGCGGTCCCTGATCACGCCGTGGTCAGTCATGCCCTTGTAGAGTTCCTCGGGCAGCTCCAGTGGAGCTTCCGGAGGTGTTTCCAGCCAGGACGCGGCCTCAGCCACACGGGCACGCTTGACCTTGAGCGACTTCACCTCGTGCGCCAGCGGCAGCGACTGCAGGAAGAGCAGCTCGACGGCCAGCTGCTTGGCCTCCCGGGACGCGTCTTCGAGGTTCTGCCGGAGGTTTGTCATCATGGGCGCCTTGGCATCCGCCGTTCCCCGGTCCAGGCGTTCCAGCAGCTCTGCCGCAGCCTCCGCGGTCCAGGTCAGGGTGTTTCTGTCCAAAGCTGACGGCTTGCCCTGCAAGCCCGGTCCCAGCACAAACCAGGCCGCGTCCTCGATCTCCTTTGAGACACCGAGGGCGCGGTGCATGGCAGTCCTGGGGTTTGGGGTCATGGGTTCAAATTTACAGGCTCAAGCTGGATGCCCGCTCCGAAGTCCCTGGCGGCCTGCAGTTCGCAGGCCCGCTATTTGATTGTTCCGGCCCCGGCTCCAGGCCGCTTGCGCCCAAGAATGAAGTAGCCCATCGGCCCGATGAAGTTGATTAGGGCAGCCACGCGCCAGGCCGCTTTTGGCCCGTTAATTTGGTCAGCCGGGCGCTTGGAAATGTCCCGCTGGGCGGCCAGCATCAGTGACACCTGCGCGATTCCGATGGCCACAAATCCTGCCCGTGCCGCCGGTGACATCTCTTTCCAGGTCTTTTTGGTTTTCTTGGCCATTATCAAACGCTCCTTAGTGGATATTCCCAGTTTCCGGTGTCCGCCGTGCCTGCGCAACGGGTGTGCAGGCACGGCGGACACCAGCCGTCGTTGCACCGTTCACATTGCGTGCTACTCACAACGTATAGGGCGCCAGCCGCTCCTTCTGTTCCGGCGTCAGGCGCAGGACGCGGCCGGAGGCCTCGTCCACAAACGCCAGGTGGCTGCTGGCCCGGACGCAGTCTTCCCGGGTGACCGGGTCCTGCACCACATAGTGGACGTCGAAGCTGGCGCCCTTCACCGCACCGATCCACACCTGGACCACTGCCGGGATGTTGCGGTATTCGAGCGTCCTGACGTAGCGGATCCTGTGGTCCACCACCAACGCCAGGGTTCCCTCCGGAACATCGTTGAAGAGCGACACTTCCGGCTCGATGCCCGGCAGGCCGGTGCCCCGGGGAGGCCCAAACGCCATAATCCGCGCCTCCTCGAGCATCCGGACAATCTGGACGTTGTTGATGTGCCCGTAGGCGTCCATGTCACCCCAGCGCATCGGGACCAGGACCTCAATGCGCCGGGCGGCGCCGGCTTCCAGGGCGCTCAGCTGTGGACCGCCGTCGAATCGTCCACAACGGTTTCCTCAACGTCTGAACCGGCGAACTGGGACATGTACAGCCGGTAGTAGGCACCTTCCGCCGCCAGGAGCGCCTGGTGGTTACCCTGCTCCACGATCTTGCCGTTCTCCATCACCAGGATGGTGTCGGCATCGCGGATGGTGGACAGCCGGTGGGCGATCACAAAGCTGGTGCGGTCCGTCCGCAGCGCCGCCATGGCCTTCTGGACCAGCAGTTCAGTGCGTGTATCCACCGAACTGGTTGCCTCGTCCAGGATAAGCAGCGACGGGTTGGCCACAAATGCGCGGGCGATGGTGACCAGCTGCTTTTCACCGGCGCTGACGTTGTTGCCTTCTTCATCGATGACGGTGCCGTAGCCATCCGGCAGGGCTCGCACAAAGCGGTCCACGAAGGTGGCCTTGGCGGCCGCCATGACCTGCTCCTCGGTGGCATCCAGGTTGCCGTACCGGATGTTGTCATAAATGGACCCGCCAAACAGCCAAGCGTCCTGGAGCACCATGCCAACCTTGGACCGCAACTCGGAGCGGCTCAGGTGCGTGACATCCACGCCGTCCAGCGTAATCGACCCTGAGTTGAGCTCGTAGAAACGCATCACGAGGTTCACCAGGGTGGTTTTGCCGGCACCCGTGGGACCGACGATTGCCACGGTGTGCCCGGGTTCCGCCGTGAAGGACAGGTTTTCGATCAGTGGTCTGTCCTCGGTGTAGCTGAACGTGACGTCGTTGAACTCCACATGCCCGTCGGTCTTGGCCGGCAGGTGCTCGGAGGCGGTCTCGGAGTCCTGCTCATCAGCGTCGAGGAATTCGAACACCCGCTCCGAGGACGCCACGCCGGACTGCAGCATGTTGGCCATGCCGGCCATCTGGCCCAGCGGCTGGGTGAATTCGCGCGAGTACTGGATGAATGCCGTGGCGTCGCCCAGGGACATCGAGCCCGAGGCCACCCGGAGGCCACCCACGACGGCGATGCCCACATAGCTGAGGTAGGAAACGAACTGCATGACCGGGAAGATCATGCCGGAGACGAACTGGGCTCCGAAGCTGGCCTTATACAGGGCCTCGTTCCGCTCTTCGAAGCGTTCCAGCATGTCAGCGTCACGGCCGAAGACCCGCACAAGATCGTGCCCGGAGAAGGATTCCTCGATCTGGCCGTTCAGCTCGCCCGTGTTCTTCCATTGGGCGGCAAAGAGCTTCTGGCTGCGCGAACCGATCAGGCCGGCCGCTACGCCGGACAGCGGCAGCGCCACCAGTGCGATGAGGGCGAGTTGCCAGGAGACGATGAACATCATGATGACAATGCCGATGACCGTCAGCAGCGAGCTGATCAGCTGCGCGAAGGCCTGCTGCAGCGCCTGCTGGACGTTGTCGACATCGTTCGTTACCCGGGAGAGGACGTCTCCGCGCTGGCGGGTGTCGAAGTAGTTCAGCGGGAGCCGGTTCAACTTCTTTTCGGTGTCGTCCCGGAGCCTGCGGATCACCTTCATCACGATGCGGTTCAGCACGTAGCCCTGCAGCCAAAGGAAGATGTTGGCCACGAAGTACATCAGCAGCACGATGGCGATCAGGACCGAAAGCTTCTGGAAATTGATCCCGGTGCCGGGAACCAGCTCCATCCTGGATACCATGTCCGCGAAGTTGTCCTGCCCCTGCTGGCGCAGGCCTTCCACGAACTGGTCCTTGCTGGCGCCGGCGGGGAGCTGCTTGCCCACTACGCCGCCGAAGATCACGTCCATGGCCTGGCCCAGGATCCTGGGGGCGATGACGTTCAGGACCACCGAGACAACCACCAGGGCCACCACGGCGTAGATGCCCACAGCCTCAGGCTTCAGGAGCCCCAGCAGGCGCTTTGCCGAGGGCCAGAAGTGCTCGGCCTTCTTAGCGGGCATACCGCCGAACATGTCGCCGTCGGCTTCGGAGGGCTTGTATTCCTCCTCGAAGAAGTCGTCGTCCACCAGAAGGTCTTCGGGAGTCACGGAATCCGGGTTCGTTTCGGTGGTTGAGCGTGTCGAGACCTTCTTGGCGGCCCTCATGCCATTTCCTCCACGCTCAGCTGGGATTCGACAATTTCCTGGTAGGTGGGTGACGTATCCAGGAGTTCCTCATGCGTTCCGCGGTCCACGATCCGGCCGTTGTCCAGGACCAGGATCTGGTCTGCGTCGGTGATGGTGGAGATCCGCTGGGCCACGATGATCACGGTGGCGTCGGCGGTGGTCTGTTTCAGGGCGGCGCGGAGCCTGGCGTCGGTCGCCACGTCCAGTGCTGAGAACGAATCGTCGAAGAGGTAGACCTTGGGTTTCGTGATCAACGCGCGGGCGATGCAGAGCCGCTGCCGCTGGCCGCCGGAGACGTTGGTGCCGCCCTGCGCGATGCGGGTGTTCAGCCCGTTCTTCTTCTCGCGGACGAAGTCCCCGCCCTGGGCGATCTGCAGCGCGTCCCAGAGGTCCTGGTCCGTGGCTTCGGTCTTGCCGAAGCGCAGGTTGTGTTCGATGGTGCCGGAGAAGAGGTACGGCCGCTGCGGGACAAGCGCCACGCGCTTGGTGATCTCGGCGCGGTCCAGGTTGCTGACGGAGACGCCGTCCAGGAGGACTTCGCCCTCGGCGATGTCATAGAGGCGCGGCAGCAGGGCCAGCAGCGAGGTCTTGCCTGCGCCGGTGGAACCGATGATTGCAACGGTCTCGCCCGGTCTGGCGGTGAAGCTGATGTTGCTCAGCACCGGCGTCTCGGCGCCTGGGTAGGCGAAGGTGACGTTCCGGTACTCGACTACCCCGGCCAGTGTGGCGGGAGTTTCGGGACGTTCGGGATCGTGGATGGAGGGTTCGACGTCGAGCACCTCACCGATGCGGTCCGCGCAGACCGAGGCCCGCGGGATCATCATGGCCATGAAAGTGCCCATCATGACGGCCATGAGGATCTGCAACAGGTATTGCAGGAACGCGGTCAGGGAGCCCACCTGCATCTCGCCTGAATCCACGCGCTGGCCGCCGAACCACAGCACAGCGGCCGTGGACAGGTGCAGGATCATGCCGATGGCCGGGAACATCAGGACAAACAATGCCCCGATTTTCAGGGAGACGTCGGTCAGGTCCTTGTTGGCCACGCCAAAACGGTCGGTTTCGTACGGTTCGCGGACAAAGGCGCGGACCACCCGGATGCCGATGATCTGCTCGCGCAGGACAGCGTTGATGCGGTCGATCTTCTTCTGCATGGAACGGAACAGGGGCATCAGCCGGACCACCAGGTAGCCCACCACAACGAACAGCACGGGCACGGAGACCCAGACCAGCCACGACAGGCTGATGTCCTCTCGCAGCGCCATGATGATCCCGCCGATGCACATGATGGGCGTGGCCACCATGAAGTTCAGTCCCATCAGCGCCAGCATCTGGACCTGCTGGACGTCATTGGTGCCGCGCGTGATGAGGGTGGGGGCACCGAACCTGTTCACGTCCTTGGCGGAGAAACTGGTGACCTTGCGGAACACCCCGCGGCGCAGGTCCCGGCCCACGGCCATGGCCGTTTTGGAGCCGTAGTAGACGCCGGCGATGGCGGTACCCACCTGGACAACGGCCACCAGCAGCATCACGGACCCGGTCCGCCAGATGAAATCCGTGTCCCCGCGGGAAACGCCTTCGTCGATGATCTGGGCGTTGAGGCTGGGAAGGTAAAGCGCTGCGATGGTCGACGCCAGCTGAAACACTACGACGGCCACGATGTATGGCATATACGGTTTGGAGTAGCGCCGTATGAGGGTGAAGAGCATGCCCTTGAATCCTTAGGAAATGAGCGCGAAATGATGAGGATAAGTAGTAACAGACAGGGCTGACATTCTCAGCCTACCTACTCTACGAAATCCGTTGCCCGGGCGAAATATCTACCGCAAAGATCATCCGATCGGCGTATTCCCGCACAGGCTCCCCGGCCATCCACCTGCGTGGCCGTGCTCAGGTCAGCGGCTAGCGGAGGCGAGTTCCGGCGTCGTGCTTTCAGCAGTGGCGCTTTCCGCGGCACCTGCCTCTGCCGCGGTCCCCGCCCCTGCCTGGACCTCCGGCTGGATGTCAACGGTGCGCCGCAGCGGGCGCTCCTTGATGAACAGGACCGAAATCAGGGCTATCACTGCAACGCCGGCGGAGATCAGGAAGACCTCGGCGGTGGCGTCGCCATAGGCAGCGCGCATGATTTCGCGCACCGGTGCGGGCATATCAACAAGGTCCATGCTCGCTCCGGCGGAACCGCCCGCCACCGGGATGCCGGCCGCGGCCAGGCCCTGCGTGGCGAGTTCGCTGACCCGGCGGCTGAGGACGGCGCCGAGAACGGAGACACCGATCGCGCCGCCCACCGAACGGAAGAAGGCCACAGACGCGCTGGCCGAACCGATGTCGGACGCCCGCACGGTGTTCTGCACCGCCAGGACCAGGTTCTGCATCAGCATGCCGAGGCCCAAGCCCAGGATTGCCGTGAAGATTCCGGCCTGCCACAGTTCGGTGGTGTGGTCCATGGTGCCGGCCAGGCCGAGGCCGCCGATCAGCAGGATGGACCCGCCGATCAGGTAGCCCTTCCATTTTCCGGTGCGGCTGATGAGCAGACCGGAAACGACGGAACCGGTGAGGTTGCCGGCGATCATCGGAAGCGTCAGGAGCCCGGCTTCGGTGGGTGTGGCGCCGCGGGCAACCTGGAAGTACTGGCCCAGGAAGGTGGTTGAGCCGAACATCGCGATGCCCACGGCCACTGAAGCGATGATGGCCAAAGCGGTGGTGCGTTCGGAGATGATTTTCAGCGGGATGATGGGCTGCTCAACCTTGGACTCCACCAGCACCAGCAGGGCCAGCAGCACTACGCCGCCGCCCACCATAGCGGCCGACTGCCAGGAAACCCAGTCGTAATAGGCGGGGTTGCCGGCGAAGGACACCCAGATCAGGAGCAGGCTGACACCGGAGGTCAGCAGGATGGAGCCAAGCCAGTCGATCTTGACATGGCGTTTGATGTGTTCGATTTTCAGGGTGATCTGGAGCAGGATGAGCGCGACGACGGCGAGCGGCACGCAGACGAAGAAGGTCCAGCGCCAGCCCAGCGGGCTGTCCACGATGAAGCCGCCCAGCAGCGGGCCGCCGGCAGTGCCTACCGCCATCACGGCGCCCATGTAGCCCGAGTATTTGCCGCGGTCCCGCGGCGGGATCATGGTGCCGATAATGGCCTGCGCCAGCGCGGTGAGCCCGCCCATGGCCACACCCTGGATAACGCGTGCGGTGAGCAGCAGCGGGATGGTCTCGGAGAGTCCGGCCATAACCGAGCCGGCCACAAAGATGACGATGCTCAGCTGGACCAGGATCTTTTTATTGAAGAGGTCGGACAGCTTGCCCCAGATGGGGGTGGTGACGGCGTTGGCCAGCAGTGCGGCGGTGATCACCCAGGCGAAGTCGGTCTGGGTGCCGTGCAGATCGGACATGATGGTGGGCAACGCGTTGGCCACGATGGTGCTGCTGAGGATGGCGGTGAAGAACGCCGCGAGGAGCCCGGTCAGGGCTTCCATGATCTGGCGATGGGTCATCGCCAAGGGTGGTGCGGCCGGTTGGCTCGACATATCAGTGCTCCTGGAGGGTCTAGGTTGCGGCGGCTATTGCCACGGTTGAAAGTGCCGGGACTGCATGTGCCCCGGCTGAATGCTTGAGGGACTCCGAGAGTTTCGTCAGGATCCGTGCCGTATCTTCGGCATCCTCCTGGCTCCAGTCGCTGAGGTAATCCTGCAGCGTGGCAGCGCGGTGCTCTTCGATCTGCCGGAGCTTGTCCGCGCCCGCGGACGACAGGGCAACCAACTGGGCGCGGCCGTCGTCGGGATCCTGCCGCCGGATGACGTAACCCAGCTCTTCAAGGTCCGCGATGTGGCGGCTGAGGACGGGGGCGCTGACGCCGAGCCGCTCCGCGAGGTGGGTGGCGCGGGACTCCCCCTCCCCCACGAACCTGAGGACGCCCTGCAGCGCAACCCCGGTGTCCTGTCCGCGGAAGCTCGCCGCGGCCACGCATCGGACCACCCTCTGGAGGTCGAAGATGCGGTAGACAAGGTCCGCTGCGGTGTCCGGGGCGACTGCCATGATCAAACTCTCTTCTTTTGTTTGCCTAAGGCAACTATAACTTTAACTGGTTGCTTTGGGAAACTAAAGAAGGGTCGGCAGGATTCCAGCGCTCTTAAATGCCACGCGCGAACCGGCAGCTATTACCCTCAAACTGATTTGACGAGGGTATTAGCTGCAAGTTCGCGCCTGGTTGGTGCTTTGGGTGTTCAGCCGCCCAGATGGGTGGGAGCGAACATCTTGAGCAGGGTTTCGACGACGACGACGTTGGGTCCGTGCGCCGCGAAGCCCGCCTTGAGCGCGTCCCCGACATCCTCGGGGGCCACTCGCGTGGCCGGCACACCGAACGCCTCCGCCAGCTTGACGAAATCGGGGCGTGCGAGCTCGGTGGCCGTGGCCTTGCCGAACGCGCCCACCATGTATTCGCGCATGATACCGTACCCGCCGTCGTCCACGATCAGCCAGGTGACCGGGATGTTGTGCTGCTTGGCCGTGGCGAGTTCGGAAATGGAATACATGGCGGAACCGTCACCGGAAACGGCAAGCACCCGGCCCGGATTGCCCAGTGTTTCCAGCCCGACGGCGCCGCCGATGGCTGCCGGGAATCCGTAGCCCAGGCCGCCTGCGCCCTGGGCGGAGTGGAACTGGCCCTGCCGCGCATCCCAGCAGCTCCAGCCCCAGTACGCCGAGATGGTCATGTCCCAGAAAGTCTGCATGTCCGCGGGGACGGCATCGCGGATATCGGACATAAATTTCAGCTCTTTGCCCAGGTCCTGGGATTCGAGCCGTGCCTTTACCTTGGCGAGGGATTCCTTCACGAGGTCTTCGGGGGCGGTCCCGTGCCAGCTGCGGGCGGCGTCGACCGGCATGACCAGGGCCTCGTCGAGGGCGGCCAGGGCCTGGCCGGCGTCGGCGCGGATGCCCAGGCCGGGGCTGTTCGATTCGAGGACCCGCGGTTCGGCGTCGATCTGGACGATGCGGCCGCGGGGCGCGAACGTGAAGTAGTTGGACGTGACTTCACCGAGGGAGGAGCCGATGACAATCAGGACGTCGGCATCCTCAAGGAGGTCCGTCATGTGGCGGTCCTCGATCCAGGACTGCAGCGAAAGCTCATGGGTCCACGGGAAGGCGCCGTTGCCGCCCGGGGTGCAGATGACCGGCGCCCGCAGCTTCTCGGCAATCGAGAGCAGCGATTTTTCGGCCCGGCCCCGCCGCGTACCGCCGCCGGCGATGATGGCGGGACGTTCCGCCGTCGACAGCCATTTCACCGCTTCCCGGACCAGCTCCACGCGCGGCGGGTTGTCCGCTGCTTCGGCGAGTGCGTCCTCCACCGGTGGCACCATGATGGGATCCAGCAGCACGTTCTGCGGGATTTCCAGCCAGACCGGGCCCTGCGGCGAGGAGATGGCCTCAGTCCAGGCATCCTGGATGGCCGACGGAATGCCCGACGCGTGCTGGATCAGGCGCTGGCTCTTGGTGACGTTCGCGGCCGAGGCCTTCTGGTCATCGAGCTGGTGCAGCATGCCCTTGCGGCGGGCGCCCAGTCCTTCGAGCGGGATCTGGCTGGCCACCACCACCATGGGCACACCGGTGGCGTAGGCCTCCTGCAGGCCGGCGAGGGACGTCAGCGCGCCGGGTCCCGTGGACAGGAAAAGCACACCCACTTCACCGGTGGCGCGGGAGTACCCATCCGCGGCGAAGGCGCTGTTGTTCTCCACGCGGGAAGACACAAAGTGCAGGTTGCCGCGGCCCATGGCGTCAAACAGGCCGAGCGCGTGCTGGCCCGGGATGCCGAAGACGGTCTTGGCGCCGAGCGCTTCAAGGGTTTCGACGACGAGGTCCCCGCCATTGCGCTGGCTGGTCCCCTTGCTCTCCCCTGCGGGCGCGGCTGCCGTGCCCGGATCGAATTCGATCATGGTCACTACTCCTTAGCGGCAGCGGCTGCGGCGGCGGCTGCGGCGGCGAAACCGGCAGGTTGGCGGGATTCTTGGCCGAGAGCCTGGGCGGCGTAGCCGTTGGCGGTCCCGAACCGGTCACCTTCAACAGCATTGTCCGCCATCAGGGTGATCAGTTCATAGGCCACATGGCTGGCCGCCACGCCGGTGATTTCGGCGTGGTCGTAGGCGGGAGCAACCTCGACGACGTCGGCGCCCACCAGGTTCATGCCGCGGAAGCCGCGGATGATCTCCAGGAGTTCGCGGCTGGTGATGCCGCCGGCCTCCGGGGTCCCGGTACCGGGCGCATGCGCGGGGTCCAGGACGTCGATGTCCACGGAGATGTAGAGCGGGCGGTTGCCGATCCGGTCGCGGACCTTGGCCACGGTCTCCAGGACGCCCTGGTAGTAGACGTCAGCGGACGTGACGATGCCGAACCCGAAGCGGTGGTCGTCGTCGAGATCCTTTTTGCCGTAGAGCGGGCCGCGGGTGCCGATGTGGCTGATGGCTTCCGTGTCCAGGATGCCTTCTTCAACGGCCCGGCGGAACGGGGTGCCGTGGGTGTACTCGGCGCCGAAGTAGGTGTCCCAGGTGTCAAGGTGCGCGTCAAAGTGCAGCATGGCGATGGGGCCGCCGGCGCGCTCGGCAGCCGCGCGGAGCAGCGGCAGGGCGATGGTGTGGTCCCCGCCGAGCGTCACCAGCTTGCTGCCGGCCGCGGTGAGGTCCAGGGCGTTCTGCTGGATGGTTTCGATAGCTTCGTTGATGTTGAACGGGTTGACCGCCATGTCGCCGGCGTCGGCCACCTGGATGTTTTCGAACGGACTGACGTCCCAGGCGGGGTTGTACGGGCGGAGCAGGCGGCTGGCCTCGCGGATGTGGTTGGAGCCGAAACGGGCACCCGGGCGGTAGGACACGCCGGAGTCGAAGGGCACGCCCACCACCGTCACGTCGGCCTTGGCCACCTGGTCCAGGCGCGGCAGTCGGGCGTACGTTGCAGCGCCGGCATAGCGCGGGATACGGGATGAATCGATGGGGCCAAGGTTGCCGTTGGCTTCGATGCGCAGCTCTTTCAAAATGAGCCTCTCCTTCGAGGATTGATCGGCGTGTGTGACAGCCATCATAGCCTGAAGTTTTCTTATGCGCATCAGTTGTTTACAAAACTCTTTGAGCCGGGGTCTCGCGGATCACTCCCGCCCAGTTGCCGCGGGGCTATCGTTGGGCCGTCCGCCAACTGCCGCACCTTACCGCGGAATCATGGGGATCTGCGCGGCTCGCAATCCGCCCGGGCCCGAGCAACTGGGCCGAAACATCGAGCGCAGGCGAAGCGGGTAACCCACATACGGCTTGTTCCGTCTTCCAGATCCAGTCCCGGCGGCCTGAAATGGCCCCATGGACATCTTCGAACACCTCAAACAGGCCGGCGGGGTTGCCCGAACCGCTCAGCTGCTCAGAGCCGGATACTCCCGGACGGACATTGCACGCTTGGCGGACCGCGGTGTCACCCAGCCCCGACGCGGCATTTTTGTGCGGCCAGATGCCCGCGCCGAATTCGTTGCGGCCATCCGGCACAACGCGCGGCTCACCTGTGCCAGCGCAGCCGAACACTACGGGCTGTGGCTGCGGGAGCCGCCAGCCGAGCACCACCTGGCGTGCAACCATGGCCACAGCATGGGCTTCATCCGGCACCGGACAGTCCGCTTCGATCCACACCCCGCGCTGCCCCTCGCCGCGGTTGAAGATGTGGTGCTGCATGCCATCGGATGCCTGCCCGCCCCGGCGTCAACGGCAATCGCCACTTCGGCCATCCGCTTGCATGGGGTACCCCTCGAGCTTTTGAAGGACCAGCTCGGAGGAGATCGATCCCGTCCTGTGCTGGCGGCGCTGCGTGAGCTGGACCTGCGCGCCGAATCCATCGTGGAAGTCGACGCCCAACACCTGTTCCGCGTCAACGGCATCGCGTTTGATGCACAGGTTCAAATTCCGGGAATCGGGCGCGTCGATTTCCTCATCGAGGGTTTCCTGATCGTGGAAGTAGACGGCTTCGCGTTCCACTCGACCAGGAAAGCCCTGCGGCAAGACCTGGCGCGCAACAACGCTTCGACCGTGCGTGGCTATGCGGTTCTGCGCTACCCGCCGGAGGTCATCTGGTTCAATCCGGAGCAGGTTCTGGCGGAAATCAGGGCCGTCCTCGCCGCCAGGAAGGCATCGGCGAAGGCATCGCCGAAGGCATCGGCGCCATGACGCCGTACGCTCCCGCCCAGTTGCTTCACTGCAGGGCTGCCTGAGCAAGCCAGAGGCAGCACCCAATCCGCGCCAGTCCGGGCCATGACTGGGGATGCCGGCCCGAGGCCAGGAGGAAGCCGGGCACAAACTGGGCAGGAACGCGCAACGCTGGCTGGCCCGAAGAACCGCCTACCGGCTGGCAGCGGGGACCAGGACCCAGAGAACCTCGACCGCCTCGTCGGTGGGATTGACCCACGTATGCGGCTCGCGGCCGGGGAAAGTCACGGTGTCGCCGGTGCTGAGCTCGTATTCCTCGTTGGTCATGATCAGCCGGAGGCTTCCCTTGATCACGTGGAGCACGTCAACGTCGCAGTCCACGGCGTAGAGCTCGGTCTCCCCGCGGCCATGCGGCTCGATGACAGCCTGGATGATCTGGATGCGCCGTTCGGACCGGGCCGTCAGGAGCCGCTCTACGATGCCTTCGCCACCAAGGGAGATCCGGGGGCCGTCGTTCCGCTTGGTCAGGTGTGTTTCCGGGGCGACGAACAAATCGCCGATGGAGATGGACAGGACCTGGCACAGGGTCACCAGGGACGCGACCGACGGCGACGTGAGGTCACGTTCCACGCGGCTCAGGAAGCCCTTGGTCAGGCCTGTAGCGTCGGCAACCTGCTCGATGGTCAGCCGCTGGGACTGCCGGGCGGCACGGATTCGGGAACCGATGGCAACGGGAACGTTGCTCGGCTCAACTGGCAGTGCCTTCATGTGCGGACCTTTCATGGCCGGCGGTGCGGCCCCATCTCTGGAGCAATCCTAGTGGCCAACCGCCTTCGGGACGCCGCGAACGGCGCACGCGCGGAATCGAACAGCAGATGATGGGGCCGACCTTGACTGTTGCGTCGGTCACAGCATACGCTTTTGGGCAACAAGTGTTGTCTCTGAGGCAATATTTGAGGAACTCTTCCTCCCCACTCAACAGGAGCAGCGGAAAACCGGCGTCCCCAGCAGCGCCGCCGGGATACCAGCCAAGCTGCAGATCAGCTCCAAGGAGCCCCAAATGGACGCCAACTTCGTCAACATCGCCATCGTGGTGGTGTATCTCATCGCCATGCTGGCCTTCGGCTGGTGGGGCAAATCCCGCACCAAGAACAACAGCGACTTCCTGGTGGCCGGCCGCCGCCTCGGCCCGCTGCTCTACACCGGAACCATGGCCGCCGTGGTCCTGGGCGGCGCCTCCACCGTCGGCGGCGTCGGCCTGGGATACAAATTCGGCATTTCCGGCATGTGGCTCGTGGTGGCCATCGGCTCGGGTGTGCTCCTCCTGAGCCTGCTCTTCGCCGGCACCATCCAGCGGCTGAAGATCTACACGGTCTCCCAGATGCTCAGCCTGCGCTACGGCCAACGCGCCACCCAGACCTCCGGCATCGTAATGCTGGCCTACACCCTGATGCTCTGCGCCACCTCCACCGGCGCCTACGCCACCATCTTTGTGGTCCTGTTCGACTGGGAGCGCTGGCTCGCCATCGCCGTCGGCGGCGCCATCGTCCTGGTCTACTCCACCATCGGCGGCATGTGGTCCATCACCCTGGCCGACCAGGTGCAGTTCATCATCAAGACCGTCGGCATCTTCGCCCTGATGCTGCCGTTCACGCTCAACGCAGCAGGCGGCTTCGACGGGATCCGTGCCCGCGTTGACTCCAGCTTCTTCCAGCTCGACGGCATCGGGATTCAGACCATCATCACCTACTTCGTGGTCTATACCCTGGGCTTGCTCATCGGCCAGGACATCTGGCAGCGCGTCTTCACCGCCAAGACCCCCACCGTGGCCCGCTGGGGCGGCGCCACCGCAGGCGTCTACTGCATCCTGTACGGCGTCGCCGGCGCCCTGATCGGCCTGGCCGCCCGCGTGGCCCTGCCCGACATCGACGTCGCCAACCTTGGCAAGGACGTTGTCTACGCCGAGGTCGCCACCCAGATCCTGCCGATCGGCATCGGTGGCCTGGTCATGGCCGCCGCAGTCGCAGCCATGATGTCCACCGCCTCCGGCGCCCTGATCGCGGCCGCCACGGTTGCCCGCGCCGACGTGGTGCCGTTCGTGGCCAGCTGGTTCGGTAAGACGATCAACACCGACGACACCGAAAACCCCGAGCACGACGTCCGTGCCAACCGTTACTGGGTCCTGGGCCTGGGAGTCGTGGCCGTTCTGATCTCCATGGCCGCGCAGGACGTCGTGGTGGCACTCACCATCGCCTACGACATCCTGGTGGGCGGCCTGCTGGTGGCCATCCTCGGCGGCCTGGTCTGGCAGCGCGGTACCGGCATCGCAGCGGCCTGGTCCATGGCCGTCGGCTCGGTGCTGACCCTGGCACTGCTGATCGCGTACGCCACGGGAATCATTCCCAGCGAAGACGGTGTCTACGCCAACGATCCCATCTACTGGGGCCTGGGCGCGTCGCTGGTTTCCTACATTGTGATCTCGCTGCTCACGCCTCCCACGGACCTCGAGGTCCGCGAGGCTTGGGAGAAGCGGGTCGCAGGAGCTGTCACCGAGGAACTGCCCATGGAAGCCCACCCGATGGCCAGCCACCCGGCCCACTAAGGATCTCGACAGGCTCGATCACCGGAGATAACGGAGCTAAAGGCTCAACCAACGCAGAGTACGACGGCGGCACTCCCCTTCGCTTCCCCGGCGAACCGGAGTGCCGCCGTCGTTCGTTTCATTCCGTTCCGCGGAACTCCTCCTCATCGAGTGGGACCACGCGCTCCTCGGCGTCAACTGCTACCGGAGGCGTAGGAACCACCACTTCTTCGGCGTCCCAGTCGTCCACGATGATGGGGACGTCCTCGGCGTAGTCATAGGCGGGATCCGCTTCAACGGATTCCAGGTGCGGCATGTCCGGGTACTGTCCGGTGGTGCTCATGATTCGACCTCCGTTTGTTCGCCTTGACGTGCTTCGTGAGTGGGCGCGGGCGGACGCCACTCCTTCATCACAGCACCGCCGGTGGGCCCGGTCAAGAGCCGCCGGAACCCGGCCGGGAACACCCGGTGGACCTGCATATTTTGAGGGAAACCTAAACTCCGCAGTGAGGTCAGCCAGCCGAAAACCCGCGTCATTCCGCGGTAAGCTGGGCGGTGCAATGGGGCCGAACCTTCCCCATCCAGCACAGGAGCCTTGCGTGTCTCAGCACCACAATCCGCACCAAGCAGCGCCCGCGGAATCCAATCCATCTGCGCCGCAGCCCACGCCGGCAGACCTCCGCCGGTGGCGCCAGTACCTGGCGGACGAACGGGCAGAGGCCGCCGTCTACCGCGACCTCGCCCAGAACCGCGACGGCGAAGAGCGTGCCATCCTGCTGGCCCTCGCCGAAGCCGAAGGACGGCATGAGGCCCACTGGCTGCGGCTCCTCGGCGACCACGCCCAAAAGTCCCGGCCGGCATCGCTCCGCAGCCAGTTCCTGGGTTTCCTGGCCCGCCACTTCGGCTCCGTTTTTGTCCTGGCCCTCGCTCAGCGCGCTGAAGGCCGCTCCCCCTATGCCTTGGATCCCAACGCCACGGACGCCATGGCAGCGGATGAGCAGATCCATGAGGAAGTGGTCCGCGGCCTGGCAACCCGCGGCCGCAACCGTCTCGCCGGGACCTTCCGCGCCGCCGTCTTTGGCGCCAACGATGGCCTGGTCAGCAACCTCTCACTCGTGGTGGGCATGGCCGCTTCCGGAGTGGGAAGCGGTGTGGTGCTGCTCAGCGGTGTGGCCGGGCTCCTCGCGGGCGCCATGTCCATGGCCGCGGGCGAGTTTGTCTCCGTCCGGTCCCAGCGCGAGCTCCTGGCCGCCACGCGTCCCACCCAGATCACCCTCGCCGCCGCCCCGAAACTGGACATCGAACACAACGAACTGATGCTCGTCTACCTGGCGCGCGGGATGACCCACGAAGCGGCCGAACACCGCGTGGCCGAACGCATGGGCCTGCTGGGCTGCGACTGCGATCCCAGCCTGTCGCTGCAACCCGAATTGCCGGGGTTGGAAGACCAGCACGAGGCCGTGGGCACTGCGTGGGGGGCGGCAATGTCCAGTTTCTGCTTCTTCGCGTCCGGCGCCGTGGCCCCTATCCTGCCGTTCCTGTTCGGCCTGACCGGGGTGGCCGCCCTGGTAGTGGCTACGGTGCTGGTGGGGCTGGCGTTGCTGGCCACCGGCGGAATCGTGGGCCTGCTGTCCGGGACGTCGCCACTGACGCGCGGGCTGCGCCAGTTGGGCATCGGCCTGGGCGCCGCTTCCGTAACCTATGTGCTGGGGCTGGCATTCGGCACCGCGGTGGGCTAGGCACTGCCGGAAATTGGCTGGCCGCCCGGCAGCGCGGGCGCCTGGGATGCCCAGCGACGGCGTGCCGCCCGGAAACGTTCGACGACGGCGGCCGCCTCGCGTGCCCACGCGGACACCGCGGGGCGGAAGCCGGGGACCAGGCCACCGGAGGGGTTCACGCCGGGACCTAGCGTTCCGCTCCGGCCGCGCCGGTGACGTGGTCGTCCAACCGGGCCAGGGTCTTTTCAATGCTGACGGGGTGGCGGCGCAAGTAACCTGCCACCCGGAGGAAGACCTTGCCGCGGACCTCCCTGGCGTCCCATTGTTCGGTGACGCGCGTGCCGGCAGCACCGTCCGCGCCGGCGGCCGGTTCGAGGATGTAGCGCCAGACATGGCCGTAGAAATGGCGCCAGGCGATGCGCCGGCCCTCCTCGAACTCGGAGACCGTGTTCAGGATCTTGTAGTCCACGGCCATGTTCATTTCCATACCGAACCGGGCGCCGAGGCCCAGCCGTTCCGGGCCGCGCGGCTGGGCGCCCTTCACCGTGCCGGAACCGTCGATCGCACTGTGCAGCGCGGGCGTGGCCAGGACTTCAAAGATCACCTGGGGCGGAGCGGCGATGAAACGTTCGCGGGAGACAAGGTATCGGTTGTTCATCCCCCCAGCCTAGGACCACGGGCACGAAAGGAGGCACGCCCGCCGGCGGCAGCCTTGACCGCCTAAATTCCCCTGATATTATCAACTAAGGCAGTATGTCCTATCAAGCGAACATACTAGGACATGGATGTCCGCCCGAACCCCGGGCGGGCACCAGCGTCCGGCATGGAACAAGGAGTATTTAGTGGCGAATCAACTTGGTCTCATCATCGACCGTTCCTCGCCCGTGCCCCTGTACCACCAAGTGGTCCAGGGCATCGAGAACGCCATCCATAGCGGAATCCTGGAACCCGGCAGCCGGCTGGAGAACGAAATCGATCTCGCGGCCCAGCTGAACCTGTCCCGGCCCACCATGCGCAAAGCCATGGACGAACTGGTCCGCTCGGGGCTGCTGGTCCGCAAGCGCGGCGTGGGCACCCAAGTGGTCTCCAGCCAGGTCCGCCGCCCCCTGGAGCTCTCCAGCCTGTTTGATGATCTCTCCAACAACGGCAAGAAGCCCACCACGCAGGTGCTGACTTTCTCCCACATGGAGGCCGACGCGGCGACGCTCGCCACCCTCGAACTGCCTGCCGGCTCCAAGGTGTACCACTTCACCCGCCTGCGGAAAGTGGGCGGCAAGCCCCTGGCCCTGATGGAAAACTGGGTCCGGGACGACATCGTCACCATGGACGAAGCCACGCTCGCCTCTGAGGGCCTCTACGCGATTCTCCGCCGCGGCGGAGTCAACTTCCGCCTGGCCTCGCAACGAATCGGCGCCATGATCGCCAACGACTACCAGGCCCGGCTGCTGGAGGCCGAGGTCAGTTCCGCCCTGGTCACCATGGAGCGCACCGCAACGGACGACGCCGGCCGCCGCGTGGAAACCGGACACCACGTGTACAAGGCGGATTCGTACAGCTTTGAAATGACACTCGTACAGCGATAGCGCAAGGAATATCAATGACTAACTGGGTCTACCCCCTGGGCAGCGCCGCCGACGGCGCTTGGGACATCTCGCTCGGAACCTCCGATTCAACCATGGCCGTGGACGGCTGGGCCCATACGGGCCTGAAGGTGGCCACCTTAACGGCAGGTGCCGCCGTCGTTCTCCCGGCAGCGGACGAGGAGCGCATAGTGGTTCCACTCAACGGCTCCTTCACCGTTTCCGTGGACGGTGACGAGTATGTCCTGAAGGGGCGGACGTCCGTGTTCCACGGCCCCAGCGACGTGCTGTATTCGGGCACGGCCCGTGCCGTCACCGTCAGCTCGTCCGACGGCGGACGGGTGGCGGTCGCCACGGCACCGGCAAAGGCCTCCTATCCGACCCGCCTGGTCACGGCGGCGGAAACGCCTGTGGAACTGCGCGGCGCCGGCAACTGCTCCCGCCAGGTCCATAACTTCGGCACGCCTGCGGCCCTCGAGGCTGACCGTTTCATCGTGTGTGAAGTCCTCACCCCCGCCGGAAACTGGTCCTCCTACCCTCCGCACAAGCACGATGAGGAAAAGGACGGCGAAACGAACCTCGAGGAGATTTACTACTTCGAGACGCAGGTGGCGGCCGGTTCCGGGGCGCCCGCCGACGCCGATGCCATCGGCTACCAGCGCGTGTACGCCTCGGATGAGCGTCCCATCGACGTCGCGGCCGAGGTCCGCACGGGCGACGTTGTGCTGGTTCCCTACGGTTGGCATGGCCCTGCCATGGCGGCCCCGGGCTATGACCTGTATTACCTGAACGTGATGGCCGGCCCCGGCCCCGTCCGTAAATGGCTTATCAGCGACGACCCGCACCACGGCTGGGTCCGCCATAGCTGGGATGGCCAGGACATCGATCCCCGGCTGCCGTTCGGCGGGTAGAGATTAAGCTCTGGTGATCAAGAGAATGCCCCTCCGGAACGGATTCCGGAGGGGCATTCTGCATGGCAGCCGTTAGCGCACCTGGCCAGCTTTGGCCGGGGCCAGCACCACCTTGACCGGGACGCCGGTGGCCAGTGATTCCTGGGCGGCGTCAGCCACGCGGGAAGCGGCCACAGCGTCTTCCGGGGTGCAGGGGTTCCCGCGCCGGCCCAGGATCAGCTCGACGAACGCGGCCATCTCGGATCGGTACGCCTGGTCGAAGCGTTCGGCGAAGGTCCGGTGGGGTTCCCCGGCGGGGAACGCGATCCCGGCTTCGGCCGACGCCATGGCCGTTTGCTCATCGAGCCCAACCATCAGCGAACGGCTTGAGCCCTGGATTTCCAGGCGGACGTCGTGGCCGGCGCCGTTGTAGCGGGTGGCTGAGACGGTGCCGACTGTCCCGTCGTCGAACGTGACCAGCGCCAGCGCCGTATCCACGTCGCCCACGGCGCCGATGGCCGGGTCGCCGTTGTTGGAGCCCTTCGCATAGACCTCCACAATCTCGCGGCCGGTCAGCCAGCGCAGGATGTCGAAGTCGTGGACGGAGCAGTCGCGGAACAGTCCGCCGGAGCTGGCGAGGAACTCCACGGGCGGCGGCGCCATGTCGCAGGTGACGGCGCGCAGGGAATGGATCCACCCCAGTTCGCCCGCTTGGTAGGCCCGCTTGGCCTCCAGGTAGCCGTGGTCAAAGCGGCGCTGGTGGCCTATCTGCACCACGCCGTTGTTGTCTCGGACATAGTCCAGCACCGGCAGGGCAGCCGCCACGTTCATGGCCACAGGTTTTTCGCAGAAGACCGGGATTCCGGCGTCCACCCCCGCCTTGATCAGCTCTGGGTGGGTTCCGGTTCCCGTGGCGATGACCAGCCCGTCCACGCCGGCGGCGATGAGTTCCGCCACCGAGGGCACGAAGCCGGCACCGAGGCCGGCCGCAATCCCCCTGGCGTGATCCTGGGCAACGTCGGTGAGCAGGAGCCTGACATTGATGCCCTCGGGGTTGAGAACTCCGTTGAGCGCGGCGATGTTGTTCGCGTGCATGACGCCGATGCGCCCCACTCCGACCAGACCGAGAATGACGTCCTTCATAGTGTTCCTTCCGTTGAAAACGTTGTAGTAGCCGGCACGGTGAACGCCGTCCGGAAGGCCGCAAGGGCTGCCTCGTCGTCGCCGCCGCTGGCCCAGGCTTCCATACCCACCGTCCCCTCGTAGCCTGCGTCCGCGAGCGCCTTGGCCACGGCCGGGTAGTTGATCTCCCCGGTTCCGGGTTCGCAGCGGCCCGGTACGTCCGCCACCTGGACTTCGCCGATGTGCGGCAGCGCGGTCCGCACAAGCTCGATGAGGTTCCCCTCCCCCAGCTGTGCGTGGTAGAGGTCCAGCATGAGCTTCACGTTGGGGTGACCGGCCGCTTCCACGAGCGCCAGGGTGTCCTTGGCCCGGGCGAGCGGGATGCCGGGGTGGTCCAGGATCGTGTTGAGGTTCTCCAGGCAGAACGTCACCCCATACTTCGCCCCCAAGTTGCCGAGTCGCTCCAGCGTCCGCGCGCCGGTGCTCCACATGCGGCCGGTGGACCGGTAGCGGGGGCGGGCCGCCTGGCCATTGATGAGCTCAGCTGCGTGCACCACCATGCGGCTGACGCCAAGCTCCAGGGCTGTGGGAATCAGCGACTCGGCCGTCCGCACTACGTCGTCGGCCGTGCCGGGGTCCACGAGGCTGCCGGAGGTGTACCCGGTCATGGAGGAGAACACCGCGCCGGTGGCCTTGAGCGCGGCCAGGTCCTTGCCCCTGGAGTCCCACATCTCGACGTCGAACCCGGCGTCGTGGAGCCGCTGCACCCGTTCCACAAACGGCAGGTCCGTGAAGACCATTTCTGCACAGACGGCCAGCCGCATCAGACGCCCGCCTGAGCGACGTCACGCCGCGCCAAGGGGGCAGCAGCCACAGCCACCGGACCGCCCTGTTTGACCGATTCGATGCACGCCAGCGCCATGGCCAGCGCACGGCGGGCGTCTGCGGCCCCGGGAGTGAGGGTGAAAGCGCCCGACGGCGGCGGTGTGCCATCACGCTGCGCCCGAACCGTGGCGGCGAAATCGGCGAGTTCGTCCGTGTAGGCCTGCCGGAAGAGTTCCACGTTGAGGCGCGGGGTTTCCGCGGACAGTCCCTCCGCCGTGTAACGCCGGGCCGCCGTCCCGGTGGCACGGCCGGCCTGGACCATGCCCTTGGAACCGAAGACCTCTCCGCGGATGTCGTAGCCATAGAGGGCACTGAAGTTTGCTTCCGCCACGGCGATGGCGCCGTTGCTGTAGCGGATGGTCACCACCGCGGTGTCCAGGAAGCCCTGATCGCGCAGCGCCGGTTCCACGAGGGCGTCGGCCACGGCATAGACCTCCACCGGCTCGGCGCCTTCGTTGAACCAGTTCAGGGTGTCGAAGTCGTGAATCAGGGTTTCCAGGAAGACCGTCCACGCGGGGACCCTGGCCGCGTTCGGGATGCTGCCGTTGCCCGGATCGCGGGTCAGCGAGCGCAGGAGCTGCGGCTGCCCGGCGATGCCGGCCGCAAGGTCTTTCTTGGCGGCCTGGAAGTCATCCGCATAGCGTCGGTTGAAGCCGATCTGGAAATGCACCCCGGATTTTTCAACGGCGGCAAGCGCGGCATCGAGTTCTTCCAGGCTCTGGCCCGCAGGCTTCTCGCAGAAGACGTGCTTCCCCGCGGCGGCAGCCTGGGTGATCAGGGCGGCGTGGAAGCGGGCCGGGCTGGCGATGACCACGGCGTCGATTTCCGGATCGGCCAGGATGTCCGCGGCGTCGGCAGTGACCTTGGCTGTGCCCAGTGATTGGGCAAGGGTCTGCGCGGATTCCACATTGGGGTCAGCGATGGCAGCGAGGATAGCGCCTGGGACCCGGCGGGCGATGCTTTCGGCATGGAACGCCCCCATCCAGCCGGAGCCGATGAGCCCGACTTTTACGGGTGCGGGGAGTCCGCCGGAGTGCTGTTCGATGTAGGCCATGGGCCTGTCCTTTCGGTGGTCAGAACAAATATGAATCAGAGCCGGGCGGTTTCCGCGTCCGCCAACGTCTCTTCGCCTGGGAACACCACGCCCAGCTGGCGGCGGATTTCGTCGGCAACGTCCAAGGTTCGGATGGACGCTGCCAGGGTCCGCTGCCACGCCTGCGTCTGCCCGGCGGCCACGGCACGGGCCACGGCAGCGGCTTCGTAGTGCAGTCCCTCGAAGTGGCCGCCGGCCGGTTCCTCATGGCGCAGCCGGGGCCCGTCCGGGAAACGGACTTCGAAGCCACCGGGCATGTTGAAGGGCCCGTCGATAGTCAGCGTGGCTTCGGAACCGACTATCGTGGCGGACGTGGGCGTGAAGTTGTGCACGTGCGTGTTCACCACGGCCTGCGCGCCGCCGGCGAACTGCATGATGGCGGACAGCTGGGCGTTGACCCCGGATTCGTGAGGCTGGCCCATGGCACGCAGCTGTTCCGGCAGGCCCAGGACCTCGGTGACGAGGGCCATCGGGTACGTGCCGAGGTCCAGCAGCGGGCCGCCCGCCAGCGCGGGATCGAAGATCCTGTGGCTGCGGTCGAAGTGTTCGCCGTATTCGGCAAAAATCGTGGTGACGGTGCCCAGGGTCCCGGCGTCGAGGATCTGCCGGATCACGTCGAACTTGGGCAGGAAGAAACTCCACATGGCCTCGGCGGCGAACACACTGGCGGCCTCGGCGCGCTGGGCGATGTCCCGGGCCTGCGCCGCGTTGAGGCCGATCGGTTTCTCGACCAAAACGTGTTTGCCGGCGTCGAGGGCGAGCACCGCGGCCTGGTGGTGGAAGTTGTGTGGCGTGCAGACGTAGACGATGTCGACGTCCGGGGCGGCGGCCAATTCCGCATAGCTACCGTAGGCGGCTGGCACGTCGAAAGCATCCGCGAATGCCTTGGACCGGCTGAGCGAACGGGACCCGACCGCAACAATCACCTGGTCCGTGTGTGCCTGGACGGATTCCGTGAAGCGTTCGGCGATCCAGCCTGGTCCCATGATCCCCCAGCGCAGCACCGGTGCATCCCGGGAACCGGGCACGCGGGAAACCGGCAGGGCAGAGATGCTCATGAGTAGCTCACTTTCGTGTAGGCGCTGTCGCTGTGCAGGGACTGGATCATGGCTTGGGCAACGAGCGAGGCGTTGAGGCCATCCTGCGCCCCGGCCAAGGGTGGTTGTTCCCCCTGGGCCAATGCTGAGATCCACGCTTGCAACTGCAGCCGGTACGCGTCGGCAAACCGCGGGCGCCAGTCTGCGGGTATCGCCGTCTGACTGAGACCCGCCTGCTGGACCCCCAGCAGTACGGAATTCTTCAGGCCGGTGGTGCCCCGTTCCGAGACAACCTCGCAACTCGTGGTGTAGCCGTACTGGGCGTTCAGGAACAACTCCAGGGTGGTCACCGTGCCGTCGGCTGTGCGGAGCATCATAAAGGCCGGGTCCTGCAGGCCGCCGTCGGCATGGCGTGAGCTCCGCCCGGCCTGCCATGACACTTCAGTGATGGGAGAGTCCAGCAGCCAGGGAATAATGTCCAGCTCGTGGATCGCCGAATTGGTGATGGCCGATTCCGAGGTGGTGCCGGGGCCCGCAGCAGCGTTGCGGCTGGTGCAGTGGACCATCAGGGGCTCACCTTGGACCCGGTCCTGCACGGACTGGCGCAGGGCCACGTAGCCGGGGTCGAAGCGCCGCATAAAGCCCAGTGAGAGCAGCGATGCGCCGGTGGCGGCCACAATATCGGCGTCCGCCGCTACCACCTCAAGGCTTTCCAGGAGTGTGGGTGCCATTGGCTTTTCGCACAACACCGGGGTCATCGCCTCGAAGCATTCCAGCACCAGCCCGGCGTGCGTGGAGTCGTGCGAGGCCACCACGACGGCGTCCACCTCGCTTGAATTGATCAGCTCGGAGGGATCGGTGGTGATGCGGGCGGCCAGTGGCGCAGCGGCCGCGGCACGGCCGGCGTCGATATCTGCCACATAAGTGACTTCAGCGCCGCCGATAGTGGTGGAGAGATTCCTGATGTGGTCGGCGCCCATGATTCCGGCGCCGATGACGCCTACCCGGATCGGCATGTTGGTCCTTTCCTGTCCATCGTGATTCTGCACGTCATTTGATGGCTGCCCATGGCAAGTCAGGGCCCCGCCGGCAGTCCGCCGGAGGGCCCCTTCGGCCGGCGCCTGTTAGGTGTGTCTTGGGGAGCCTGCCTGGACGGCATCTGCGACGTCGGCCACGTCCGCGACCTCCGCCTGGACTTCTTTGACGATGTCGCTGTGGCCGCCGAGTTGTTCGAGTTCGTGGGCGAGTTCGGCGAGTTCGGCGCCGCCGGCCATCTGGGCGGTGAGTTCGTCGAGGGTGATGTCTTTCTTGTCGTAGTAGCCGATCGACTTGCCGCGTTTGAGCAGCAGGAAGCGGTCCCCGACGGGGAAGGCGTGGTGCGGGTTGTGGGTGATGAAGATGACTCCGAGGCCGCGGTCGCGGGCCTGCAGGATGTAGCGCAGGACCACGCCGGACTGTTTGACGCCGAGTGCTGCCGTGGGCTCGTCCAGGATCAGGACCTTGGCGCCGAAGTACACGGCGCGGGCGATCGCGACGCACTGGCGTTCGCCGCCGGAGAGCTGGCCGATGGGCTGCTCCACGTCGCGGAGGTCGATGCCCATCTCGGCGAGTTCCTTGAGCGTGATGGCTTTCATCTTTTCGACGTCCAGGCTCTTGAACGGGCCAAAGCCGCTGGTCAGCTCGGAGCCGAGGAAGAAGTTCCGCCAGATCGGCATCAGCGGCACCACGGCGAGGTCTTGGTAGACCGTGGCGATGCCGGCGTCGAGGGCGTCACGGGGGGACGTGAATTTCCGTTCCTCGCCCATGATGTTCAGGATCCCGGCGTCGTGCTGGTGCAGGCCGGCGATGATCTTGATCAGGGTGGACTTGCCGGCGCCGTTGTCGCCCAGCACGCAGGTGACGCGGCCGTTGTCCACGGCCATGGTGACATCGCTCAGGGCGATGATGTTGCCGTAATGCTTGCCTACTGCCTCGAGGGAGAGCAGGTGGACGGGGGTGTGGGTGAGGGGATCTTTTTCGTTCTGGAGCAGCGTTTGCTGGTCGATTTCTTTGGCATTCATTTTCCCGGGCCCCTTTACTTGAGTTCCGCGCGGCGTTTGACGATGAGGTTGACGATGGTGGCCAGCAGCAGCATCAGGCCCAGGAAGAACTTGAACCAGTCCGGGTTCCACTGGGCGTAGACGATGCCCTTGTTGGCCATGCCGAAGATGAACGCGCCGATCGCGCCGCCCACCGCGGAGCCGTAGCCGCCGGTCAGGAGGCAGCCACCGATGACCGCGGCGATGATGTAGAGGAATTCGTTGCCGATGCCTTCCCCGGACTGGACGGAGTCGAACGCGAAGAGGTTATGCATGCCCAGGATCCAGCCGCAGAACCCGACAGCCATGAACAAACCGATTTTGGTTTTGTTGACCGGGACGCCGACGGCACGGGCGGCGTTCGCGTCGCCGCCGACGGCGAAGATCCAGTTCCCGACCTTGGTCCTCAGCAGGATCCAGGACGCGACCGCAACCAGGCCGATCCAGATGAACACGGTGATTTTCACGTCCACGTCCCCGATCGGGACGGAGGAGGCGAATACGGCCTTCGCGGACGCGAAGCCGTCCATGTCCGAGATCGACGGCGATGACACGGATCCGCCGATCAGCCGGGTCAGGCCCAGGTTCAGGCCGGTCAGCATCAGGAACGAAGCCAGGGTCACGATGAAGGACGGGAGTTTGGTCTTCATCAGGATCAGGCCGTTGATCAGCCCGATCGCCAGGGACACCACCAGTGCCAGGGCCACGCCGACCCAGACGTTCGTGGCGAAGTACCAGGAAAACATTGATGCGGTCAGCGCGGACGAGATCACCGCGACACCGGTGGAGAGATCGAATTCCCCGCCGATCATCAACAGCGATACCCCGACGGCCATGATCCCGATCGTGGAGCTGCCGTAGAGCACGGTCGCGAACGCGTTGGGCTGGATGAAGGTCTGGGAGACCGAGGCGAAAAACACGAACAGCACGATCGCCCCGACCAGGGCGCCGACTTCCGGGCGGCCCAGGAGCTTCTGTAGCGGATTGCGTTTGCCGACACGTTCATCAGTGACCGGCGGCGGTGTCTTCGACGGCGGTGTCTTGGAAATGGTCTGGGTCATGGTGCTTCTCCTACTCCGGGCCGGGTTCCGGGCCCCGCAAGGGCCCGGAACCCGGCTCAAAGGATCCTTAGCGGATGCCTTCTTTGGCGAATTTGAGTGCGTCAGCCGCTGCGGCCTTGCCGACGATGGACGGGCCGGTCAGTACCGGCTGGCCGCCGCCGATCTCGAACCCGCCACGCTTGTTCTGCCAGATCGCATCAATCGCCCCGTACCCCTGCAGCCACGGCTGCTGATCCACGGTGAAGAGGATCTCGCCGTCGGCGATCTTCTGGGCAAGCTCGGCGTTCATGTCGAAGGAGGCCACCTTGGCCTTGCTGCCGGCCGAGTTGACGGCCTTCAGGATGGTGAGTGTGAAGGGGGCGCCCAGGCCGACGATCGAGTCAGCGTCCGCGGTGGCCTGCAGCTTGGCGGTCACGGTCGAGGACACCTGGGTCATGTCGGTGCCGGCGACATAGAGGATTTCCGTTGCGGGCAGCTTGTCCTTGACGCCGGCGCACCGGGCTTCAAGGCCAACGTGGCCCTGTTCCTGAATGACGCAGATGGGGTGGGACAAACCCTCGCTCTGGAGCTTGTCGCCAACAGCTGCACCGGCCAGCTTTTCATTCGAGCCGAAGTGCGTGAAGGCACCGAGCTGTGCCGAAACCGATTCGCCGGCATTGAGGCTGACTACGGGGATGCCGGCTTCCGTGGCCTTCTGCAGGGCGCCCTTAAGCGCATCGGGCTTGGCCAGGGTCACTGCTATGCCGTCGACGTTCTGGTTGATGGCCTGCTCGATCAGCTGGGCTTGCCGGCCGCCCTCAGGATCGGACGTGTAAAGCAGCTCCACGTTGTCCTTCGCCGAGGCCTCCTCGGCTCCCTTGCGCACGATGTCCCAGAAGGTATCCCCCGGGGCCGCGTGCGTGATCAATGCGATCTTCAGCTTCGGCGTGGACACAGCCTGGCCTGCGGCGCCGCCCCCGGCGGCCTCGGGAGCCTTGCCGCCACTGCTTGAACACGCGCTCAGGGCCAGCATGGGCACCACAGAGGCCACGAGGGCCGCCTTACGCCACGAAAACTTCGTCACGAGTTATCTCCTTTGATCCGGGCCCCTCGGCGCTTCGCTGCGCCAGTCAGTCGGCCTTCTACAACGATCATGGTGACTCAATTCACATAAGTCAATAGTTTGTCCTGACATTAGGATGTTTTTACGTAAAACAACCAGTGGGTGACTGTAAATCTCGGCGTCGGCTTCGACCAAGCTGGCTCCGCCGCGCCCGCCGCTGGAGAGTGCCACGTCAGGGATGAGGGTGCCCGGACTGGCCCCTCAGGGGCGCCTTTCCCCGGCTGCACGCCCGCGCCTGACGCCGGGCACGCAGAAGCCCCTTCGAGCGGCTCAAAGGGGCTTCTGCGCCAGCAGGGCAGGTCAGGGGGCCGGGCTGCCAGCCAGGGCTTTAGTGCCGGCAACGTGCTTGAAGTAGTGCTCCACGTCTTCCAAACTCTTATCCTTGGTCTCCGGGACGTACTTGGCAGCAAACGCGATGGCGCCCACCCCCAGCACCGCGAACACGAAGAATGTGCTGGACAGGCCGATAGCGGCGAGTAGCTGCGGGAAGCCGAAGCCCACCAGGAAGTTCACGATCCACAATATGAATGCCGAGGCTCCCATCCCGAGACCACGGATCTTCAGCGGGAAGATTTCGGACAACATGAGCCAGGTGACCGGCGAAATGGCACCCTGCTGGAAGGCCAGGAAGGTGACGGTCAAAGCCAGAATCACGAAGCCGCGGCCTATACCTTCGGGCAGGACCAGCGAGAAGAAGCCGATCAGCAGCAGGGCGGCCGTTGTACCGATCTGGCCGGTGATAAGCATCTTTCGGCGGCCCACCTTGCCAAGCAGCCAGATCCCCACGAAAGTTGCCAGCACGGAAATAACGCCGTTGGCGATGTTGGCGGTCAATGCGGCCTCCCGGCCAAAACCGGAATCGGCCAAAATCTGGGTTCCGTAGTACATGATCGAGTTGACGCCCGTGATCTGTTGGATGACAGCCAACCCGATGCCGACAACGAAAATCCGGCGGAGCCAGGGAATTCCGAGGTCCTGCCAGGAACCCATCTTGGACTTGTAGTCCTCAACGGCCATCGCTTTGACTTCTTCGAACTCGGCACGGGCCTCCGTCTGGGACCGAATTCGCTGCAGCACGCTGAGGGTTTCGCCGAAACTTCCCATGGAGGCCAGCCAGCGGGGGCTTTCCGGCATGAAGTTCATCCCGACCCACAGCGCGATCGCGGGCAAGGTGGCGATGACAAGCATCCACCGCCAGATTCCACCGGCCTCACCAAAGGTGTTGCCGAGATACGCGTTGAAGATGAAGGCCAGCAACTGCCCGGTGACGATCATCAACTCGTTCTGCGTGACGATGCGCCCGCGCAGTGCGCTGGGTGAAACTTCAGCCAGGTAGACAGGGACAGTCACGGACGCACCGCCCACGGCCAGACCCAACACGAAGCGTGCTGCAATCATGAACCCGGTGCTTGGCGCGAACGTGCAAGCCAGCGTTCCGATCAGGAAGATGATGGCCAGGACCATGATCATCTTCCGGCGCCCGTTGCGGTCTGCGAGGCGGCCGCCGAACAGTGCACCAAAGGCGGCACCGAACAGGAGCGAGGACGTCACCAAGCCTTCGGTCAGAGGCGTCAGCCCCAGATCTTCCTGCATGTAGGGCAGCGCCCCGTTGATGACACCGGTATCGTAGCCGAACAGCAGGCCCCCGAATGTCGAAATAATGGTGACCGTCCGCAGTGCGCGTTTGTGATTGACGGTCGGTTTCCGGACCACGGCCGGTGAGGCCCCCGGCGCCGTCATACGCTCGCCTTCTGGATATGCTCCTTCATCGTCGCCAGTTGGTAGCGCGACACGTCCTTTGCGTTGTCATCTTCGGCGAAGACGCTGGACACCATAACGGTGTTGTCCTTATCCAGGAAGCCGATTTCCTTGAGCCCGCCGAAGAACTCGTCCCAGTTGACGTCGCCGTCGCCGATCTTCAGGTGCTGGTGCACACGCACGGCATTTCCGGGCGGGTTGGTGATGTAGCGCAGGCCGTGGGAGGCGTGGTGGTCCATGGTGTCCGAGACGTGGACCAGGCGCAGCCTGTCCCCGGCGGCCCGCATGATCTCCAAGGGCTTGTTGCCCATGTGGAACGAGTGCGAGGCGACGTAGACCATCCCGATGTTGGGCGAGTTGATGCCGCGGATGACGCGGATGGCGGCCAGGCCGTCTTCGACGAAGTCGTCCGGGTGCGGATCGATCAGGATGTCCAGGCCTTCACGCTCGATGATCGGCAGCAGCTCTTCCATGGAGCGGTAGAAGGCGCGCTCGGACTCTTCGGCCTTTTCAGGGCGGCCGCTGAATTCGGTGTTCATGGTGCTGACGCCCAGGTCCACGGCAATTTGGATGGCGCGCTTCCAGTAGCGGACCGCCGCCTCGCGGGCGTCCTCGTCCGGGCCGGACCAGCGCAGAACCGGCAGGATGGACGCGATTTCGACGCCGGCGTCCTTGCATGCCTTGTTCATCTGGGCCACGAGCTCGTCGTCTGCTTTGGGGTGGTTGTAGAACGGGATCATGTCCGCGTGCGGGGTCAGCTGCAGGTACTTGTAACCGAGATCGGCGGCCACGTGCGGAAATTCCAGCAGGCTGTGGCTGTGGTGGAACGGGGTGGGATCCAGGGCGATTTTCATGGTCACTCCTTGGTAAATGCGTCATTGATCTAGAGTTTTTGTCCAGATAATGCGCCGAGAAGTATCACAAAGCCGCATTATCTGGACAAAAACTACGGGAGCGGGCGGGGCTGTTAGCTGTAGAGGTCCGGCTTGGTGTTCAGCTGGACCGTGACCTTGTCGCCCGACTTCTGGGCCTCGACGCCGGCTTCGCAGCAGGCGGCGGTGGCGTAGCCGTCCCAGGCGGTAGGTCCGCCGATTTCGCCACGGAGTGCCGCGTCCACCCAGGACTGGATTTCGACGTCGTACGCCGCGCCGAAACGCTCTTCGAAGCCGGGGGTTACGTTGCCGCCCCAGTGACCGGCGCTGCGGGTGTACGGGCCCTTGTCGCCGCCGATGCTCACGATCCCATCCTCGAAGGAGGCCTGGGTGGCCACCTCGTAGCCGAACTTGGCGTTGACGAAGATCTCCACGTCGGCCAGGACCCCCGTCTCGGTCTCGAGCAACACGTGCTGGGGGTCGTGCTGGCCGGCCGGGGCGTTCCGGGTGGCCTTGCCGAGCCGGACCTGGACGGAGGTGATTTCCTCACCGGTGAAGAACCGGATCGCGTCGAATTCGTGGACCACGGAGTCGTTGATCAGCATTTCGTTGGTGAAGCCCGGCGGGGTGGTGGGGTTGCGGTGCTGGTGGTGGAGCATCAGCAGTTCGCCGAGGTCGTGGCCATGGATAAGCCGGCCCAGGGCCGCGTATTCGGCGTCGAAGCGGCGCATGAAGCCCACCTGGATGCGCTTATGGCCGAGCTTTTCCTCTGCCTGAACGATCTTCCAGGCCGATTCGACATCAGGGGTGAGCGGCTTTTCGCAAAGGATCGGAATGTCCTTGGCGAGGGCCTTCAGCAGGATGTCCTCATGCAGGAAACCCGGCGTGGCGATCAGCACGGCGTTGACGTCCCCGTTGTTGAGGGCCTCTTCGGCGTCGGCCAGGGCCACTGCACCCGGGATGCCTTCGATGGCCGCTTGGGCGCGGGCGAGGTCGACGTCCACGACGGCGGCAACTTCGGCGCCGTGGATGCGGGTGTTGAGCCGCTGGATGTGGTCTGCGCCCATCCGGCCGGCGCCGATCACAGCGACGCGAAGAATGTCAGTCATGATTCTGTCCTTTGATTCAGTGAGCTTTAGTTGACGGCCGTGCGGGAGCCGCAGGAGAGCAGGTAGTTACGGGTGCGCTTAGCGATTGGCATCGGCACGTCGAAGGATACGGGGTACATATCCTGCTCCACAATGCCGAAAATGGGCCGGTTCAGCGCCTCGAGGGCTTCAATCACGGCGCGGAGGTCCGGCAGCCCGTTCGGCGGCTCGGTCATAACGCCCGCCAGGTTCGCGGCGGCCCAGGTCATGTTTTCCTCGTTGACCTTCTTCAGAATCTCCGGGTTGATCTGCTTCAGGTGCAGGTAGCCAATCCGGTCCGGATAATTCTTGATCAGTTCCAAGCTGGAGGCCCCGCAGTATTCCGCGTGACCGGTATCCAGGCACAGGTTCAGGTACTCCGGGTCGGTCGCGGCGAGGAGGGTCTCGATGTCCTGCTGCGCGCCGACATGAGAATCGGCGTGGGAATGGAACTGCTGCTTCAGGCCGAACTCTTCGAGCAGGGTCTTTCCCATTCGGTTGTGCCCGGCAAAGAGATCCTCCCACTGACGGTCGTTGAGTTCGCCGCTTTCGACCGCCTCGCCAGTGACATCGTCGCGCCACATCGCCGGGATGACAACGATGTTTTTTCCGCCCATCGCAGCGGTAAGTTCGGCGACCTTTCGGGCGGGTTCCCACGCGGCGTCGTACTCTGTCCCGCCGCGGTGGAAAGCGGTAAACACGGTGCCGGCGGTGACCTTCAGGTCGCGCTGCTTGAGCTCCTCGGCGAGCCGTGCGGGGTCGGACGGAAGGTAGCCGTAGGGGCCAAGTTCAATCCACTTGTAGCCGGATTCGGCCACTTCGTCGAGGAACCGTTCCCACGGGGTTTGTTGCGGATCATCCGCGAACCAGACACCCCAGGAGTCAGGCGCGGTGCCGATGATCAGCTTGTTCTCTATTTCAGTCATGACGGCGTCGTCTTTCTTGTTGTCCGGGCAGCAGCGGTTAGTTGGAGGGGAAGTTGTACGAGGCGCCCGAGGCGTGGGTGGGCTCCGGCCAGCGCGAGGTCACAACCTTGCCGCGGGTGTAGAAGGAGACGCCCTCGGGGCCATAGATGTGCTTGTCACCGAACAGCGAGGCCTTCCAGCCGCCGAAGGAGTGGTAGGCCACCGGCACGGGCAGCGGCACGTTGATGCCGATCATGCCCACGGTCACCGAACGCTGGAACTTGCGGGCGTTGGCACCGGAGGAGGTGAAGATCGCGGTGCCGTTGCCGTAGGGGTTGGCATTGATCAGGGCGATGCCTGCGTCCAGGTCCTCGACGCGGACCACCACCAGGACGGGTCCGAAGATTTCTTCGGTGTAGGCGGTCATTTCGGTCTTGACGTGGTCGATGACCGTGGGGCCTACCCAGAAGCCTTCCTCGTGGCCGGGGACAACCAGGTCGCGGCCGTCCACCACCATGGCCGCGCCGGCGGCTTCGGCCTCGGTGACGATCTTCACGATCCGTTCCTTGGAGGCGGGCGTGATCACGGGGCCCATTTCGGCGTCGGGCGCGGTGCCGTTGTTGACCTTGACGGCGAGGGCGCGCTCTTCGACCTTCTTGACGATCAGGTCCGCGGCGTCCCCGACGGCGACGGCCACGGAGATGGCCATGCAGCGTTCGCCGGCGGAGCCGAAGGCGGCGGCGGCGAGGTGGTCCGCCGCGTTGTCCAGGTCGGCATCGGGCATGATGATCGCGTGGTTCTTCGCCCCGCCCAGGGCCTGGACGCGCTTGCCGTGCTTGGTGGCGGTCTCGTGGACGTACTGGGCGATCGGAGTGGAGCCGACGAACGAGATGCCGTCCACGTCCGGGTGGGTCAGGAGCCCCTCCACGGTTTCCTTGTCGCCGTGCAGGACCTGGAACACGCCGTCGGGCAGGCCGGCCTGCTTCCACAGCTTGGCCAACAGCATTGACGCGGACGGATCACGCTCGGAGGGCTTGAGGATGAAGGCATTGCCGGCGGCGATGGCCATCGGGGCCATCCACAGCGGCACCATCACGGGGAAGTTGAACGGGGTGATCCCGGCGACCACGCCGAGCGGCTCGCGGAAGGAGAAGACGTCGATGCCGGTGGAGACCTGGTCCGAGTAGTCGCCCTTGAGGAGGGTGGGGATGCCGCAGGCGAACTCGATGACTTCGAGGCCGCGGCCGATCTCGCCCTTGGCGTCGGAGAGGACCTTGCCGTGCTCGGCGGTGATCAGTTCGGCGAGATCGTCGACGTGTGCCGCGACGAGTTCACGGAACCTGAACAGCACATTGGTGCGCTTGGCCAGGGAGATGTCGCCCCAGGTGTCGGCGGCGGCGCGGGCGGCGGCGACGGTGTTGTCCAGGTCCGCACGGTTGGCCAGCCGCAGCTCCGCCGAGACGGCGCCGGTGGCGGGGTTGTAGACGGGCTGGGTGCGGGTACCAACGCCGGCGGTTTCGGCCCCGTTGATGAAGTGGTTGATGGTGGTGGTGACGGTCGTCGTTGACATGGTGTTGGACTTCCTTCGGTCTGTAGGGGGAGTTCTAGCCGAGCAGTTTGCGCTGGCGGTTCTTGTGGCCGGTGTAGGTCTTGAAGGCCTGTTTTGTGGAGTCGAGCTCGGAAACCTGGGAGACGGGAACGTCCCACCATGATTCGGAGCTCGGAGCGTCCAGCAGGGGGTCGGATTCAACGTGGATCAGGATGGGCCCGCCGCGTTCAGGCGCGGCCTTGGCGTCCCTGATTGCCTGCTCGAGTTCGGCGATGACCTTCTCCCCCGGTTCGATCCGGATCACCTTCACGCCGAGGCTTTCGGCGTTCAGGGCCAGGTCCACGGGGAGGGTTTCGCCTTCGTCGAAGCTGTGCTGCTCCTCGTTCAGCGCCCGGTACTGGGTGCCGAAACGCTGCGAACCGAGGGACTCGGACAGCGAGCCGATGGAGGCGTAGCCGTGGTTCTGGATGAGGACCACGATCAGCTTGATGCGTTCGGCGACGGCGGTGACCAGTTCGGTGTGCATCATCAGGTAGGAGCCGTCCCCCACCATGACCACAACGTCCCGGTCCGTGCCGCCGCGCGCGGCTTCTGCGAGCGCGGCGCGCTTGACGCCGAGTCCGCCCGGGATTTCGTAGCCCATGCAGGAGTACGCGTATTCCACGTGGTAGCCGAACGGGTCCCGGACGCGCCACATCTTGTGCAGGTCACCGGGCAGGGAGCCTGCAGCGCAGATGACGACGTCCGCCGCGTCCATGGCCCGGGACGTGGCGCCGATGATCTCGTTCTGGGCCGGCAGCGGGGTGAAGCGGGTGTCGAAGGCTTCGTCCACCGTGGCGTCCCAGCGCTTCTTCTCCGCGGCGATCGTCGCTGCGAGGTCCGCGCCGGCGCGGTAGCCGCCCAGGGCCTGGTTCAGCTTGACCAGTGCCTTGCGGGCATCCGCGACGATCGGCAGCGAAGTGCCGTGCTTGTACGCATCGATCGCGGCGACGTTGATGTTGATGAACTTTACGTCGGGGTTCTGGAACGCGGTCCGCGAGGCAGTGGTGAAGTCCTCGTAGCGCGTACCGATGCCGATGATCAGGTCCGCCTCGGCGGCGATGGCGTTTGCCGCCGTCGTACCCGTGGAGCCGATGGCGCCGAGCGAGAACTCGTGGTCCCAGGGCAGGACGCCGACGCCGGCCTGGGTGTTGCCCACGGGGATGCCCGTCAACTCGGCAAATGCAGCGAGTTCCTCATTGGCGTAGGCGTAGAGGACGCCGCCGCCCGCGATGATCAGCGGGCGTTTGGCGGCCCGGATGGCCTCGGCGGCGCGGCGGATGTCCTCGTCGTCGGCTTCGGGGCGGCGGATGCGCCATTCGCGTTCGGCCAGGAACTCCTCAGGCACGTCAAAGGCTTCGGCCTGGACGTCCTGCGGCAGCGAGATGGTGACGGCACCGGTTTCGGCCGGATCCGTCAGGACGCGCAGGCCGTGGTGGAATGCCGGGAACAGCTGCTCCGGGCGGGAGACCCGGTCAAAGAACTTGGACAGCGGCCGGAATGCGTCGTTGACCGTGATGTCGTAGGCGTACGGCTGCTCGAGCTGCTGCAGGACGGGGTCCGCGGCGCGGGTGGCAAAGGTGTCACTCGGCAACAGCAGCACCGGCAGGCGGTTGGTGGTGGCCAGCGCCGCACCGGTGAGCAGGTTCGAGGATCCCGGACCGATCGAGGTGCTGATGGCAAAGGTCTGGCGGCGGCGGGTATGCCGGGCGTAGCCAACGGCCTGGTGCACCTGGGCCTGCTCGTTGCGGCCCTGGTAGTACGGCATGATCGCCGGATCGAGCTGCTGGTACTGTTTCAAAGCCTGGCCGACGCCGGCAACGTTGCCGTGGCCGAAGATGCCGAACGTCCCCGGAATCAGCCGCTCCCGATAGTCCTCGGTGCCGATGCGGTCCACCGTGTACTGCTTGGACAGGTACTCGACGACGGCCTGGGCGACCGTCATTCTGCGTGTTGCTGTACTCATTGGGACGTTACTCCGATACTTTCGCTGATGACTGCAGCACGGGCGACTTGAGCAGTGAGGCGGCGGTGGCGACGGCCCCGGCCACATCGCCATCGTGCGGGTACAGCAGCGTCCGGCCCACGGTGAGGCCCTGGACGCCGGGCAGGGCCAGGGCGGCCTGCCAGCTGGCGAAGACCTCATCCTGGGCGCCTTCCGGGTCCCCGCCGAGGAGCACGGTGGGCAACGTGGTGGCGGCCATGACACGTTCCATCTCGGCCACCACGGGGAGCTTCATCCAGGTGTAGGCGCTCGTGGAGCCCAGGCCCTGGGCGATCGCGATGGACTTGATGACGGCGTCCGGGCTGAGGTCGTTGCGGACCTTGCCGTTCTGCCAGACCGAAAGGAAGGGTTCCACCATGGCGATCAGCTTGCGTGCGGCGAGGGAGTCGACGGCGCGTGCCGTGGCTTCCAGGGCGGAGACGGTGTCCGGGTCGCCGAGGCAGATGCGGGTCAGCATCTTGCCGCCGTCGGCGCCCAGGGCTTCCAGTGCCGCGGCCGTATGGCCGGTGAAGCGGTCGTCGATTTCGTTGACGAGCCCGGCCAGGCCCCCGCGGTTCATCGAGCCGAAGACGAGCTTGCCTTCCAGTGCCCCCAGCAGGAGCAGGTCATCCATGATGTCCGGGGACGCCAGGACACCATCGACGGCGGGATTTGCCAGGGCAATCTGCAGGCGGTCCAACAAATCGAGGCGGTCCGCCATGGCCACCGGAGCGTTTCCCACGGAGAGGGCGCCGCGGGCCGGGTGGTCGGCGGCAACGATGAAGTTCTGCACACCATACTTCAGCCCCGGATGGCGGCGACGGGTGGCTGCCGCGCGGGCAACTGCGTCGGGATCTTCAAGCCGGAGGGCACTAAGGTGCTGGTAGCGGCGGGGATCATCGTTGGCGCTCAAGACGCTGCTCCTTCGGAAACTGTGGTGTGGGACGGTTGTGAAGCGGCGGCACCGGCCAGGGCCGGTGCCAAGCGGCCGCGTTCGGCCAGCAGCGAGGTGACTTCCTCCGGCGTCGGCATGGCGTCGGCGCAGGAAAGGCGGGAGGCCACAATGGCACCGGCGGCATTCGCGTAATCCAGCACCTGGGCCAGCGGCCAGCCGGACAGCAGTCCGTGGCAGAAAGCTCCGCCAAACGAGTCGCCGGCACCGAGGCCGTTAAGGGTTTCCACCGGGACCGGCGCCGAGACAACGCGTTCGGTGCGGGTCTTAGCCATCACGCCTTCGGGGCCAAGCTTGACGACGGCGATCTCGACGCCAGCGGCCAGCAACCGGTCGGCCTGCTCGTCAGGGGTACCTTCGCCCACGGCGACGGCGCATTCCTTGTCGTTGCCGATGGCAACCGTGACGTGCGGCAGGATCTTGGCAACCTCCGCCCGGGCATCCGCTTCGGAGGCCCAGAACATGGGCCGGTAGTCCAGGTCCAGGATGGTGTACTGGCCTGCCGTGAGCCCGGTCCGCGGACGCGCAGCATGGGCAGCCAGGTGAGCCTCGCGGCTGGGCTCCTGGCACAGGCCGGTCACCGTCGACCAGAAGATTCCGGCCTCGCGGATGGCGTCCAGGTCCAGGTCCGCGGCCTTGATCTGCAGGTCAGGCGCCGTGGGGAAACGCCCGTAGAAGTAGAGCGGAAAATCATCCGGCGGCATAATGGCGCAGAACGTCACCGCGGTGGGCCATTCCTTCACCGGCGTAACGAATGTATCGTCCACGTTGAACTTGCGCAGTTCACGGTGGAGGTATTTTCCGAAGGCGTCGTCGCCGGTGCGCGTGATCACGCCTGAAGTGCGGCCATGTCGCGCAGCGGCCACGGCCACATTGGACGGGGAACCTCCGAGGTACTTTCCGAAGGACGTGACGTCCTCCAGATCCACCCCTATATCGTTCGGGTAGATATCGACACTGATGCGCCCGATCGTGAGCAGTTCGTGGGTCACGGTAATCGAGGACCTTTCTGGTTTGAGCTCCATACCCTGTACAGCAAGAGCTAGAACTCCGGTTCCTGGCCGGGCCCCCGTGAGCGGGACCACAACCACTACCTTGCCCTAGAATCATTGTCCTGTCAAAGGTTTGTACTGACATATTTACAACCTGCACCAGGCCCGAATTGGCGGCCCTCGGGATTACTTCCGGGGGACCGCCAGTTCGCCCGTGACGTACTGCGCCCGCCCGAAGCCGAACGACCAGTCGCCGGCGGCATTCTCCACATAGCCGATGAACACGTCCTCGCCGGCAATATCAAGTTCCGCCAGTCGGGCAGCGATCGCGGCAAAGAGGGATTGCTTGGCCGCTTGGCTGCGGCCACCTTGGGTAAAGATCTGGATCATCACCACATCGGCGGTGCGCTCGAAGCCGAGCCCTGCATCCTGGGCAACAATCTGGCCCTGCGGATGCTCCGTGAGGACGTGGAAGTAGTCGCGTTCCGGAATGGCATACTCGGCGAGGATGGCGTCGTGGATTCCGCGGCTTAGGCGCTGCAACTGTTCGGAGCTGCGCCCTTGATTAACATCGATTCGTACCAGCGGCATTTTTCATCTCCTAGTAGTTTGTCCTGACATACTAACAAACTCCCGAGAGTGTCGGCAAGAAAATCTCCAAATACCCCTTCCATCCGGAGGAGGCCGGCGGTAGGTTTAAACAACCAGATAGTTGATCAATGAGTCAGTTGATTGATGAACCAGAAAGGCCAGCACCATGATGAACACCGACGACGGCAACCTGGACTCGGCTTTTATGGCCCTGGCCGACCCCGTCCGGCGGCGGATCATTGCCCGGCTCAGCCGCGGGCAGGCCACAGTTAACGAGTTGGCGGAACCCTTCGCGATCACCAAACAGGCGGTCTCGAAGCACATCCAGGTCCTCGAGCAGGCAGGGCTCGTCACCCGCAGCAGGGATGCCCAGCGCCGGCCCGTCCACCTGAATCCCGCACGGCTGGAGGCACTCACAGCGTGGATCGACCAGTACCGGCTGGTCCGCGAAGAGCAGTTCCGCAGCCTGGACGCCGTGCTCAGATCCAGTGCCGCCAACGGCGGCAACCACCTAAAGGAATCATCATGAGCAATCCACTGAACCTCACCATTCCTGAAGGACTCCCCTTCATCGACTTCGAGCGGGAGTTCGACTTCCCGGTGGCGGACGTTTTCCGCGCGCACAAGGACCCGGACCTCATTGTCCTGTGGCTCGGCCCGCGTGGCATGAAGATGGAAGTCAACCACTTCGATTTCCGGACCGGCGGCAGCTACAGCTATCTGCACACCGGGCCCGACGGCGTCGCCTACGAATTCAGCGGCGTCTATCACACCGTCCGCGAGAACGAATTTGCCATCCAGACCTTCGAATTCGGCGGCTACCCTGATGTGGTCAGCATCGAGTTCCTCACTTTCGAGGACCTCGGCAACGGCCAGTCCCGCGTCCGCGGCCACTCCGTCTACCCCACCCAGGAGGCCCGCGACGACATGGCCCAGTCAGGCATGGAAGGCGGCATGACCGAGGGCTACGAGCGGCTCGACGAACTGCTCAGCGGCGCCAAGGTTCAGCACAGCACTTAAACGCGCACGACGGCGGCCGGCGACCTTCCTGGAGAAGGTAACCGGCCGCCGTCGTACTGGTGTTCAAGCCTGTCGAGACCTGAAAAAGGTCTACCCGTAGAACTCCGCCGGGTGCGGACCGGTGCGGCCGTCCCGCTCCAGGCCGTCGATGACCGACAGTTCATCCGCGGTCAGGTCGAAGCCGAAGACGTCTAGGTGGTCCAGCCCCCGCTTGTCCAGGTTTGACCGTTTAGTGCAGGACGGCGACGGGCTCGGCAGCCACACGTTCGCCGGGGGCGGCGTCGGCGGATGCCTGCCGGACGGCCCGCTTGGCTCCGGCGGCGGCGATGATCATCACCACGAGCCCCAGCAGCGTAATGCCGGCGCCGGCCCAGATGGGCGAGGTGTAGCCGAGTCCGGCGGTGATAGTCACTCCCCCGAGCCAGGCGCCGAGGGCGTTGCCCACGTTGAAGGCACCGATATTGGCGCCGGACGCGAGCGTGGGGGCGCTGGGGGCATAGTTCATAACACGCATCTGCAGGCCCGGCACCGTGGCGAATCCGAACCCGCCCATCAGGACAATGGAGGCGACGGTGAGCACCTGGTTGCCGGCAGTCAGTGCAAAGCCGATGAGCACAACCACCAGCACGGAGAGCACAACGATCAGCGTGCGGTCCACAGTGCGGTCCGCGGCCTTGCCGCCGATGGTGTTGCCGACAAAGAGGCCCACACCGAAGACGATCAGCAGCCACGGCACGGTGGGGGCGGCGAAGCCGGAGACCTCGGTGAGGGTGAAGGCGATGTAGGTGAAGGCGCCGAACATACCGCCGTAGCCGAGGATCGTGACGAGGATGGAGAGCCACACCTGGCCGGAACGGAAGGCGCGCAGTTCACTGCGCAGTGTTCCGGGCGTGGTGTCGCCGTGGCCGGTCTTCGGAACCAGCGCGAGGATTCCCGCCAGGGCGATGACTCCGATGACGGTGATGGCCCAGAACGTCGAGCGCCAGCCGGCGGCCTGTCCCAGCATGGTGCCGAACGGCACGCCCAGGACGTTGGCGGCGGTGAGCCCGGTGAACATGATGGCAATGGCGCCGGCCTTTTTGGTGGGGGCAACCATGCCTGCGGCCACCACGGCTCCGATCCCGAAGAAGGCACCGTGTGCCAGGGCGGCGATGATCCGGCCGATCATCATCATCCTGTAATCGGGGGCGATGGCGGAGACCAGGTTGCCGGCGATGAACAGCACCAGCAGTACGGCCAGAACGGGCTTGCGTTCGAAGCGGGTCACCGCCGCGGTCAGCACCAAGGCGCCGACCACCACGGCGAGGGCGTATCCGGAGATCAGCCAGCCGGCCGTGGCCTCGCTGACCTGGAAGTCGGCGGCAACCTCGGGCAGCAGGCCCATGATCACGAACTCGGTGAGTCCGATGCCGAACCCGCCGAGGGCGAGGGCTATCAGGCCAATGGGCATGTGGATGCTCCTTTGAAAACTGTACGGAATGAGATACGACGCGTAAGCTAGTAGTTGCAGACGCGTTATTTATTGTTGCACAAGCGGATACGCCGCTCAAGCAACTATTATCGATTGTGCTCCGGCTCACGCCGCCAGGCGGCTGGAGCACCCGCGAGAGGAAAGACAGATGGGCATCAAGGACGACGCGGTGGAGGTCCGGGCACAGGGTTGGCGCACGCTCGCGGCGCTGCACGGCCTGATCGAGGGTGAGCTGGAACGCTCCCTGCAATCTGAATCAAAGCTGTCAGTGGTGGAGTACACCGTGCTGGATGCGCTCAGCCGCCAGGCCGGCTGGCACATGCGCATGCAGCAGCTCGCCCGCGCCACCGCGCTCAGCGCCAGCGCCACCACCCGGCTGGTCAACAGGCTTGAGGACCGCGCCCTGCTGACCCGGATCCTCTGCGCGGACGATCGCCGCGGCATCTACACCGAGCTCACGCCCAGCGGCATCGCCCTGCTGGAGGAAACCCGGCCGGTCCATGACGCCACGCTGGAACGGGCCCTGGCGGATGCCCAGAAGATCCCCGAGCTGGCCGCGCTGGTGGACGCACTCCCGCGGCTCCACGCGAACGCCTAGTCACCGCGCACCCTTGGAGTTTTTGTCCAGATAATGCCCCGAAATCACCTCGCACACGGCATTACCTGGACAAAAACTCCAGGGGGTGCTTAAACAAGCAACGCGGGGTCACTTACGGCCCATCCCACCGAGTGGAACGGGCCGTAAGTGACCCCGCGTTGTACTTCTTGGTGCTAGAGCGCTGCGTAGACTTCGCGCAGCAGCTTGGCGGTCTCGGACGGCGTCTTGCCGACCTTCACGCCTGCAGCCTCGAGGGCTTCCTTCTTGGCCTGGGCGGTTCCAGCGGAACCGGAGACGATGGCGCCGGCGTGGCCCATGGTCTTGCCTTCAGGAGCGGTGAAGCCGGCAACGTAGCCAACAACGGGTTTGGTGACGTGTGCCTTGATGTAGTCGGCAGCACGCTCTTCAGCGTCGCCACCGATTTCGCCGATCATGACGATCGCCTTGGTCTCCGGGTCAGCCTCGAACGCGGCCAGGGCGTCGATGTGCGTGGTACCGATGACGGGGTCGCCGCCGATGCCGATGGCGGTGGAGAAGCCCAGGTCGCGCAGTTCGTACATCATCTGGTAGGTCAAGGTTCCGGACTTGGAAACCAGGCCGATGGGGCCCTTGCCCGTGATGTTGTTCGGCGTGATCCCAACCAGCGCTTCGCCGGGTGTGATGATGCCGGGGCAGTTCGGTCCGATGATGCGTGTGACCTGCTTGCCGTCGGCGTCAACCGTGGACTGGGCCAGTGCCCAGAACTCGGCGGAGTCCTGGACGGGCACGCCTTCGGTGATGACAACGACCAGGCCGATGCCTGCTTCGATGGCTTCAACCACGGCGTTCTTGGTGAAAGCCGGCGGGACGAAGACGATGGAGACGTCGGCGCCGGTTTCGGCAATGGCTTCCTTGACGGTGCCAAAAACGTTGATTTCGGTGTCGCCGTGCAGGACCGTGGTGCCGGCCTTACGGGCGTTGACGCCGCCAACAATGTTGGTGCCGGCCTTCAGCATCAGGGCGGTGTGCTTGGTGCCTTCGCCGCCGGTGATGCCCTGGACGATGACCTTGGAGTCCTTGTTCAGATAGATAGACATGGTGCGTCCCTTTACTTAGCTGCGTTGGCGAGCTCGGCGGCCTTGTCGGCGCCCTCGTCCATGGTGGCGGCCAGGGTAACCAGCGGGTGGTTGGCCTCGGCCAGGATGCGGCGGCCTTCCTCAACATTGTTGCCGTCGAGGCGGACTACCAGCGGCTTGTTCGCGTTGTGGCCCAGCTCGGCCAGCGCACCAACGATGCCCTTGGCTACGGCGTCACACGCGGTGATGCCACCGAAGACGTTCACGAACACGGACTTGACCTGCGGGTCGCCCAGGATGACGTCGAGGCCGGCGGCCATGACCTCGGCGGAAGCTCCACCGCCGATGTCCAGGAAGTTGGCGGGCTTGACGTTGCCGTGGTTTTCACCGGCGTAGGCAACAACGTCCAGGGTGGACATGACCAGGCCTGCACCGTTGCCGATGATGCCCACTTCACCGTCCAGCTTGACGTAGTTCAGGTCCTGCGCCTTGGCCTTGGCCTCGAGCGGATCTGCAGCGTCCTTGTCTTCAAGGAGGGCGTGCTTGGCGTGGCGGAACTCGGCGTTCTCGTCGAGGGAGACCTTGCCGTCCAGTGCCACGATGTCACCGGCGCCGGTCTGGACGAGCGGGTTGACCTCCACGAGGGTGGCGTCTTCCTTCTTGAAGACGTCCCAGAGCTTGAGGATCACGGCGGCGACTTTGCCGCGCAGTTCCTCATCGAAGCCTGCAGCTGCAACGATTTCGTCAGCCTTGGCCTGGTCGATGCCCACAGCGGGATCGATGGCGATTTTGGCGAGCGCCTCGGGGCGTTCGACGGCGAGCTGTTCGATTTCCATGCCGCCTTCTACCGAGCACATGGCCAGGTAGTTGCGGTTGGCCCGGTCCAGCAGGACGGAGAAGTAATACTCCTCGGCAATGTCGGCACCCTGGGCAATCATCACCTTGTTGACGGTGTGGCCCTTGATGTCCATGCCCAGGATGTTGGTGGAGTGCTCAAACGCCTCATCGGCGGTCTTGGCAACCTTGACGCCGCCAGCCTTACCGCGGCCACCGGCCTTAACCTGGGCCTTAACGACAGTTACGCCGCCGATTTTCTCGGCAGCTGCCTTTGCTTCTTCTGGGGTGTACGCCACGATGCCGGCAAGCACGGGTACACCGTGCGCCTCGAACATATCGCGCGCCTGGTATTCAAACAGGTCCACGGTTTAGTGTCCTTCTACGTCGAAGTAGTTTCTGTACAGTCGGGCACCGCCGAAGACGATGACCGGGCTGCGGATTGCCTGCACCTGCCACAAGTTCGAAAACGAGCCACACAGTGCAATGCTCCATTCGGAACTCTAGCCCTCTCTGAGGACCGGCCCGTCCCACAGTACCGCTTATGTGAGAAACGACACTATTCTATGGAGCGTAGAAAAACCCCTAGATTACGGGGTTTTTAGGGCCTCCGTGGGTGCCGCGGAGGCCGTTGCCGCTGCCTTGGAAATAAGTTCGTAGCGGTCCCGTGCCACAAAGAACCCGACGCCGGCAGAGACGTTTCCGCACGCCACGCCGCCGTTGTAGGCGGTACAGCGCAGCCCATTCCGTTCCAGGTTCTGGCCTTCGGCGAGGACCGGCAGTTCCGTCAGCGGGCCGCCTTTATTTCCTTTGGGTCCGTAGGCGGCCTCCATTTGTGTGACGCCGGAACGGCACCCCCCGTACGTTGCCTTGTCCGGGCTGAGCAGCGCCGTGCCGCCCAGGTAGCCCAGGCTGGTGCCGGCGCAGTCGTCGTTGATGTCGCCCGCGGCAGGTTTGGGGTATCCGGCAAGCTCGCAATGCGCCACGGGGACGGTCGCGAGCTTGTTGTTGGCCGCGTCGCTGAAGCTGTTCGACTCATACGGGAGGTTGAGGTGTTCCCCACGGGCCGACGTCAGGGAACAGACAATGTTCCGGTCTTCCGTGATGAAGGACAGAACGTCTCCGCTGGCCCTGAACGCGGCGGGGTCGGTCAGCGCTGCCTGTTCGAGTTGCTCCATAGCCGGCAGCGGGGGCGGCGCTATGTACTCCGGGTCCTCGGTGGTGATGCTGCAGCCAGTGCCTGCCAGCAGGAAGAAGGCGGCCAGGATCCCCAGTACAGTCCGTCGCATGGCCTCCATTATGCCCCGGTAGCGGGCCTCAGCCCGGTGTACGCCTGCCCGCGGCCTCCACGACTGCGGCAGCAGCTTCAGCGGGATCCGCACCCTCGAAGTGCTCCCGCATCTTCCGTGCGCGGCTTTTCCAGCCGGGATCCGCCAGAATCTTTCCCACTGCAGCGGCAATGTCGGCGGGTTTGGGTGATTCAGTTCTGAGGTTTATGCCGACGCCGGCGTATTCCACCCGGGCATTGACGTCACTTTTGCCCTCGTTGATGCCCGCCACTACCAACGGGACACCCTTGGAAAGGCTCAGCTGCGCACCGCCAAATCCGCCGTTGGTGATAAAGACGTCCGTGTAGTCAAAGACCTCCGCGAAGTCCACGTAGTCCCGCACCACCACGTTGGGTTGCGGGTAGCGGGCTGTCAGTGCCTTGGTGCCCTGCCCGCCGGTTGCGACGATGATCAGCGCATTCATGTCCTTGACCGCTTCAAGCGCCGGAACGATGAGTTTGTCCTGGTCGAGTTTGTCCACAGTTCCCTGGGTTATAACGAGTGTTGTGGGATAGGACCGGGGAAACCCGCTGGACCCGGTGCCGGACTGGCTGGCCGCCCGGTACGGCAGGAGTGCACCGACGTAGTGCACTTTGGGGTTGACCCGGCGCCGGGGGAAATCGAGGGATTCCGGGCCGGTCTGGATAATGGCGTCCGAGCACCGGTAGGGTTCGTCCGTCAGCCGGCCTTCCCGCGGAACAGCCTGGCCGTAGGCGGAGTGCTGCTGGCGGTAGCTTTGGGCGGCCGGCCGAAGGATGACCTTATCGGACAGCAGCCCGGCCAGGCCCTGGATGGCCTTCTCCACGGGATTGCGGGGCGGCCGGAACCCGAAGAAGAGCGGGGGTACCTGCGGATCACTTTCCATATTGGGGATCGCAACAAAATTCACCACCGGCTTGCCCATCAGATGCGAAACCAGGCGGTGAATGAACATGGAGCTGTCCACCACGGCAACATCGAAGGGATACTGCAGCGCGGCTTCGCGGACGTCCTCGAAGAAGTGGCTGACGTTGCTGGCGAATATTTTCTCGCCGTCGAAGCCGATTGCGCGTGGGCCTTTCAGCGTGGCCCGCTCCGGGTAGAGCTCATTGAGGTTGTCCGCACGGTGCTCGGTTGCCCTGCGGAAGGGGAAGTGCCGGATTCCCATCCCTCCGAGCTTGTCTGCATAGACGGGCCCCGTGTACCACGCCACCTCGTGGCCGCGGTCCTTGAGCCGCATCGCCACGCCCGTCATGGGATTGAAATGGCCGTCAATGGCCTGGCTGGCGAACAGGATCTTCACGGTAGAGCCCCGAATCTGCTGTGCTCGAGTGGCCTGCGCATCACCGGTTTCCCGGCTACCGGCGGTTCCCCGGTTACGGCGCGTTCCCCGGCTACGGCGCGTTCCCCGGCTACGGGGGCGTTCCTGAACTGTAAGCCAGCGGGCTTGCCCGGACAAGGGCAACCGTGGCTAGGCGTCGAGCTTCGTCAGAGGCGCGTAGCGGAGCAGGAGACGCTTTTCGCCGACGTCGAACTTCACCTTGGCCACCGTTTTGTCTCCCGCACCTTCCAGCGCCAGCACCGTGCCGTTGCCGAAGCTGGTGTGGTTGACCTTGTCACCCACACCGACGGCCACAATCTCCTTCTGCGGCTGGACCCGGTTCCTGGCGATGGCTGCGGGAACGTCCGCGTTGAAGCCTGCCGACGAGTCGGCCGCCGCACCGCGGGACGTGCCGGCGCCCCAGAAGGATCCGCCGTAACGGCTGGAGCCGATCGAGGCACTGCTCCCCCACCCGCCGGACTGCTTGCTGGTGCCTTCGCGTTTCCACTCCACCAGCTCGGCGGGAATTTCCTCGAGGAACTGGCTGGCCGGGTTGTACTGGCTTTGGCCCCACATGCTGCGGACTTCGGACCGGGTGACGTAGAGGCGCTTGCGGGCGCGGGTCAGGCCAACGTAGGCCAGCCGGCGTTCCTCGGCGAGTTCCTTGGGGTCCGTGGCCGAGCGCTGGTGCGGGAACAGCCCGTGTTCCATGCCGGTCAGGAACACCACCGGAAATTCGAGCCCCTTGGCGGTGTGGAGGGTCATCAGTGTGACTACCCCGAGGCGTTTGGCTTCCGCCACGGCGGCGTCGATGTCCGCGCCCGGCGCATCCGGGATCTGGTCGGCATCCGCCACCAAGGACACCTGCTCAAGGAAAGCGCCCAGGGACCCTTCCGGGTTCTCCTGTTCGTATTCACGCACGACGGCGACGAGTTCCGCCAGGTTCTCCACGCGGGACTCATCCTGTGGATCAGTGCTGGAACGCAGTCCCGCAAGGTAACCGGTCTGTTCCAGGACTGCCTCCAGCGCAGCGGCGGCACCCGAACCGGAGGCCACCTCTGCCAGGTCGTCCAGCAGTTTCACAAACCCGAGGACAGCGTTGACGGAACGGGTAGCCATGCCGGGAGCTTCTTCGGCCCGCCGGGCGGCGGCCATAAATGACATCCGTTCGCGCTGGGCCAGCGCGGCCACGGCGCCTTCGGCGCGGTCACCAATGCCGCGTTTGGGTTCGTTGAGCACCCGGCGCAGGTTCACGTCGTCGTCCGGGTTCACCAAAACCCGGAGGTACGCGAGGGCGTCCTTGATTTCCTTGCGGTCGTAGAAGCGTGTGCCGCCCACTACCTTGTACGGCAGGCCAACCCGGACCAGCACATCCTCTATGGAGCGTGACTGGGCGTTGGTGCGGTAGAAGATGGCAACGTCACCGGGGCGGAGGTTGTCCTCGTCCTGGAGCCGGTCAATCTCCTTGGCAATGAACTGGGCCTCGGCGTGCTCGTTCTCGCCCACGTAGCCGATGATCTTGTGCCCGTCGCCCTCTGCCGTCCACAACCGTTTGTCGGGGCGGTTTGGGTTGCGCGAGATCACGGAGTTGGCCGCGCTGAGGATGTTCTGGGTGGAGCGGTAGTTCTGCTCCAGTTTGATGGTCCGGGCGTCCGGGTAGTCCTTCTCGAACTCCACGATGTTGCGGATGTCAGCGCCGCGGAACGCGTAGATTGACTGGTCGGAGTCGCCAACGACGGTGAGCTCGGATGCTCCGGGGCCCTCACCCACGATCTCGCGGACCAGGGCGTACTGGGCGTGGTTGGTGTCCTGGTATTCGTCCACGAGGACGTGCCGGAAACGCCGCCGGTAGGAATCGGCGAGCGCGGGGAAGGCGCGGAACATGTAGACGGTCTCGGCAATGAGGTCATCGAAGTCCATGGCGTTGGCCTGGCGAAGCCGCTGGGTGTAGCCCTTGAAGACGTCAGCCACGGCGGACTCGAAGGGATCGTTGTGGTTCGCGGATGACGCGTAGGAATCGGCGTCGATGAGCTCGTTCTTGAGCGCGGAGATCTTGTGCTGGATGGCCTTGGGCGCGAACTTCTTGGGGTCCAGGTCCAGGCTCTTGGAAACCTGGATAACCAGCCGCAGCGAGTCCGCGGAGTCGTAGATGGAGAAGTTTGACTTCCGGCCCACGTTGGCGGCCTCCTGGCGCAGGATACGCACGCAGGACGAGTGGAACGTGGAGATCCACATGATCTTGGCACGTCCACCCACCAGGGCAGCGATGCGCTCCCGCATCTCGGCGGCGGCCTTGTTGGTGAACGTGATGGCCAGGATCTCACCGTAGTGCGCACGGTGGGTGGCAATGAGGTACGCGATCCGGTTGCTGAGGACGCGGGTTTTTCCCGAACCGGCGCCGGCCACAATAAGCAGGGCTCCACCGGCGTGCTTAACGGCCTCTTCCTGCTGCGGGTTCAGTCCCTGCAGGAGCTCCTCGGCGTTCGGCCGGTGGTGGGCCTGCTCGCCGCTGCCGTCACGAGCGGGCTGCTGGTTGGCCCAGCCGCCCGTGTGCTGGGCGCCTTCTCCGGCTGCGTGGTCGGAGCCGTTGGCGGACGCGCCGGCAGGCCCCCCGCCACCGAATTCGGCGGCCGCAGCAAGGCCTTCCGGGCGCGACTTGGTGCGGGCGGAGGCTGGCGTGGCGGCCTTGAACGGTCCGTCAGAGTACGGGTCAAACAACATATCCATGGTGCCTACAAGTCTAGGCGGTGGGGCTGACAGTCAGGTCCAACCCTGTGGATAACACCGCGAGCCAACCCCGGACGCGCGCAATAGCAGGCCCGGACTCAGGCCACGGAGCCCGACTCGAGGGCGGCACGCAACTCCCGCACCGCCGTCGTGCCTCCCGCCATAAACCAGTCCAAGCCGTTGATCCGGACCGTGTCGGTGGCGCCGCCGGCGGCCCGCACGATTGCTTTGCCGGGCAGCCAGTCCCACTCCGGGCAGCTGTGCTGGAACCAGCATCCCAGCTGGCCATCGGCCACCCTGCCCAGGTCGCAGGACCCGGAGCCGAACATGCGCAGCGCCGCGGCGGACGTGGCGGCAGCGTGCCACGGCATGGCGCAGAGCGGATCCATCAGCCAGGTGGGATGGATGTAGGTGGCGGCGCCGAGTTCGGCGAGTGCGGTCGCGTTACGTGCCCCGCCGTCCGGGACAGCGCCCGGGCCATGGTAGGTGGTAAGGGCCTCGCCGTTCAGCGTGGCGGCGCGGGCCGTACCGCCGAGCCAGAGCTTGTCCTCCTCCGGCTGGAATATCGCGCCAAGCAGTACATCGGATGTGTCTCTAAGGGCAATGGCCGAGCACCAGTACGTTGACCCGTGCAGGAAGTTGTAGGTGCCGTCCACGGGGTCGATCACCCAGGTACGGCCGCTGGTGCCGGCCACCGAGGCGCCCTCCTCCCCCAGGATGCCATCCTCCGGCCGGCAGCGCTGCAGCTGCTCCAGCACATAGGCCTCCGCGGCGTGGTCCGCGGCGGTCACCACGTCGGAGATGGAGGTTTTCTGCTGGGACTGCAGTCCGGCCATGCGCATCAGGAGGGCGAGCTGCCCGGCTTCGCGCACCAGGGCGGATGCCAGCTGGTAGTCGTCCAGGGCGGGGTCAAGTTCAAGGGTGCTGTGCCGGCCAATGGTCATGGACCCAGTTTAGGTGGAGTGATAATGGAGCCATGGCCAAAACCCCAGCGCAGCGGATCAAGAAGCACGGCTCCAAGGCGGCTGTTCCGCAGCACAGCCTTCCGCCGGTCATCAACCCCACCACCGGCCGTTCGCCGCAGAAGGCCCAGAACAACACCAACCTGATCCTCATCGCGGGCGTGACGGTGAGCCTTTTCCTGTTCTGGTACGTCCACCTGCTCACGCTGCAGCAGCTCACCCAGCTCTCCGGCGAGCTGGCCATGCCCGACTCGCTCGTGGGCGGTTTTGACGCCGGCTACGTTGGCCAACTGAACGCCGTGATGAATGACGACGCCCGCGGCCAGCTCAACTACGTCCACAAAACAGCCGGCACGCTGTTCCCGCTGATCTTCGGCTTCACGTGGCTGCTCCTGATCGGGACCAACGTCGCCAAAAAGTCGCTCCGCTGGGCTCTCTGGGCGGTGCCGCTGCTGTTTGTGGTGGTCCGGCTGTGGGGCAATGTCGCCATCGACGCCGCGCTGGGATCGGAAACGGTCGACGCCGGCCAGGTCGCCTTGGCGTCCGGGCTTACCGTTGCGGGGTGGGTGCTGTTCGTTCTTAGCCTGCTGACGGGGGCCGCGGCAGTGTTCCTGCGCAAAAAGCCCGCAAAAACCGGCTAGGCCCACGCGGCAGCAGTAGCGCGCCCGTCCTTGCGCTGCCGGCGCACCCGTTGGGCGATCACGAGGCCCGCGGCCGCCACGCCTACGGTGACCGGATAACCCATCAGCCGTTCCAGCGTGCCCGGCTCCGGCACGTCCATGCGCGTGAGGCCGCCGGTCACCAGCGCGGCGAGCGACACCAGCCCGCACACCAGCACGAACCACCCCAGGGGCGTCTGCCGCAGCCACAACACGCCCAGCAACAGCAGAGCCAACGCGCCGGCCAGGAAGTACATCAACGCGCCGACGAAGTGCCAGCCGGAGCCGACGTCTTCCGGCACCAGACCCACGATCATGGTCCCTGCACCGGCGGCGCCGGTCAGGATCCGAACGCTGACCGCAGCCAGCCAGGGCTTCCGGCGCGCCGGCTGGACCCTGGCCCCGGCCCGGGCGGCGACACACAGCAGCCCCGAGCCCAACAGCAGCGCACCGAGCAGCATCCCCAGGCCCTGGACCACAAACGAGGCGTTCATCAGCCAATGCAGCGGCGAACACACGTCCCGTCCGTCGTAGATCCCGCAGTTAAGCGCGCCGAGGTCGCTGATGTATCCGGTCCGGCGGTCGTAGGGTTGCGGGCCGCCCCAGGCTCCGATCACGGCCGTTTCCGCCACAAAATACTGCAGGACACTCAGGACGGACCAGGCGCCGACGTACTGGCGGGTGGAGGCTGTGTCCGGGAGGTAGGCGCCGGCGGGGGCGGACATCGGGGCTGATCTCATGCCAAGAGCGTAGTACGGCCCACCACCTTGTATGCTTGTATCCGTGTCCGGACGGACCGGCCCTGCCGGTACAGCGGACATGCGCCCTCGTAGCTCAGTGGATAGAGCACGGCTCTCCTAAAGCCGGTGTCGTTGGTTCGATTCCAATCGAGGGCACTTGAATCTTCCTCCACCGGAGTTCGACCTCCGCGCCTACCTGCTCGACCCCCCGCCGGCCGGGAACTTTCCCGTTCAGGGGAACTGGGCCGTCGAACGGCAGCTGCTGGACCGGTCCACCGGCACCCACGGAACCTTTGTCGGCGTCGTACGTTTGTCCCCCACGCACGACGGCGGCCTGGACTTCCGTGAAGAAGGCACCATGCGTTGGCCCACGTTTACCGGCCCAGCCTCGCGTGAATACGTCCTGAAACCCGCCGCCCGGCCGGACGCCCTGAACGTGCTTTTTGCCGACGGGCGGCCCTTCCACCGGATGAGTTTCAGCCCGGAGGCCAGCCAGGACCGGCACTGGTGCGATCCCGATACGTACCGCGTGGCGTACAACTACGAAGGTGCGGACGCATTCAGTTACACCTGGGATGTGACCGGCCCGCGCAAGGACCTGCTGCTGACGTCTGCCCTGAAGCGACTGGTCTGAAGCGGCACGTCGGAACAGGCTAGGCTCGGTACCGTGAAAGCCCGCATCGTTGTCTCCGCCGTCTGTGTCTTCGACGACGCCGGCCGGCTCCTGACCGTCCGCAAGCGCGGCACCAGCATCTTTATGCACCCCGGCGGCAAGCCCGAAGCCGGCGAAACCGCCGTGCACGCCGCGGCGCGGGAACTTCAGGAGGAAGTGGGGATCGTGGTGGATCCGCACGAGCTGGCGCTGATGGGCGTCTGGATCGCCGACGCCGCGAACGAGGCCGCCACGGACATCGAGGCCACCGTGTTTACGGCACCCGGAACCTGGACGGCACACCCCTCAGCTGAGATCGCCGAGATCCGCTGGCTGGACCTGGCAGCGCTGGACCGGGGCGCGCCGCTGCCCGCAGACCTCGCCCCACTGCTCACCGACCACATCCTGCCGGAACTGGCCGCGCTGCGCCGCTGAGAACTGGGGCTAGAACTCCGGAACGGCTTCCGCTGCCACGGCCGTGGCCTCGGCGAACTGCGTCTGGTACAGCTCGGCGTACCGGCCGTCGGCGGCCAGCAGCTCCGTGTGGCTCCCGCGCTCCACGATCTGCCCGCCCTCCACCACCAGGATGACGTCGGCGGCACGGATGGTGGACAGCCGGTGGGCAATCACGACGGCGGTGCGCCCCTCGAGCGCGGCCCCCAAGGCCGCCTGCACGGCGGCTTCGTTCGTTGAATCCAGCGCGGCGGTGGCCTCGTCGAGGATGACCACCCGGGGCTGGGAGATCAGCAGCCGGGCGATGGTGAGGCGCTGGCGCTCGCCGCCGGAGAGCCGGTAGCCGCGCTCCCCCACCACGGTGTCCAGGCCGTCGGGCAGGGACCGGATCATGGTCTCGAGGCGGGCCTGCCGGATGGCGTCCCACATGTCCTCTTCGGTGGCGTCCGGCCGGGCGAGCCGGAGGTTGGACGCGATCGACTCGTGGAAAAGGTGCCCGTCCTGGGTGACCATGCCCAGGGTGTCCCGCAGGGAATCGAAGGTGGCGTCCCGGACGTCCAGCCCCGTCCCGGGAAGGGTGCCGCCGAGCCGCACAGCGCCGGAATCGACGTCGTACAGCCGGGAAAGCAGCTGCGCGATAGTGGACTTTCCGGCACCCGATGAACCCACCAGGGCAACGGTCTGCCCCGGTTCCACGCGGAAACTGATGCCATGCAGCACCTCTTCGCCGCCGCGGGTGTCCAGGGTGGACACTTCCTCGAGCGAGGCCAGTGAGACCTTGTCCGCGGAGGGGTAGGCGAAGCGGACGTCGTCGAACTCCACCGAAACGTGTCCCGGCGGGATGGCCACGGCGTCGGGCTTCTGTTGGATCAGGGGCTTGAGGTCCAGGATCTCGAAGACCCGCTCGAAGCTGACCAGGGCACTCATGATTTCCACGCGGGCGTTGGACAGGGCGGTGAGCGGGGCGTACAGGCGGGTCAGCAGCAGTGCCAGCACCACGACGTCGCCCGCGGCGAGCTGCCCGCCAATGGCCAGCCAGCCGCCCAGCCCGTAGACCAGCGCCAAGGCGAGCGCGGAGACCAGCGTCAGCGCGGTGACGAAGGTGAACTGCAGCATGGCGGTGCGGACGCCGATGTCCCGGACACGGCCGGCCCGGAGAGCGAACTCGCGGGATTCCTCATCCGGCCGGCCGAAGAGCTTCACCAGCGTGGCGCCCGGAGCGGAGAACCGCTCGGTCATCTGGGTGCCCATGGCTGCGTTGTGGTCTGCGGCCTCACGGCGCAGGTCCGCGAGCCGGGAGCCCATCCGGCGGGCTGGGATGAGGAAGATCGGCAGCAGGATCATGGCGAGCACAGTGACCTGCCAGGAGGTCCCGAGCATCACGATCAGCGTCAGGATCAGGGCCACCACGTTGCTGACCACACCGGAAAGGGTTCCGGCGAAGGCGGACTGGGCGCCGATGACGTCGTTGTTCAGCCGGCTGACCAGGGCCCCGGTGCGGGTACGGGTAAAGAACGCAATGGGCATCTTCTGCACATGGTCAAAGACCCGGGTGCGCAGGTCCACGATCACGCCTTCGCCGATGTTGGAGGACAGCCAGCGGCTGACGAGTCCCACCCCTGCTTCGGCTACGGCCACCACGGCGATCAGCATCGCCAGCCGGATCACTTCGTCGGTACCCGCCTTGGCCACGATGGTGTCAACCACCTGGCCGGCCAGCACGGGCGTGGCGACAGCCAGGAACGCCATCACAATGGACAGCGCCACAAACGCGATCAGTTTTGTCCGGTGGGGGCGGGCGAAACCCAGCACCCGCTTCAGGGTTGCCTTGGAGAAGGGCCGGGAGCCGTTCTTGGCCCGGGAGATGTTGTACAGGGAGTGCCAGGCAACGCCGTCCATGCTCATCGCTGTTGCTCCGTTGCGTCTGCCATCAGTTCAGTTACCGTTCCGTTGTCCACATTCCACCGTACATCCAGCCGCACGTTCTCCAGCAGCCTCCTATCGTGCGTCACCAGCAGCAGCGCGCCCTCGTAGCTTTCCAGGGCCTCTTCCAGCTGCTCGATGGCGGGCAGGTCCAGGTGATTGGTGGGTTCATCCAGAACCAGCAGGTTCACTCCCCGTGCCTGCAGCAACGCCAAGGCGGCGCGGGTGCGTTCCCCCGGCGACAGCGAATCCACCTGGCGTGTGGTGTGGTCCGCCTTCAGCCCGAACTTGGCCAGCAGGGTACGGACCTCCGCCGGCGTCAGGTCCGTGAGCACGGCTTCGACGGCGTCGCCAAGGTTAAGATGGCCTGCCAGCAGCCCGCGGGCTTGGTCAATTTCGCCGACGGCTACCGAGGCGCCCATGGCCGCGTTGCCGGCATCAGGCGGCTGGAGGCCCAGGAGCAGGCGCAGCAGCGTCGACTTGCCGGCTCCATTGGGGCCAGTGATCCCGATCCGCTCCCCCGCGTTAAGCTGCAGGTTCACCGGGCCCAGCGTGAAGCTTCCCTGCTTCACGACGGCGTCACGCAAGGTGGCCACCACCGCGCTGGAGCGTGGCGCCTGGCCGATGGTGAACTGCAGCTGCCATTCCTTCCGCGGCTCCTCCACCACGTCCAGCCGGGCAATCCGGGATTCCATCTGCCGGACCTTCTGTGCCTGCTTTTCCGATGACTCGGTGCTGGCGGCCCGGCGGATCTTGTCATTGTCCGGGCTCTTCTTCATGGCGTTCCGCACGCCCTGGGAGCTCCATTCGCGCTGGGTCCGGGCACGGGAGACCAGGTCTGCCTTGGTGGAGGCGAAGTCCTCGAACTTTTCCCTCGCGTGGCGCCGCGCCACGGCGCGCTCCTCGAGGAAGGCCTCGTAACCGCCGTCGTAGACCGCCACGGAATTCTGCGCCAGGTCCAGTTCCACAATGGTGGTGACGCAGCGGGCCAGGAACTCACGGTCATGGGAGACCAGCACCACACCGCCGCGCAGGCCCTGGACAAAAGCTTCCAGTTTGGCCAGGCCGGCGAGGTCAAGGTCGTTGGTGGGCTCGTCCAGCAGCACAACATCGAAACGGCTGAGCAGGAGCGCGGCGAGTGCCACGCGGGCGGCCTGGCCGCCGGAGAGCCCGGTCATGGGAGCGTCGGCTCCGGTGTCCAGGCCGAGGTCGGCCAGGACGGGCGGGATGCGTTCGTCGAGGTCTGCCGCGCCGGAGGCCATCCAGCGGTCAAAGGCCAGCGAGTAGGCGTCATCGGCTCCCGTTGCGCCGGAGCCCAATGCCTCTGCGGTGGATTCCATCTCCACGGTCGCCTGGGCGCAGCCGGTCCGGCGGGCGATGTAGCCGGCCACGGTTTCGCCGGCGACGCGCTCGTGTTCCTGGGGCAGCCAGCCCACAAAGGCATCGGAGGGGGCGAGGCTGACGCTGCCGCCCTGTGGCTGGTCCACCCCGGCCAGCAGGCGCAGCAGGGTGGATTTGCCGGCGCCGTTGGCGCCCACTACTCCCACCACGTCGCCCGGGGCGACCGTGAGGGAAAGTTTGGCGAACAGTGTCCGGTGGTCGTGGCCGCCGGAAAGATCTTTGGCAACAAGGGTTGCAGTCATAGGTTGGTCCGTCCTCTCCCCGCCGCCCGGCCGGAGGAGCCCGCCTGAATCGGCCCGAAACTGCGGTGAATCCGCAATGTGCCGCCCCCGAAAAGTGCCGGGGCACTAAAGAGCCCGCCGGTCCGGACTTGGGGGGTGTACGGACCAACGGGCTCGACCATCAAGCATAGTCGACTCAGCACGCGGCACCAAACCGCCCGCGGGACATCAGGCTAAAATCAGAAGCGACCATCCGTTCTGCAGAGAGCCGTTATGCCCATACCTGCCAAAGCGTTCCAGCGCTGGCTGCACGGCATCGCCCCCCACACGAGCACGTCAGACGTCTGCCGCGTGTCCGGCATCAAGCGCACCACACTGGCCCAGCAGCTTGTCCGGGGCAAGGTGGCAGAGGCAACTGTGGTCAACATCAGCCGCGCGTATAACGTCAACCCCGTCTCGGCGCTGGCGGCGTTCGATGCCTACCGCCAGCTCACGGACCCGTACCCGCCCACCAGGGCTGAACTGGTCAGCCAGATCTCCACCGCGGACCTCCTGCGGGCGGTTTTGGCCCGTTCCTCCGCGGACCCGGGCGGCGCGCCGGCGGCTGCCGCGGCTGCCGAGCGGGCCGGTTCGCCAGCGTTGGAGCCGGCCCCGCACGCCACCTCGGTCAAGAACTGGGTGGAGGCCATCGACGACGGCGAACTGCGGCACCGGGTCTCCGCTGCCACCGGAATCGCCCCGCAGAACTATTCGGCGCAACTGACCGCGAACCGGCTGGCGCCCGAACTGGCGGTTGCCACCTCCCTTGCCGCCGGTGTCGGCCCTGCCAGCGGCCTGGTGGCCACCGGGCTCGTCACGGAGGCGGAGGCAGGCTGGCCTCCCGGGGCTCGGCAGGCCGCGCTCGACAGCCTGTCCGACGGCGAGCTGACCACGCTGGCCGGTGACCGGCTGCAGACACTCGGCCGGGCCCTCCGCCGGCAGGAACATGACCATGAAAAGACCGAAAAGATCTGGGAGAACCTGGGATGATCGGAATCCTGCAATGGTCCACGCTGACTGTCTGCGGCCTGGTGGCCATCGCGCGCGTTCCCAGTGCCCTGAAGGGGAAGAACAGGACAGTCTTCTACATCTTTGCCCTGATGACGCTCGCCACCCTGCTCAGCATCCAGGCGCCCTACGTTGCCATCGACCAGGCGCTCGGCGGGGTTAACGTGGCCAACCTCCTGCTCCGCTTTGTCATCTTCGCCGCTATTTTCTTCGTGGGTATCCGCGTCACCCGGGGCTTTGGGGCCGACGACGCCTACCGGCTGCTCACCGGACGGATCGGGATGGCCGTCCTGGGCCTGACCTCCCTGACCGTGCTTGGTGTGTTTCTCATGATGGATACCTCGGGATCCTCCGCGGGCCTGGCATCGGTGTCAGTCAAGGACGCGCGGAACGGACTGCTGGCTGAATACTACGGGGCCGCCGGCCGCGCCTACCCTGCCTACGTTTCGCTGGTCCTGCTTCCAGCCATGGTCCGGGCCTGCCGGAGCAACCTTCCGGGCTTAATCAGGGTGGCGGCATTGCTGCTGGTTCTCGGATCGGTTGCCATTGGCGCGAGTCTGTTGTTCCCGGTGTTCCCACCGGCGCTTGACTCAGTGGAGTTTGTCATCAACTACACCGCCGTCCTTTGCTTTGTCATCGGGCTGGCGCTGATCTGGCTAG